>DATJVT010000035.1:0-15166 GCA_035501695.1 Terriglobia bacterium | reverse complement strand
ATAATAGTCTACATGTATAAGCGTGATGACCGGGCGGCGCGAAGTCAAGCGGAATCGGGCCTTTTTCGGCCAAATTCGGCCACATTGTCTGAAACTATTTTCGAAATTTCCTACCGGCAGGAAACGGGTTTTGGGAAATGGCGCTTGGGAGTGCGGCAGCTCGCTGCCGCTTTTTGCAACCGGAAGCATGCTACGGTGCAGAGGCCGCCAGCGAGCTGGCATAGAGCAAAGCGGTAGCAAGCTACCGCAGTCCAAAGCCTCGCAACGGGCCTTGGCGTGCAGCGTTTTGGAGTGCGGCAGCTCGCTGCCGCTTTTTGCACCCGGAAGCATGCTTCCGGTGCAGAGGCCGCCCACCCCGCCTGGATGCGTATGGGCCGCGTATATCCAAAAATTGCTCCGTGCACATGAGTCAGGGTAGCGTGGAGATGGTCGTATTGCAGGGTTCCTCCGCGGCTCTTTGGCCTTACATCGGAATTGCTCATCACCAAGGAACGCACCTTTTACGATTGTGCGCTCGCCCGATTCGGGGTAGGTTACTAATCCATGAGAAATTTCGATGGGAGGTTGATATCAAAGAGGCCAGGAAATCCCGCCCAGCTTTCTTAACGTTCGCCGGAATCTTTTTGATGTTGCAATTGGATTTGGTTCTTCCCAAGGCCAGGGCGCAAGAATCTGCGCAGAATCCCCCCGGTTCTTCAGGCGCCGCGACGTCGGCGGACCAGCAAACCGCTGCTCCGCAGGGAAATGGCAGCGAGGGGAAGACCGCGCTTTCAAGGCAGCAGGTGACCAACCTGCCGCTCAACAAGCGCGACTTTACCAAGTTCCTTTCCTTGGCCGGGGGCACCACCACGGATACGAATGGCGCCAACAATTTCACCCTGCAATTCGCCATCAACGGGCAGCGCGGCACCACGGCCGTCTTCGCGATGGACGGCATCTACACCACGGACCCCGAGCAGGGAGGCGCCACGTTCTCCAACTTCAACGTGGATGCGATTCAGGAGATCCAGGGGCAGTCCGGCATCTTGCCGCCGGAGATTGGCGCCGGCGCCGCGGGTTATACCAACGTGGTGACCCGGCAGGGTTCCGACCAGGTACATGGCGACGTGTTTGAGTTCCTGCGCAACGCTGCTCTGGATGCGCGCAATTTCTTCGACCGCCGGAGCTTTGTCAGCCCCGGGCGGATCCCGCCGTTCCAGCGGAATGAGTTCGGATTTACCATCGGCGGGCCGCTGTCTCTGCCGGGAATCTATAGCAGCCGCGGGCGCACTTACTTCTTCGGCCAGTACCAGGGGTTCCGCCAGGTGCTGGGCACCACGCAGGAACTGGCCGTCCCTACGGCCCAGGAGCGCCAGGGCGTCGACACGCTGACATTTCCCGGTGACACGCTCAGCGTGCCGATTAGTCCGGAGATCCAGCCGGTCCTGGCGCGATACCCGCAACCCAACGACCCGGCGGGACCGTACGGCGAGCGCACTTACGCCACGTCGTCCAAGGTCGCGACCACGAGCAACCAGTTTTCCATCCGTGTCGACCACAAGATTTCCGACCAGGCCCAGCTTTTTACCCGTTTCAACCTGGATAACACCGATGGCCCGTTGACCAATCCTGACCAGACGGCCGTCGATCCGAGCTTCGCCACCACCTTTTTGGATAACCAGCGCAACGTGGGACTGCACTACACGCGCACGCCGACTTCCAACCTGGTGCTGGAGACAACGCTGGGGTACCTTCGTAGCACCCCCTCTTTCGTTCCGATCAATATGGTCCAGCCGGCCCTGAACTTTGGCGATGGATTATTCGAGCCGTTCAATAGTACGGGCGGCACCAGGACCGAGGAGTTCGGCAACCTCTGGCAGTTCCGCCAGACCCTCTCGTACGTCCACGGCAAGCACAACCTTCAGGCGGGGTTTGAGGCTCGCTTCAATCGTGATACCGTGATCTTCGGCATTACGCCCAACGGCAGTTACACCTTCGGGGGTGGTACGGCGTTCTCGCCCGTGCACATCGCTTCGGCCAGCGGCCAGCACGACATCGAGCCCGGCGATCCCTTGCCCGATTCTCTGACCGGCCTTCTGACCGCCACCCCATTTTCGTTTACGAGTTGGATTCCCTCGCCGGGTTTCCCCCAGGGAGATCACATCGATGAGGAACAGACTCGACGCGAGGCCTATAACTTCTACTTTCAGGACACCTGGAAGGCCACGCCCCGTCTCACCGTGACCTACGGCCTACGTTATGAACTCGGCACAACAATCCATGAGCCGAACCACCTGACCTCCGCGCCGCGGCTGGTGGGACCTGACGGAAAATCTGCCCGGTCTTGGGATCCCGGGACGTACCAGATCTTCCTATTCAACCCGCAGCCGCCCTACGACACGGACTGGCGCGGCTGGGGACCGCGGCTTTCCCTCGCCTGGCAGCTAACCGATCGCACCAACATCCATGGGGGCGGGTCTATCGTGACCTTGTTGCCCAACCTCTGGCAGGACAACTTCCTTACCGGCAGCATCCCCATGACCTTCAGCCCGTACATTTCGGCTTTGCCCGGGGCGCCGGTCCCGTTTCAGAATGCCGTCATGCCCTTCAATGCGCCGCCGGTTTATACGCCGCAAGGGGATCTGATATTCACCACCGGCAACACCAAAGACGTGCCCGCCAACACGGAGATTGACCTGCAACGCTTCGAAGAGGATCTGGCGGCCGGGAGCCCCGGCAACCAATTTCATCCCGTTGCCCTCCTCGGCATCACCACCAACTTTCGGAACGGTTACGTGGCTACCTACTCCGCCGGCTTCGCGCATAGTTTTGGCGACGTGATGGTTGGCGCGGACTACGTTGCCACCATGGGAGTGCATTTGCCGGCTGTGATCCTGCCCAACAGCTACGGGGGAGCGGACCCCGCCTTTGCCCCCTTCACCCAGTTCAACGCGGCCGGCCAAGTGGTGGGCGGAATCGCCGAAGAAACGCTGCTGGCCAGCCGGTCGCACTCGACCTTTCACTCGCTCCAGGCATCGGCGTCGAAAACCTCCGTAAGGTACGGCTTGGGTTTCATGGCGAACTACACCCTTTCGAAATCTCTCGATGATACGAGCAGCGTCCTGGGAGCGGGCGTCGGCGGCGCGGGCAACGTCCAACTCGCCCTTCCACAGAACCCCTGGCATCCGGCGGTGGACAAGGGACCGTCGACGTTCGATGTCACGCAGATCCTCGCCATCAGCTTGATTCAAGTGTTACCCTTCGATCGCGTCGGCTTTCTCCAGCCGCTGGGCAGCCACCTTACCTCGGGATGGCAGTTCCTGAATATCACGACGCTGACCTCGGGATCGCCTTTCACGGTGTATTCGGGGATCCAGCAGAGTGGCTACGGCAGCGGGGGCGCGGACCGTCCCGACCAGGTTGGAACACCCATACTTTCCACGGGGCGGACGGTGCGCGAGGACTACTTTGGCCGCGGGGCCGAGAATGCATCTTTCTTCGATATTCCAATTGGTTTGCCAGGGGGGACCGGTCCTAACTCCGGCCGCCTGGGCACTTTGGGGCGCGATACCTTCCGCGGCCCGGCCTACACGAACTTCGACGTGGCGCTCATGAAGGACACGCATTTCGGCCGCAGGGGATCCGGCGAGGCTGCCACCCTCCAGTTCCGAGCCGAGTTCTTTAACGTCTTCAATCTCGTGAACTTTGGCCTGCCCGCGAACGTGGTCCGGGGCACGGGTTTTGGCGTGATCTCCAAAACGGCAGGCACATCGCGCCAATTGCAGTTCTCATTGAAGCTGATTATTTGAACCTGCGGTTGGGAGCGCACGAACAAATCTGGCGCTCGCACCCGAAAGCCCACGCCAGAATTCAGGCCGAAGACAGTGATACCGCTGCGGCCTCCAATCCGTGCTGCAGAGGAGTGTGGGAACTTCACCGTAATCTCTGTGCCGGAACTGGGTGGCCTCTGCAAGAAACAGTCTACCTCCCCAAGCCGAAGTCAGGGCAGCACGTACCGAAGGTCGGTATAGGCCACACCCGCGTGGGCGTTCTTTCCCGTAGCAGAAGGCACAATCCAGGGAGCTCGAGTTACATACGAGTACTGATTGACCCAAAGCAGCGCGCCATATTTCGGACTCTTCCAGAACGTCCGAGTCATCCCGAAGGTCGGTTCCTGGACCGCCCGATTCGCGTTGAGGGCAGTTGTGGTATTAGTGGGGGCGCCAAAACCGACCCAGACGGGCTTGCCCGTGGCGTCCAGTGTGTATCCCGTATTGCGCTGAAAGTAAGCGCCGCCGTAGTATCCGAAGACCAGGAGGCTGGGGTTCGCCTGGAACTCGAAACCTGCCACACCGGAACCTCCATGCACGCCGGAGAGCATCCCATTCGGCTTGACGATGACATCCGGGCCGAGGCCCAGGATGTACCGCCCCCCGCCGTAGCTATAGAACCCATTGGCGATCAAACGAAAGTCCTTCGTCAGTTCGATGTTTACTCCCGCCGCGACCCCGCCACCGGTAATAGTTGATTGGGAGTTGGTAGCAGGGGTGAAGTCATGGAACGAGCGCAGGATGCCTCCCACCTCGGCATGCATATGCCTGCCGCTGACGATGGGATCGTACGCGATCTTCGAGACGATGTCGGGGTGCAGGTTGGGGGTAGTGGTCTGGTTGCCGGCCATGTCGAATTGGCTGTTATAGACTGGACTCGGAAGCGCAACGCCCGTGCTCAGGTACTGATTGGGGTTTTCAATGGACACTGCCATCGCCCATTCCGGGTTGGGATGGTAAACCAGGCGCAGTTGGCTTTGGCGCCCCCAGGTGATGCCGAGCTGGTAATTGGAATCCTGGACCTGGGAGATAAAGACATCGGTGGATATAGGAGATATGCCCGTGCGGCCGGGAGTCATCAGGGTCCAGGCCTGGCCGCCAAGAACCTCGAACTTACCGCGCATCAACTGCACCCAGTAGTGGCGCAAACGGAAGGTGCTGGAGTTGCTGGTCACATACAGGCTGTTGGGATTGTTCCCGGCAAAGTCGCTCTCGACGTACCCGGTAACGTTGTAGCCGGAAACCTTGGAAGTTATTTTCATGCTGATGCGGGAGTTCTGGGCGAGAGCGCGATACTCCGTCATGCGCCCCGCGGGATTCGGGGCCCCGCTGATGACGCTGTACGGAATAGTGCCGAAGGAAGTGGCCACGCCGCTGCCCACGTTTGTGGACCGGAATACGTTGGTAAAGTCCGCAAACCCTCCCGGGGTAAACTCGGCATCGCCGATCCGGAACGAGAGGGGAGAGGGTTGCGGATTGTTCGACTCCGGCGGCTGAGCCGTGTGAAGCGCGGGGATGGCGGGCACTGCTGCCACAGCAGGAGATGGAGAAGGCGCCGGGGGAGCAGCCGCTGGAGCCGGCGCGAATGCAATGGGCGGTGGAGGGGCAGCCGAAGCCACCAGGGGTTCGGGCTTGTTTTCCCCAAATTGAGTGGTCCGGGCGGGCACGATTGCGTTTGAACGGGCCACTTGCCCGCCGCCGGATGGTGCGGGGGGCCAGGCTCTCTGCGCGACTTCAAGTTGATCCAATCGCTGGGTTACTCTCTCCAAAGCCCGCTCCAATTGGTCGATTCGGGCTTGCTGCCGCGCCAGTTGCTCATTTAACACAGCCCTATCGCCGCTTGAAAGGGGCCGGCTATCCGGGCTGGTTTTACCCGCGCCAGGATTGGAAACGGCGTCGTGATCTGCGGCCCAGGCCGAGCCCGGCCACGCCGCCACGGCGATCATGAATAAGACCAGTAGATATTGCATATTAGAGTTATATTCGTTGCTAGAAGACATGGGTGTCCCCCTCTGCTCGTTGTTAATGACTGCGGGTGAGATATGTTCTCTGCTCGGGAGCTTACATTCCTCCCCTGTGGCTCATCAGCTCTTATCGGCCAATAGCAGCGCGGTTCAACGGGTGAGGCTCTGTGGAAGCGCGTAGCTCGAGTCGGTTGAATAAGGGGAGGTATTGTACCGCAGTATGTGGGGCGGTGGTATGATCTCAAACTCAAAACAAGGGGAAATCTCCTATGACACTCCCTGTGAATCGACGTGAGCTCCTGGGGACGCTAGGGGCGGCCAGCGCCCTCGCCCTTCCGGGCACGACCCAGGCCTTGGCTCAAACCAAGCCGGCTACCCCTCCGCAAGGCATTTTCAACGTACAGGATTATGGCGCGACGGCAACCGGACAGACCGTGGATACTAAGGCCATCCAGGCGGCCATCCATGCTGCCGGGCAGTCGGGGGGAGTGGTTCACTTCCCGCCCGGGACTTATCTCTCGGGAACCCTCACTCTCAGGAGCCACGTGCACCTGCATTTGGAAGCGGGCGCGGTGTTGCTGGGGAGCACGGACCTGGCAGACTACCCACATGTCCAACCGGGAATTCGGAGCTATTCAGACAGCTATACCAACCAAAGCCTCATCAACGCCGAGAATCTGGAAGACGTGGCGCTGGTGGGGAGGGGGACGATCAATGGGCAGGGAGCAAGCTTTAAGCCGGTCCATCGATACGGGGACCGCCCTTATCTGATCCGGATGGTGAGCTGCCGCCACGTGCAGGTAGCCGATCTTACCCTTCTGGATTCTCCCATGTGGGTGCAGCACTATCTGGCCTGCGAGGATGTCTCCATCCACGGACTGACGGTTCACAGCCGCTGCAATACGAACAACGACGGCATCGATATCGATGCCTGCTCGGGGGTGCGCATTTCCGGGTGTGAAGTTTCGTCCGGCGACGATGCGATCGTGCTGAAGAGCACCATCGACCGTCCTTGCCGCGATGTGGTGGTTACGAACTGCACTGTCAGCTCCCAATGTAATGGCATCAAGCTGGGCACGGAAAGCGTGGGGGGATTTGAAAACGTCACCATCAGCAACTGCGCCGTTCATGACACGCAACTCGCGGGGATTGCGCTGGAATGCGTCGATGGCGGCACGCTGGAAAACGTGACGGTTTCGAACATCGTGATGCGCAATGTCAACGGCCCTATTTTCCTTCGACTGGGTAACCGGGCGCGGCCCCCCTATGAAGGCGCTCCCACTCCGGGCTTGGGCTCGTACCGGAACGTGATAATCAGCAATGTGCAGGCGACCGGAGCCGACGCCACGGGTTGCGCCATCGTGGGTCTGCCGGAACGCGCGCTCGAGAACATCACGCTCTCGAATATCCGCCTGCAGTTTGCCGGGGGAGGGACCAAGGCTGATGCGACGCGGGAAATCCCGGAACTACCCGGACATTACCCGGAATACAAGATGTTCGGACCGTCGCCTGCCTACGGATTCTATTGCCGGCACGTCAGGAACCTGCGCTTGCTCGACGCCCAGCTGAGCTTCAGCCGCGAGGATCAGCGTCCCGCCTTGGTTTGCGACGATGTCGCAGACCTGCGCATTGAAGACTTCGCCGCCCCGAATAGCAATCCACTGATGGTCTTACGGGATACGCGCGACGCCTGGCTGGAAGGCAATCGAGCCCCCGAGGGAAACCAAGTATACCTGCGGGTTGAAGGGCGGCAAACCGAGGACATCTCCGTTGCCGCCAATGACCTGCGTGATTCCAAGAAAACTGTGGAACTGGGGCCGGGCGTTCGACCCGTGACGGTTTTCGTAAGTCCTTCCCTGGTACCTTACCACGAGGAATAGAGTCAGCCCCCCAAATGGCAAGAGGAAATGTGACGGATGGCATAGACACCCTTTGAGCCGGTTGCTAACATGCCCGCTGCGCGCGTCTTCTCTTAACAGAATACCGGTGCAGTTCCGCGAAGGCCAAAGGAGGTCGCGGTTATGTGCAGATATAGGCAGCATTTATTGTTCTTGATGGCATGCTTGTTCCTGGCGGGTACCGCCGTGCCGGTTGCCCACGCTCAAGGTTCCATGGTAGTGATTGACAGTCCTCCGAACGGCAGGATCTTCTGCGGACCCGTAGATGGCGCGACGACCCCGGCGGCGGCGATGGCGGTCTTGCTGCGCAACATACACAACACGAGCGGGGAAAAGCCACAAGTGGGAAAGATCTTCCGGGTGCGTGGCACCAATTCTGACGCGGTGTTCCTCACGGTGGTCAACCATTCGATGGGCGACCGGCCGCGAGCGGGCCTCCTTATAGTCTCTCCCTCCGGCCCCAATCAGATGGAAGCGGGAATGGTGGTCGACGATGCGGCGAGCTTTGGCTCGACCATGAACTCGATGTTGAAAACCCTGTTCAGCGTCTGGCACCCGGGCGGCTCGGGACCGGTGAGCGGCGGGACCGCCCCCCCCGAAAAGTTGTACCAAACCTGGAATCAGGACCGTTCGGCCAGCCTGGCCATCCCGGCCGGCTGGAAGGTCATGGGGCAAGGAGGCACGTCAATGGTCACCGAGCCCCATTACAATGCCATACTCTCCCTCAATCTGGTGCGCTTGGCGGCCAATCCTTCGAATTACCAGCCTCGCAGCGTGGGCACCGGGATGAACGCCAAACTCATTTTCCCTTCCAACGTGGATATGGCCAGGGCCATGCCGAGTCTCATGCAGGAGTTTTATCGCCTCAACAACCAGCGCCTGGATTATCGAATCACGCAGATTGTGCCGATGCCCGGTTCCGCGGGCCAGCGTTGCGCCCATGCCACCGGACATGGAATGCTATTCGCGATGAACCAGCCGGCGCCTAACGTGCAGGAAAAAGACTATACGGAGATGGAGGCAATCGTATGCGAGACCGCTCCTGCCGGCCTCACCGGAAACTATTTCGTGTCGATATCCACCACCCAGATCGACCCCAGGCTCGCGGACCACTACCGCGCCACCGTGGCCGGCATCCTCCAGAGCTACCAGGTGAACCTGGCGGTGGTCAATCGGGAAGCGAATGCCATCGCCGCTCCCGCCATCAACGCCATCCACCAAATTGGTCAGCAGGCGGCGGATCGGTATGCCGCTACGGACCGCGCCAATGAGGCTCAACATCAAGGCTACTGGGGCCGGCAGGACGAGAACGCCCGAACCAATCAGGGTTTCCACAACTACATCCTGGATCAGACCGTCATCCAGGATAACAACATGTTCGGCAATGGCACGGTCGGCCACGGCACGGTGTGGAACTCGACCGCCGATGTCCTGGTGAAAGCCGATCCCAATCGCTTTGAGATCGTGAACAATCCCAATTACTGGCAGGGAGTGGATTACTAAATGGCGGAGGGATAATTTCATGCCCCGTTACGTCCTGGCCCTTGATCAAGGGACCACCAGTTCGCGCGCCATGCTGTTTGATCACGAGGGCCGGCCCCGTTTTGCGGCCAGCCAGGAATTCAAGCAGTACTACCCACAACCGGGCTGGGTGGAACACGATGCCACTGAAATCTGGCAGACGCAGCTTGCGGTGGCGGAGAAGGTTCTGGCGGATGCACAGGTGGCGCCCGAGGATCTGGCAGCGCTGGGCATCACCAATCAGCGGGAAACGGTGGTGCTATGGGACCGCGCCACGGGCGAACCGCTCCACCATGCCATCGTGTGGCAGTGCCGGCGAACGGCGGCGCTTTGCGACCGCATCCGCGCCGAAGGCTTCGACCGCATCCTGCGCGAAAAGACCGGACTGGTCACGGACGCCTACTTTTCCGGGACCAAGATCGCCTGGCTGCTGGAAAACGTGCCGGGCGCCCGCGAGAGAGCACAGCGTGGCGAACTGGCTTGCGGGACGATCGATGCCTGGTTGATCTGGAAGCTCACCGGCGGGCGCGTGCACGCCACGGATGTCTCCAACGCCTCGCGCACCCTGCTCTTCAACCTCCACACGCTGGGCTGGGACCCCCAAATCCTCAACTATTTCGCCATTCCCGCCTCGATCCTGCCGGAAGTGAAACCCTCGTGCACCATCTTCGGCGAGACGCGCTTGTTCGGCGCGCCCGTCCCCATCTCAGGCGTGGTGGGCGACCAGCAGGCGTCACTATTCGGCCAGCAATGCTTCCGGCACGGCATGGTGAAGAACACCTATGGAACCGGTTGCTTCCTGCTGATGAACACCGGCACGGAAATCCCGCACTCGGAGTCCGGTCTCCTGGGCACGGTGGCCTGGGGACGGCGGGGCCGCACGGATTATGCGCTGGAGGGTAGCGTCTTTATTGCCGGAGCGGCCATCCAGTGGCTGCGTGATGAAATGAAGCTGCTGAACCACGCCGCGGAAAGCGAAGGGCTGGCGCGCTCGGTTCCCGACACGCACGGCGTTTATTTGGTACCCGCCTTCGTGGGGCTGGGGGCGCCGCACTGGGATGCTTATGCGCGTGGGACCATAACCGGCATCACGCGCGGCGCCAATCGCGCTCACCTCGTACGCGCAGCGTTGGAGTCCATTGCTTACCAGACGCGAGGAGTGGTTGACGCCATGGCCCGCGACTCCGGCTTGCGCCCGGAAGTCCTGCGCGTGGATGGTGGCGCGGCGCGCAATGATTTTCTCTGCCAGTTCCAGGCGGATATTTTGGGCATTCCCGTCGAACGTCCGTCCAGCACCGAATCCACAGCGTTGGGAGCAGCTTACTTGGCAGGCCTCGCCACGGGGTTCTGGCAAAATGAGGAGGAACTGGCGGCGCATCTCCATCTGGGCGCCCGCTTCGAACCGGGCATGGACCCCACTCACCGTGAGGAACTCTATGCCGGCTGGGAACGCGCCGTTGAACGCGCCAAGGGTTGGGCAAAGTAGTGGTAGAATCGCCGGAGGGCGGAAGGTTCTAACCAGCGAATTGACCGGGGCGATATCGGTACCGCCTCCGGAACCGGATGGTCACTATGACAGAACTTCTGGATGAAATCTCCCAACAGCCTGCGGCTCTCTCGGGCCTGCGGAAATTCTATGCCAGCCCCGGGGCGATCCCTGCAAAAGGGCTGCGGAATCTCGCTTCCCACTGGCCGCCGACCGTGGTTTTCACCGGGATGGGCTCGTCGCTCTTCGCGGCTTACCCGGCGCAGGCCTATTTGTCCGAACTAGGAGTGCGCGCCCTGGTTTGGGAAACCGCCGAACTGGTCCATCATCACCTGAAGGTCGTGCGTCCCGACACTCTTTTGGTGGTAGTTTCGCAGTCGGGTGAGACGGCGGAGGCATTGCGTCTATTGGAAACCCTCCCCCCCAGAGCCCATGTCCTGGCGGTGACCAATGTAGAGGCTAGTAAACTTGCCATGCGCGCCAACCTGCTCCTGCCCATGATGGCGGGCGGTCAGGCCGCCGTCAGCACCAAGACTTACACTTGCGCAGTAGCGGTGCTCATGTACCTGGCGTTTGCGGTTGCCGAGCAGGATCCCAGTGCTCTTACCCAGGAAGTGATGCGTGCGGTGGAAGCGGAGGAGAGGATCTTAGAGCGGCACGAGCTCATGCTGCCGCCCATCGTAGAATTCATCAACCAGCCGCCCTACGTGGCGCTGATGTCGCGAGGGGCCGACCTGGCCACTGCGTATCAGGGAGCTTTGATGTTCAAGGAGGTAAGGCGGCTGGCGGCCGAACCCATCAGCGCCGCCCAATTCCGCCACGGGCCCATGGAAATCATCAACCCTACCCATCGCTACATCCTGGTGGCCCGCCAGGGGAAGACCGGCAAGCTGCTGCTGAAGCTCGCGCATGACATTCAAAAATCGGACGGGCGAGTTCTGCTCTTCACCGATCTGCCCTTTGACGACACCACGAATATGCGGTTAGTGCGGGTGGAGCCCTTGAGACTGGGGCTGGGGACGTTGGTTGACACCGTGTACCTGCAATTGTTGGCACACGATTTGGCATTAAGGGCGGGATTGCAACCCGGGAAATTCGCGATTTCGGAGAAAGTCACTCGCGAGGAGTGACTTCGAATAGGATGCTGCGCCCCACGGGCGGTAATCGGTTTAACCTCGCCACAGATATCAGCCGTGGCTTCCCGCAACTGACGGAAGCGTGCAGCCGTCGAAATTCGGCGTTGTGCCGGCCGCTGCGGTCCGGGTAGACCTATCCTCCGTACCGGGAAGGACCCTTCCCGGCAAACAGAGGAGTCTGGCATTTGGAGTCGAAGCCCTTAGTTCCTGGAGCGCAGTTCCTGGCAAGTAACGCAGTAACGTGCCCAGGGGATTGCCTTGAGGCGATTGGGGGAAATGTCCTCGCCACACGCTTCGCATATGCCGTAGGTACCACCGGCGCAGCGTGCCAGCGCTCGTTCAATTTCCTTCAACATCCGGCTGCGCAGATTAGCAGTCACCACCGTGACATCCTGCTCAACGGTCCTGACGGCAAATTCCACGGCGTCAGGAGACTGCACACTGGCAGAGAGGGCCTCGGGTTCACTCCGCGTGGAAGCCAGAATTTCGTCGCGCTTCTTCAGCAAGAGGCTTCTATAAACCTTTTTCGTAGACTTCACCACTGTACGCATGCAATTGTCCTTCCCAAATCTTTCTAGGAGCACCTTGGTTTGTAAGGTCTGCCCGTGGATTCGGATGTTCCAGATGATACCAAGGTTGCAAGGATTTTTGAAGTTTTTTCGAAATATTATTTCCACTTATTTTTCAATGGCTTACGGCCGGCAGCAGCCGTGCTACAATGGCCTCCTCGGGTTTCGTGGTGGGAACAACAGGTGGAGATTTCCCTATGACGGCGCGCGCAGAGATTCTGGAAAGGATTCGAAAGGCTCTGGGGCGGCACGATGCGACCACGTCAGTTGTCCCCTTGCCGCCGGTCGACTTGGCGGGAATCATGCCCCCTCTGCCGCCGGAAGACTACCTTTCAAAATTCGAAGCCGAATGGGAGAAAGTGGCGGGAATTCCACATCGTGCTGCCACCCCAGCGGAACTGAAGGCCGTGTTGGAAAATATTCTGACAAAAGCTGAGTGCCGCTCCGTTGCGCTTTCCCGAAGCCCCTTACTTACTGAATTGAAAATGAGTGACTTACTAAATGGCATTGGGGCTATGCCGATTACCGCCTGGGGAAATAGCCACGGCAGCAGGGGGACGGAATCCCTGGAGAACTTCAACAAGGCCAGTTTCGCGGCCGGGGTGGGTGTCACAGGTGTCGATTTTGTGCTGGCGGAGAGTGGTACCCTGGTTTTGAGTAGTGCGACGGAGGGGGTTCAGGTGGCCTCTCTGGCCCCTCCTGTTCATATCGCGCTTTACCGTCGGAGTCAGCTTGTCGGGTCGCTGGAGGAAGTACTCGCAAAGCTCCCGATTTCCAATTTGCCGGAACGGTCCACTGCTGGGCGCTCTGTGGTGTTCGTCACGGGCACCAGCCGGACGGCAGATATTGAACAGATCCTGATTCGCGGCGTCCACGGCCCCCGCGAGGTTCATGCCATCCTGGTGGAGGATAGCTTCCGGTGAATCGGGTGGCCGACCAGTCCGGCACCCATTTGAGGTGACCTGATGCCAGTCACGGCTTATTGCCTGTTTGAGACAACATTAGGCTGGTGCGCCATCGCCTGGAGAGAGAGTTCTGACGCCAGCGACCCCTTCGCCGTAACCGCCTTCCAACTTCCCGAGGCAACGGCGAAAATGACTAAGGCGAGGATAGAGCAGAAGACGGGCGCAACGCTCACGCACATCCCTCCTCCGCAAATCAATAAGATCATGCAAAGGATTTGCCTGCACTTGCAGGGAGGAATGCAGGACTTCCGGGATGTTCCGGTGGACCTGGAAGGCACCGGGTGGTTCCTGCGGAAGGTTTGCGAAGCTGCCCGCACCATCCCCGCGGGAAAAACGGTAACCTATGCCGCGCTGGCCGAAGCCATTGGCAAACCTGCCCAAGTCCGCGCCGTGGGACGAGCTTTGGGCAGAAACCCCATCCCGCTCATCATCCCATGCCATCGAGTTGTGGCAGCCCATGGCCGGCCCGGGGGCTTCTCCGCGCATGGCGGCCGGGTCACCAAGGCACGGCTGCTGGCGCTCGAGGGCGCCACTGTTAACCTGTGTTTGGATTTCACGTAAGGTCCATCCGGGAGAGGCGTAACCGGTGGGCCTACGGGCTGCTTGGCGCCTACCCCTTAGCGCCGGAAAGGCCTTGACGATATAATCGTGCCGCCTTCCTGGATGGTATAGGTGTTATTAGCCTTGAGGCTGTGAAGGGCATCGTGCTGGCCGCTGGGCCAAGTGATCTCGACGGACTCGGCCTCAGTCGCACGTCCCAAGCCAAATGTCAGAACCAGTTCGCTCTGCGAACAGTAGCTGGAGCCGGAGTGAACCGTTTGCCAGCCCTCGCCTGCCGCGGATTGCACACGCACCTCAGCGCCGATGCCGTCGCGGTTGGAACGCGTTCCGACGGTCTTGATACGAATGGCGTTATTTCGGCTCCCCCCCACGTTATGGAACAGGTAGGCGGGGCCGCCGTTGTTGGTCAGCAGGATATCCGGTGCGCCGTCGTTATCGATATCCGCATAAGCCGCACCGCGCGCCACGAACTTTCGCGTGAAACCCAACCCCTTGCCGGACTCTTGAAAGCGGTCATTTCCCTCGTTGTGAAAGACCAGGGGTAGCTGCGCGTAAGCCACCTGCTGCTGGATCCGGTTGATGTCTGGCTCAATGTGGCCGTTGGCGACGAAGATATCCTCCAAACCATCGAGATCGTAGTCGAAAAAGAAGAGGCCGAAGGAGAGAGAGAGCAGGCTGGCGCGTCCGATGCTGGAAGAAGGCGCGATGTCGATAAAGAAGCGGTTCCCCTCGTTGTGGTAAAGGCCGAGCATCTGGTTGGAGAAGTTGCCGATGGCCAGGCTGGGGAAACCGGAGTGGTCGAAATCGGCGTCGTCAATGCCCATCGCGCCCCGCGCAATACCATCCTCGCTGAAGGCGATGCCCGCCTGCACCCCTTGTTCGGTGAAGGTGCCATTGCGGTTGTTGTGGTAAAGCTTGTTACGCTCGGTGTCGTTGGAGACGGCGAGGTCAGGCCACCCGTCGCGATCGTAATCGACCACCGCCACGCCCAGCGATTTGCTGGTAGGGTCATAGATTCCCGCCTTTTGCGTGACATCCTCAAACCGTCCGTTGCCCAGATTGTGGAACAGGCGGCTGGTGGCGCCCTTGTAGGCCTCGGGCGTGCAGTAGGACTTATGCCGTCCGTCGAGCGTGCAGTAGAGGTCGCCCTTCTCCGACCAAGCCACATAGTTGGTGACGAAAAGATCGAGCTTCCCGTCCCGGTCGTAATCCACCCAGGCGGCGCTGGCTCCGAAGCCAGTGTTGTTGACGCCGGCC
>DATJVT010000034.1:0-3096 GCA_035501695.1 Terriglobia bacterium | reverse complement strand
CTCCGGCCCGGCGTAGACCGCAAAGACGCGGCGGAAATCGTCGCCCAGCCGAACGCGCAAACCCTCGTCGTCCAACCCCGAGGCCCGCTTCGCCTTCTCCCAGAACTCGGGCGACGCCCCGCACCACGCCGGCACGCGGTCGGGTGGGCAATGTTCAAAAGCCGTCATCACTCTTTCCCGGCAAGTCATAGGGTAACACCTTTACGCCGCCTGGTGATGGGCGTTGGCCCGCCGGGCGCGGAGTTTGAGCACGCGATCGGCGAGGTGCTCCGCCGTCAGCCCAAACCACTGCATCAGTTCCCATGGTTTGCCGGAAAGACCAAAACAATCCGCCACACCTACGCGATGGAGCAGAAGCGGGGCCTCAAAATTCTGCCGGCTCTCCAAGATCGCTCCCGCCACAATATTGCCAAAGCCGCCCACCTGGTGTTCCTCGGCCGTCACCACCAGCCCGGTCTCATCCGCCGCCCGCACCAAGGCCGCTACATCCAAGGGCTTCACCGTATGCACGTTCACGATGCGGGTCTCGATTCCGTACTCTTCCTTCAGCAACCACGCGGCGCGCATGGCTTCCGGCACCATGGGCCCGCAGGCAATGATGGAAACCTCCTCACCCTCGCTGGCGTAGTTGGTGGAAAGGAGGGCATTGAAGGCTTCGACAAAGCGCGGCTTGGCTCCGCGATAACGAATGATATTGGCGACGCCGAACTGGAAGGGCGTGTCGGTGGTCGTCACGACGGGAGTGGCTTCGCGCGCGTAGCGGATGTAGGCCGGCCCTTTCAGGTCGATTAAGCCGTAGTGCGTGGCCCGCTCCGCCTCCACCGAGTCGCACGGCACCAGGACGTGCATGTTGGGAAGAATGGCCATCAGGGAAATCTCTTCCAACGCCTGATGCGTCGCCCCATCCGCGCCCACGGAGATGCCGCCGTGCGCGCCGGCGATTTTGACGTTCAAGTTCGAATAGCAGATCGTGGTCCGAATCTGGTCCCAGCATCGCCCCGAAGCGAACACGCCGTAGGTTCCGGTCACTGGAATCAAGCCCTCTTTCGCCAAGCCGGCGGCGACTTCCATCATGTTCTGTTCGGCAATCCCCACGCTGAAGACGCGATTCCTGCGCTCGGGATGTTTGGCCTCAAAGTCGGTGATCTTGATCGACCCGGAGATGTCCGCGTGGACGGTTACCACGCGCTCATCGGCCCCGGCGGCTTCCAGCCCGCGCCCAAATCCCATGCGCGTGGGATCCATTTCCACTTTCATCGTGTTACCGGAATTCCACCAGTAATCGTGCGGGAATTGCGGCAAACCGGCGCGCGCCTTGGCGGCGGCAGACTGGGCATGACCCTGAGCCTTGGCCAGCATGGCCGACTGCCGCTCGGTAGGCACGGCGGGCGTGACCAGATCGGTCATGGCCTTTTCAAACTTCGCGCGGTCGGGGGCAATGCCGTGCCAGCCCGCCTGGTTCTCCATGAAGGTTACGCCCTTGCCTTTTATCGTATGGGTAATCACCAGCGAGGGCCGGCCGGGAGTAGCCGCAGCGCGCTCCAATGCGGAAAGTATTTCGCCCATGTCGTGCCCGTTGATTTCGAGCACGTTCCACCCGAAGGCCGCATACTTTTCCGCCACGGGGTCGATGTTCATCACTTCGTTCAC
Source organism: Terriglobia bacterium (assembly GCA_035501695.1). Taxonomy (GTDB): domain Bacteria; phylum Acidobacteriota; class Terriglobia; order UBA7540; family UBA7540; genus Bog-366. The sequence continues at coordinate 1,446 of DATJVT010000034.1, read as the reverse complement.
CCGGCCGTCAATCTGCAAGTCGTTCTTGTCGATGATGCCGCACAAGTTGTCGAGCTTGTAGTGGCCCGCCGCCATGGCGGATTCCCAAATGCTTCCCTCCTGCTGTTCGCCATCGCCCATGATGCAATAGACGCGATAATGGCGCCCCGCCAGCTTTCCCGCCAGGGCGTTACCCACCGCCACTCCCAACCCCTGTCCCAGAGAGCCGCTGGAAACTTCCACGCCAGGCAGTTTGAGGCAGTTGGGATGCCCCTCGAACCTCGCCCCAAATTGCCGTAGGAGGACCGTGTCGTCTAATGGGAAGTAGCCCGCCATACCCAAGGCGACATAAAGCGCCGGCGCTTTATGACCTGCCGACCAGAAGACGCGGTCGCGAAGGGGCCAGGAAGGATCCTTGGGATCGTGGTTCAGCACGCGCAGGTAAAGCGCCGCGGCAACATCCATAATGGACAGCGTGCCCCCCGGATGGCCCGATCCGGCGGCGAAGATGTCAATCAGGTCGACCGCGCGCATCTCTGCCGCGGCCTGCTTCAGTTCCTCAAGGCCCAATCGTGGACCGCGTTGCTCATCGGCGGAAGCCATCGTCTTGTCCTCCTCGCGTAAGCGTCGGAAATACTTCAAGGAGTGGGGGGAATGGCGCGGCTACGATTCCGTCCCGAAGCCCCCGGATGCTCAGCATCAGATCAACCTTGCCGTGCATGAAACGCGCCGTTTTGACCACGAAATATCGCAAATTCGCCGGGACAATTTGTCGCATCGCCCTGTATTTTCATGCAGATAGTCGGTTCAACCTTCATTTTTAACATCTTTTTCTAAAATCCAATTCCCGTCTCTCGCACCCCAACCAAGTCCATTAATTTCAATACATTGAAATTTACCTGGGACCTTCGAATCATTCTCATTTTCGACTAACCATCCGCTTTTTCATAAACATAGTCGCCTTCCGAGGACCGCCGCCGTCGAGCCCCTTTGCAGCAAATAACCTATCTATTCTCAGTCACTTGAAATTCCGATGGCAGCGCCGCCCTCTCGACTTATCCATGGATAAATGCATTTAGATTCAGCAATATAGTCGCTAAACGCCGCGTTTTAGTCGGCATGGGCCGGACCAGGCGATTACCGCTCACCCTAGGTCCCTCAATGGGGGCTTCGGCCCGTCTTATGGCTCATTCCTCGGGTTGGCTGGGACGCGTGCTGCGCACCTTCACACACGCCACCCCCACACCCCTTCCCCGCTCCCGCACGAAGGCGGCCATAGGCTATTTTAGTGTAGTTCCAGAGCCATCTCCCTGCTTATCATTGCCCTACCGTTTCTTTCCTTCCATGGGCTCAGGTCGATCCAAGGTCAATCACGCACTGCCGGCCGCCATTCGCGGGATGGGATCAAGCGCTCCAGCGCTCACGAGCAGGATTGCCGCCAGGACATACATTCCGCCCACCCAGAGG
>DATJVT010000033.1:0-4103 GCA_035501695.1 Terriglobia bacterium | reverse complement strand
TGGGCCTGCTGGGTGTGGACTTTGAACTCGATGCCGCCAGCGGTCTCTACCGCTTCAAGAAGATCTACCCGGGCGAAAACTGGGACGCGAGTCTGCGCTCACCTTTGACCGAACCCGGAGTGGTGGTGAAGGAAGGCGACTATCTCCTCGCCGTGAACGGACGGGAGCTTAAAGCTCCCCAAGCGCCTAACGAGCTCTTCGTCAACACGGCGGAGGAGAACGTAACTCTCACCGTTAACTCCCATCCCTCTGCCACCGGCGCGCGCACCGTGGTGGTAAAGCCGGTTTCCACGGAATACCCCCTGCGCCAGCTCGATATGGTCAACACCAACCGCCGCAAGGTCGATCAGGCCACCGGGGGCCGCGTCGGATATATCTATATTCCCAACATGGGCGGAGAGGGTCTTAACGAATTTGTCAAGCAATTCTTCCCTCAGATTCGCAAGGAAGGCCTGATCATCGACGTGCGGTACAACGGCGGCGGATTTGTGGATCAGCTTATATTCGAGCGCCTGCGCCGCATCCTGGCGGGCATGGACTCGGCCCGCAACTTCGCAGGCAACACCATCCCTGATGTGGTCTTTAACGGCTCCATGGCCTGCGTCACCAACGCCTACGCCGCATCCGACGGCGATATCTTCAGCTACTTCTTCAAGCAGTATCGCCTCGGCCCGCTGATCGGCACGCGCACCTGGGGAGGCGTGCGGGGCATCCGCGGCTATATTCCCCTGCTCGATGGAGGATACCTTACCCGGCCGGAATTCTCCGTCTACGGGCTCGATAGCAAGTGGGTGATCGAGAATCACGGCGTGGCTCCCGATATCGAAGTCGATAACACCCCCGACTTGGTCATGAAGGGGCGCGACCCGCAACTCGAAAGGGCCATCGAGGAAGTTATGAAGGCCATCAAGGAACACCCAAAACGCCTGCCCCCGAAGCCGGCAGATCTTCCCGCCTACCCTAACGGCCCCGGGTAAGGGGAAGGCAGTGGGCAGTGGGCAGTGGGCAGTGGGCAGATAGGTGATGGACACATGCAGGTTCTACTACTGCCTGCCGTCGATCAAGCCGACCAACGACCTGGTGACGGCGCCCGCGATGTCCGGTCCGGCGGAATTGACTTCTCCGTACCAGCGATCCGGCGTGTTCAGAAGCCAGGGGGGCTGATCGTCGTATTCGCTTTTGGGAATGATATAACCCAGTTCGTCATCGGCAAGGCCGAAGACGAATTGGTACTTACTCTTCAGGTGGGGGCGAATAATCGGCTCGAACGGAGCGTCAGGAAAATCCGCGCCGGGGTAGCGTGTAATGCCGCCGTTGACGAGTTCAGGGTAGATCTCACCTGGGATGGTCACGATCTCCGCCACAACGCCCGGACCATGCTGCAAGCGGATGTAGTTGACTTCCGTCTGCACGTCCCCGCCGGCTGAGAATTTCAGTTTGCCCAAACCGGGAACCTCCTTCTCCACGACCGTGGGATCGAGCACGCCGTTCGTGAAGAGAGGCTTGCGGCCGCCGAGCACGCCGGCGGCCAGGGCCGCGCGAAAGTGGTCGTTATGCAGAGGCGAAAAGATCGTGGTCCCGCGAAAAACCATGGAATCGACGTTGACCTCTTCCCCGCCCTGCACGGCCCGCTCCGCAAGTTGTCCCAGGGTGATGCCGAATAGTTCCGCTTTGCGCCAGGTATCATCCGCCGCCACTTTGCCGCTCTCGGGGTCCTGCAAGGCCACAGAATTGCCATTGGTGGAAAGCAGCCCGCCAATTGACCCATTCAAGAAAATCGCGGTTCCCCCCAGATGGGTTTCCGCATAATCACAAAGCCAGTGCGGGTAGTCGGCGGTGATCTCCGTATTCTTCTCTCCCAACGTTTCCGGGTGGTCGCTCCAGTTAATCAGATTGGCAATAGCCTCGCCATCGGAGGCGGAGGCCAGGTGCATGACGAAAAGATATGGGTCTTTGACGTAGGGCGGCCGGCTGTCTGACTGCAACAGCGCAAGCAAGGGATGATCGTCGCGTCCCAGCGTAAGCCGCGCCGGACGCATGGAGCGCGCGGCCTCCAAGGCGGTTTGGGCTATCCGCTCCCGCAGCCAGGCCATGTACTTTTCGTCGATCCCCGATTGCAGCGGCCCGGGGCCCCACAGTCCCATGGTGTCCGGCCCTTCGTGATCGTGAGTCGAGGCCACGATCAGATGTGTGACCTCCGGCGCCTGGACCTTTACCATTTCGCGTATCTTGAGGACATCGTCGTAGAAAAGGCCGATCAGGTCCGCGGCGCACACCACCAGGGTCTGGTCGGCCGCGCTCAACGCGAGACAACGCGCATAGAGATCGTCGTGGACTCCGGTCGCGACACGGTTCTGGCCGTAACCGGAAATATACACGCGGGCGGCATGAACCTCGGGAGTAATTACAGACTTCGCCGCGCCCGCGCGCAATTCACCCGCAGCGGCGGGTAGTGCGCAAGGAATAAAGTAAAGAAGAAGCACAAGGAATGGAAAAAGGGACCTTGGCATGATGAGCTAGACCTCCGGGAGCCCGCCGCGTTCAGACAGCTCAATAGGCTTTCAAATGCATGTCGGCAAAAGTCAGGAACTGATCCCAGTCGAATGCCGTTACCGCATGTTTGCCGGTGCGGATGTGGAACGCAAGCGTATGCATGATGGGCTCATTGAGCCCCGGCATCTGGTCGGTGCCCAGGTCTTCCGCCTTGAGCAGCTTGTAAACCGGCCCCGCCGCGACCGCAGCCATGAACATGCCGCGTGGATCAGCCCACTGGTCATCCTCCGCGCTGGTGATGTAAACCGGGCGAGGAGCAATCAGCGCGGTTAAGTCGTCGGAATCCACCGGGAGTTTATCCACTTGGTCCACATACTTGAAGAGATTGGGACAGAACCAGAACGGGAAGGCCCGCGACATACTTTGCAGGGTTTCACCGTAGTTGCGCCGCCACGGTGAAGCGCCGCCCCTACCCGAACAACTGGAGAGCACCATGGCAAAACGCGTGTCCTGCGCTCCGGCCCACAGCACGGTCTTGCCCAACCGGGAATGCCCCATGATGGCCACGCGACGTGCGTCAACATCCTTGTCCTTTTCGAGGTAATCCATGGCCCGGCTCAAACCATAAGCCCACGCCCCGATGGCCCCCCAGCCATCCGGCGACGATTCCGTTTGTCCTGCGGGAAGGAACTTCCGGCGAATTCCCCCTTGCGTGATCCCCTCCTTGAAGTCCGGTTCGATGTCCTGATAGCAGACCGTGGCAAAACCGTATCCCCGCCCCAGGAGCTTTTCAAGGTCAAAATTCTTGTCGATCCCCCGCATTTTTTCCGGCGCCCGCACTCGCGCGGGAGGCTTCCCCAGCCAGATGGTCGCGGCCTTGACTCCGGGATCGTTGGTCACCGATTGGTTCCCGAGGAAGTTGAGTTCCAGAATGAGCGGGACTGGCTTGGGCGCGCCGGAGGGAATATAGATAAGCAGATCCTCGTGTGCATCGCCCTTGGGGGTGGGGAAATAAACCGTTACCTGCTTGCGAGTTGCCTTGCCACCCAAAGCAGCTTTGTCGAGATCGAAGACCTGGAAGCGGATATGCTTCGGCGCTTTCGGGCTGCGGCCGTAGACATCCGCCTCCAGGAGCTGAAGAACCTCTGTCCGGCGGCGCTTTTTCCACTCCCTCGCGGTCTTAACCGGCTTGCCGTCGTTGAACACCAGAGGGTCAGGAAGGGGGAAACTCCCGGCTTTTGATTCGTCGTAATTCGCGGAGGGTACCTGGCCTCCATCCGGCGAACTAGGCGCCCAAGCCTGCGTGGAGACGGCTCCCAGCAGGAGCAAGCCCAGGGCCGACGAGGCGAACCAGGAGAAAAAGTGAAGTCCGGACGCACACTCGCACCGACAACGCAATGCAGCCGCCATGATCCTACCCCCCACATCGGGCTTAAAATCGAGCGGCGTCATTATACATGGCTGGCTAATGGTTCCCCAGGAACATGACGTGAATGTAGGTGCCCAGCCGGATGTTAAAGGCCAGATACCAGCCCACATGGTCCGGGTCATCGTATATCACAATCTGGTCGCTGTTCCACAGCCAGTCGTTGCAATAGTCATAATCATAG
>DATJVT010000032.1:0-19868 GCA_035501695.1 Terriglobia bacterium | reverse complement strand
CCGGGTCGGTCCGGCGCAGTCCGTCCAGAATGCCTCCGCGCACTCGGTGCCGGGCGTAGCTCTCCAGCTTTACGCGCTTGGCCGAATCAAACTTGGCGACGGCATCGACCAACCCCAGCACCCCGTTGCCCATCAGGTCGTCCACATCCACGTGGGTGGGAAGGTGTTCGCGAATTTTGAAGGCCATGCGCTTTACCATCGGGAGCATCTCCACCAGCGCCCGGTGGTTTTGGCCGGCGGGCTTCGGACCGTGAGGCACAGGGGTCTGCGCCCTCACCGGCAGCAAGGACCGCCTCGCAAGTAACGGGCGGCGGAGGGAGGGGGCCGGGGCCGCGTTACCGATTTGCTCGAAAGTGGTGATGGATTGAGTTGCCATGTGAACCTCGTACCGTCTCGAATGGCCCGTCACGGCCGGCGCAGGTCAACTCGGGGCGGGTGGCAGCCAGCGGAGACAACACTTATCCCGCGGCGTGGAGCACTTGGCTCCACGCTTCGTTTGCCGCTTTGGGCCCTCGGGGTCCCTGCGCTGTCCAGGGTAGTTGCAAAGGCCGGGCCAATCCCTCCAGGAAATAGGGGGTTCGCCGGCCGGGATTAGCTAGCCTCGAACAGGAGTTGTTAACAGGCAGGAAGCACGCGGAGCGGGGATGGGCAGACTTGCCCGGCATTTCCCCAGGTATGGCCCTGACTCCCTCATAATCTTTGTTCTTTCAAGCACCTGCGGTTGGGCTGAGGAAAGACGGGGGAGAAGACCGGCATGCCGCCAAGGGATGGATGCATCGTGCGAGTAGGCATGACCGTGGGAAGCAGGCGCGTCGGCCCGGCCGCCCGGCGCCGCTTCCGTCCGAAGAGGGATGCGGGGGAAGTTCCGAAACGGGAGACTGCCGATCACTTCCTCTTCGAAGCGCTTGACAACCCCATGTGCGAGATTGTGATTCCCTTCTCAAGCTCAAAACCCGATCAGCCGATAGAGGGGTGGAGGAAGCAAACTGGTCCTTGGGAAGCTCCGCGAGCGGATTGCGCCGGCCTACCGGGACATGCCTTTCCAAGCGTCGGAAGCGGTGTGAACTGCGTGCCTGACGGTCCGGAGCGGAGTTGGGGACTGCTCCGGGCCGGCTTGATACCGGATGCCGCTGCACGGTGGAGCAGTAGGAAAGCCGGAAATACAGGAGCTGTTCTGCCCGGCGTTGTGGGTCTTCTGGGCGTTTTCCCGAATTGGAACGAGAGTTCCGGTTCGGGCCGCTCTCCGCTGTCCCGCGCCCGGATGGGCTCCGGCGGGAAATGAGAAAGAACCCTGCAGGATGGTCGGGTTCGATGCGGACAAAGACCGAAAGGCGATCCTCCGTAACTGCACGGCCGCTGGCCGGCTACTGATTAGAAGGGCTGCCTTAAAATGGCCTTACCGGCAATCAGGAAGTTCCATATGGCGGTTGGGAAGCAATCCAACAAACTCCGGAAACCGGACGCAGTGCCAGGACAGGCAAGGGCGGGCGGCGCCGGGGCAGCGGCGGCGGGAACGCGACTCCCGGCCGAGCTGGAAGTATCGACCCAGTCTTCCCTCGCCGGGCTGGCCGCCGGAGACATCCTGTTCCTTGACGACTTTCCTCCCCTGCGAGAGGAGTTCCCCGCCACCTTCGTTGCCGTGATGGCTTGCCCCCTGTGCGGAATGCCCGGCTTGATCACCGCGGCTCAATACTCAGGGGTCGCTCCAATTGTCTGTACCTCCAGGGTGTGCCCGGGCCAGTTCCGCATCGTCGATGAGGTCCAAATTGCTTTCCTGCCTCCCTGTTAAGGTGGCGGGTGCGGGTAAAGGGCACAGAGAGCGACTGGAGATTCTATTTTCCGGCTGAGGGGATAACCAGAGTGACGTCGCGGTCGAGGCGCATGCCGATCAGCGAGCCGGCCCCGAGCGAAGCCTGTCTCCCTTTGGGCAGGAAGAGTGCGGTCATGATACCCACGGCGCCCAGGGTGATGGCGGTTCCCACGCCACCCACTGCTCCCACGGCGGCAGGTGCTATGACCATCAAAGCCTGGACTTTCCGGTCAGGGCCCTTGCCTTTCAGTTCGCCTTCCGGTCCCACGTTGGGATCGCTGCCGCTTTCGCTGGAGAACACCTCGGTGAGGGAGCCCAGGATGGCCGCTTTCTGGCCATTGGGAAGTTCCACGGTATCGAATACGATGGTGAGATAACCGCCCTTGCCTTTGCGCCCAGCCTCACGGGATTCACCCACGTGGCCGTCAATGCGCACGCCCTTGGGGAGCACGTCGCGGTCTTCCACAGCCACCGGGTCAATCAGCGAGCACATGATTCGGTCGCCCGCCTTGGACGTGGCGGAATTGACGGTGGTGTGCAATTGGAGCTTGAATTCCGTGCCTTCCGGGACCGTAATCTCGTCGACGTTGGGATTATCCCCCTGCGGTTGTTGCGCGTAGAGGGGCGCCACCATGCTGGCGGGGAGCAAGCAGGTTAGCAGTAGTACCAGGATCTTTGCCTTCATTCCTTTTTCTCCCAAGCATTGACCGGCCTCCCGGTGAAACCGGACGGTCAAACCCGAATCAGCTATTTCATCATCAAAAGGCCGATGGCGTCAAAGACAAAATCTCTCTTGAGTCTTATGGCCTCTTCTTGCTTCGATGCTGGTTTCACCCCAGGGTTTGGATGGATCAGGGCAGCAAAAACTCCGGCCAGGGTGGCGCTGAAGCATCCGCGATTTCAGATGACCATGCGCGCGGCAGAGGCCCCGTGCGTGCCGGCGCGTGCGGAATACTCCGGAGATCCCCTATCCTCGCGGCCGTCTGCAGGCGGGACATATTGTCCTGGATTACTCATATCGCAGTGCCACCATGGGGTCGACGCGTGCGGCGCGCGCGGCGGGTAGGGCCGTCCCGGCCGCCGCCGTCAGGACGACAAAGATGACCGCCGCCACGAGAGATCCGGGGTCCTGCGGCGAGATGCCAAAGAGCAAAGACCGGAAGACGCGCCCGACGGCAAATGCAGCGCCCAAACCACCGAGAGCCCCTATTGCGGTCAGGGCGAGGATCTGGCGCGTCATCAACTTGCCAATCTGCATGGGCTGTGCGCCCAGCGCCATCCGGATTCCGATCTCCCGGCGCCGCTGTGCCACCACGTAGGCGAGCAAGCCGTAGATTCCCACGCCGACCAGCAGTGCCGCCGCCCCTCCGAACACGGCGGCCAATTCGGCCGTGGTCCGTTCCGGCGCCATGCTGATTTCGGCTTCTTCCGTCATGGTGTGGACTTCCAGAAAGCTCAAGCCGGCATCAAGGGAGTCCAAAACCTTGCGCACGGGAGTAATGATCGCTTTAGGCTGCGTGCGGGTGCGGACGTTCAGCACTAACTCGTCAAAGTCTGTCTGGCATAGATAAAAGACCGGTATGATCGGCGCCCGTAGCGAGCGGTACTTCGAGTCGCTCACCACGCCGACAATTTCGTGATCCCCTTTTGCCACGGCGCCGGTTGCACCGCTGCCGAACAGCCTACCCAGCGGCTGAGTATTAGGAAAGAACCGTTCTACGAAAGCTTGATTGACGACAACCCTGGAATGTACCGGCTGCTTTGGATCGGGAACGTCACTGGCAACCAAGCCGCGTCCGGACAGAATCTGCATCCCCATCGTCTCAAAGTATTCGGGCGAGACTCCGTTAAAGCTGGTATTCAGGAAATCGGCCTGGGATAGCTGCTGCCCGGCGGGCGCAACCGTTGTTGCTATTCCGGTTCCGCGCATCACCCCCAAGTGCGAAACCCCGACGGACACCACCCCTGGCAGTGCCCGCACTCGCTCGGCGAAGGTTTTCAGAAACATCGTAGTCTTGCCCTTATACCCGCTCAGGTCGAGAGTGAAGGTGGCGAGATGGTCACGATCAAACCCCGGATTGACCCGTTGCAATTGCCGGAAGGTGCGGACGAACAGACTGGCAGTGACCAGCAGGAACGTGCATAGGGCAATCTGGAGGGCTATTAATGCCTGCCGCCCGCGCATGCTGGGGCCGGAGCGCGTGGCGCGGAGGACGCTGTCGAGACTCGAGCGCGTCACGGCGAGCGCCGGGCTGATACTGAAGAGAAACATCGTGACCAGGGAAGCGGCCACCACGAACAGGAGGATTCTCCAGCCAACCCCCACATCAACCGACAGTGGCACGAGGTCAGGCGCGGGGTAGGCACGGATAGGAGGCAATCCCCGGATCAACAGCGGCATTCCCGCCACGGCCACCGCCAGCCCGGCGGCAGCCCCCAAGGCAGCCAGAATCAGGTTCTCCGCCAGGATTTGGCGGACCAGGCGGAAGCGTGTTGCGCCCACCGCCAACCGGACGGCAATTTCCTGTTGTCTTGCCGCGGCTCGCTCCAGCAAAAGTCCGGCTACATTGGTACAAACGATAAGAAGCAGCAGGGCGACGCACGCCATAATCAATTTCAGCATGTCGCCGTATCGGCTACGCAGGAGAGAAACGCCTCGCTCCATCGGTTCGAGTCCCATGCCCCGTTTGAGTAACAAGGCGACACTTTGCGGGGGGCGCTTCTCGATGTTCAGATAGTAATCCTGCATCGTGGAGTGCCAGAGAGTCTGGCACTCCGCCTCCGCCTGTGAACGACTGACCCCAGGTTTGAGCCGGCCTGCCGTCTGAAAACTCAACTGGTCTTTCGCGGAGTTCGCCACAAGCGCGAAGGCGTCCAGAGGAACGCGCACGTCCGGCGTTGTATCCACCGAAATTCCGTTGAAACCCCGCGGCATCACGCCCACGATTACGAAGCGCTGGCCCCCTGCTTGAACCGTTTGCCCGTTCACCACGCGCGGATCGCCTCCGAAGCGCCTCTGCCAGAAGCCGTAGCTCAGCACTGCGGGGGCCATGCCGGTAGTCTGCCTTCCATCGTCAGGCACCAGCACCCGGCCATAAAGGGCAGGTTCGCCAAGCGCGACGAAGTAATCCGGAGTAATGCCTTGGATGGTAATCTCTTCTGCGGGCTCAGGGTCGCTCATCGAGAAGTGGGCGTAACCTTCCGTTTCTCCGAATGTAGCCGCGAGCGTGGTGGAATGATCGTGCAGGGATTTGCAATACACGTAGGGGAAATTGCTGATGGCCCAGGTCTTCGTGACGTTCTCCACCATCCTGACCAATTCCCCTGGATGGCGAACCGGCAGGGGCCGCAGGAACACGGCGTCAAACAAGCTGAAAATCACGGTGGTGGCGCCGATTCCGAGACCGAGAAGCCCGGTGACCAATAGGGTGAAGCCGGGGTTCTTGCGCAATTGGCGGCCGCCGTAGCGTAAATCTTGCAGTAAGGTTTCGAGCCATTGAAAGCCCCACACGTCACGATTGGTTCCCTTTACCAGGATGGCGTTTCCTGACTCACTTTGCGCGGCGGCGCGCGCCTGCTCGCCGGGGGTTTCACCGCGATCCGGTTCCTGCGCCGCCCTGCGGTCATGGCTTTGGGTTTCCAGGTCCAGGTCAGCAGGCCGATCCCTGGGGCCAAATAACTGCTTCCAGAAACGCATGGGTCCTCTTGGACGGCATCCCCCATATGTGTTACATTTTTGGTCTATGAGTCATACCATCACAATTCGTCTTACACCTGAACTCGCCCGCTGGCTCGAGGAGAGACGGCGCCAAACCGGTTTGCCTGCCAGTCGGATAATCCGCCACCAGCTTGAGCGAGCGCAATCCGAGGCGGGCACACAGCCCTTTCTTCGCCACGCGGGAAAAATCAGCGGACCACCGGATCTCTCCACTCGCAAAGGATTCTCGCGACCATGACAGCCATAGCGGACACCGGTCTGATTGTGGCCTTCGGCAACCGTTCCGACCAATTTCACCATTGGGCGGTAGGCGTCGCCAAGGGCATTTCGGAGCCGCTGTTGACCTGCGAAGCCGTCTTAGCGGAGGCCGCTTTTCACCTGCATTCCGTTTCTTATGTCTTTTCTCTGGTAGACGACGGAATGTTGCGCATCGCTTTCGAGATCGCCAGGCACCAGCAACGGCTGGCGCAACTGGCGGAAAGATACCGGGACCGCCATCCCGATCTGGCTGACCTATGCCTCATTCGGCTGAGCGAACTTTTCCCCCGCCACACAGTGATTACCGTGGACGAGGAGGATTTCCGCATCTACCGCCGCAATAATCGTGAAACCATCCCGCTTCTCTGTCCACCCCGGACTCCTGGACGCTATTAGCGTCCGATCATCGGGGTGGTTAGTCCTGCGGCCCAAAGCCTCCGGCCGGCGGTTCGCGAACCCTCGCCGTCCACCAATTCGATCGTAGGGGCGCTTCGCGAACCGCCCCTACGAATACAATGCAGCTGACATGGTAACAGCTCCTGTCCGAAAATGGACATCCGAACCCCAAAACCGCACAGTCCGCCCTTTATGGACATTCGGTCATGTCTGGCAAGTCCTTGTGGAATCGCAAGTTCGACGGCTTCGCGATTGGTCCGCTTCTTGCACGGGATTGACTAGTGCTGGATATCGTGCATGCATTTATCATGCTTGCCATACTTGGACTCTGAAGGATCGCGATGAGCACTCTTCTCCATGATGTACGCTTCGGCTTTCGGATGCTGGCAAAGAACCCCGGGTTCGCCGGTGTGGCGGTGCTGACGCTGGCGCTGGGCATTGGGGCCAACCTGACGATTTTCAGTTGGATTCGAGGCACCCTCCTGGACCCGGTTCCGGGGGTGAAGCACACCTCCGACCTGGTCAGCGTCATGCGAGGAGAGCGGACCGAGCACCCCATGCCGCCGTTCTCTTATCCCGACTATGTGGACTTGCGCAAGGAAACGCGCAGTCTGTCGGGACTCCTGGCTTATAGCCATGACTGGGCGACCCTCACGGGCCTCAGCAAGGCGGAGCGCGTCTATGTTGAGACCGTCTCGGCCAACTATTTTGACCTGCTCGGAGTGCGGCCTCTGCTCGGGCGAGTTTTCAGTTTGGCTGAGGAGCAGAAGCACGGAAGCACGCAGCCCGCCGTGATTACGTATGCCTTTTGGCAGAGCCATTTTGGAGGAGATCCGGCGATCGTCGGCAAGTCCATCCAAATCGACCGGCTGTTGTTCGTAATCGTGGGGGTGGCGCCGCCAGGATTCCAAGCCTGCGCGACGGGTGTAAAAATGGATCTCTGGGTGCCACTGGTTTATGGCAACGACGACCGGCACTTCAACGATCGGGGTTCCGATTGGCTCAACGTGATGGGAAGGTTGGCGCCCGGCGCCAGCCGCCGCCAATCCGAGCAGGAGCTGAATCTGCTCATGCAGCGGCTGGTGGCGCAGTATCCGGACACCCATCGTGGTCCGAACCAGATCACGCTTGATCCCGCCTGGCGCTCGCCTTTCTCCGCCAATATTTACCTGGTCAAATCGCTGCCCATGCTGCTCGCCCTGGCGGTGGTACTGCTCCTGCTGGCCTGCGCGAACGTGGCGAACCTGCTGCTGGTGCGCAGTGTGGCCCGCCGCCGTGAGATTGCTTTGCGTTTGTCGATGGGCGCCAGCCGTTGGCGCCTGGTGCGCCAATTCCTGCTGGAAAGCCTGTTGTTGTCCCTGGCGGCCAGCGCTGTCGCGATGTTTGTAACGAGTTGGACGGCGGGAACCTTCGCTGCCTTCTTCCCACCCATTGACCTTCCCCTTGCCATCAACGGGAGGGCGGACTTCAGCGTGGTCATGGCTGCTCTGCTGGTTTCAGTCGTCACCGCCCTGGTTTTCGGGGCGTTGCCCGCGCTGCGGATTTCCCGGCTCGCCCCGGTGTCCGTCCTGAAGGAGGAGGCGCTCAACGTCTCGGGCGGACAGCACCGGTCCCGGCTGTCGACCCTGCTGGTAGTAACGCAGATCTCCCTGTCTCTTCTTCTCCTGATTTGTGCCGGACTGTTTGCGCGCAGCATGGAGAACGCTCAGCGCGCGGACCTGGGTTTCGACCCCAACCACGTGATGCTCGCCTCGTTTGAACTTGGATCAGCAGGATACTCGGACAAGAAGGGAATTGAATTCTCCCAGCAACTCCTGGGGAAGCTGGCCGGCTTGCCGGGCGTTCAGTCGGCGACCGTGGCGGACTTCTCTCCGCTCAACTTTTCCATCCACACGCAGCGCGATGTGCAACCCGATGGGTACAATCCGAGGCCGAACGAATCGATGGAAATGGACCTCGCCCGGATCGGCCCTGATTACCTGCACACGATCGGAACGGCCCTGGTGGCCGGACGCGAGTTCACGTTTCACGACGTCCAGGACTCACAGCCCGTCGCCATGGTGAATGAGGAGTTTGCCGCACGGTACTGGCGGGGCGAGGACCCGCTGGGGCGGAAGATTCAATTGGGCAACCGGTCCCTGGCGGTGGTGGGCGTGGTCCGCAATGCCAAATACCGCCTGATCAGCTACGGCCCGGCACCCTGCATCTTTCTGCCGGTCTTTCAGAACTATAGCGAGCCCTTGACGGTGCACGTGCGAGTGGCGGGCGATCCCCAGGCCTTCGGCCCAACCCTGGAGCGAAGCATTCACGAGTTGAATGCGGATCTCGCGGTTTTCCAACTGCTGCCGCTGAGCAGAAGCATCCAGATGGGGAGCGTGTTTCAACGCGTCGCGGCCACGTTCGCCGGCGTATTGGGGCTCCTGGCGCTCACCCTCGCGTCCGTCGGGATTTACGGCGTGGTTGCCTACTCCACTCGGCAGCGGACACACGAAATCGGCATTCGCATGGCGCTGGGAGCGAAGCGCGCGCACGTCCTCATGCTGGTGCTCCGCCAGGGGCTGCTTTTGACCGTGGCGGGGTTGGCGCTGGGGTTTGGATTGGCTTACGCGGTTGCGCCTTTGCTCAGGAACTCCCTTTACGGTGTGGCAGCGACGGATATCGGGACGTTCGCGGGCGTCGCCGTTCTGCTGTGTGCCGTAGCGCTGATCGCCTGCTACATCCCCGCCAACCGCGCGACCAAAGTTGAGCCCGTCCTGGCCCTGCGCCACGAATAAGGCTCATTCAGATTTCACATTTCAGATTTGAGATCTGACATTCATTCGCGGGTTTCGGCGTGATGGCGGACGTCAACACCCTGGACCAGGAAGAGTACGTCCTCGGCGATATTGGTGGCGTGGTCGGCCAATCGTTCCAGGTTGCGAGCAACAAACATGAGGTTGACACCCTGGCGAACCGACTTGGGGTCGCGTTCCATGTGGGTGATCACTTCCTCGTAAACCGCATCGCGCAACTCATCGACGGCGTCGTCGGACACCAGGACGCTGCGGGCCAAGTCCGCGTCGCGTTTCACAAAGGCGTCCAGGCTTTTGCGGATCATGGTTTGCACCCGGTTGGCCATGGCCGGAATATCAATCAGGGGCTTAATCAGGGGCTCGTTGATCAGGGAAAGCGATCGCTCCACGATGTTTACCGCCAGGTCGCCCATGCGTTCCAGGTCGTTATTGATCTTGATGGCGGAGGTGAGCAGGCGCAGGTCGGTGGCCATGGGCTGTTGGAGAGCCAGCAATTGGGTGGCGAGATCATCGATCTCGATCTCCATGCGGTTGATCTCCGCCTCGTTGTGGATAACCTTTTGTGCCTGTTGAGGATCCTTTTCGGTAAGGCAGAGCACACTGCGGTACACGGAGTCCTCCACCAAGGCGCTCATCTCGAGCAAGCGGCTCCGCAGGTAATCCAATTCCTCAACAAAGTGGCGCAATGCTGGACCCCCCTTTTAATATCCGGTGAATAACAGAAAAACACCCCATAGGGTCATCGGATCGCTTGATGCTTTTGTTCACCCGATCACCCGATTCCAAGCCCCTATCCAAACCTGCCGGTAATGTAATCCTCGGTCTCTTTGCGTGCGGGATTTTTGAAAATCACCGCCGTTTTATTGAATTCGATCAGCCGGCCGAGCAGGAAGAAACCGGTGCAATCGGCCGTCCGCGCCGCCTGCTGCATATTATGGGTCACGATGACCATAGTGCAAGTGTCTTTAAGGTTGAACAGCAACTCTTCAATCTTCGCCGTGGCGATGGGATCGAGGGCTGAGCAGGGCTCATCCAGCAACAGCACCTCCGGTTCCACCGCCAGGGCGCGGGCGATGCACAGGCGTTGCTGCTGGCCCCCCGAGAGGGCGTAGGCGGATTTGTAAAGTTGATCCTTGACCTCATCCCACAGTGCGGCGCGGCGCAGGCTCTTTTCCACGGCTTCAGCCAGGGTGCCTCGGCTCGCCATACCATTGATGCGCAGGCCATAGGCGATGTTGTCAAAGATGGACTTGGGGAAGGGGTTGGGCTTCTGGAACACCATCCCAACCCGGCGCCGCAGGCCGACCACGTCCAGCGAGAAGATGTCTTCCCCATCCAGAAGCACTTCCCCCTCCGGACGCGCTTGCGGCACCGTCTCATACATGCGATTGAGGATTCGCAGAAAGGTGGTTTTGCCGCATCCCGAAGGGCCGATGAGCGCCGTGATCCGCCCGGTGGGAATCTGCAAATTCACGGCGTACAGGGCCTGCTTGGCCCCGTAATAGAAGTCCACCCCCGCCGCGCGCATCTTCATGTCGGCGGGCCAGGGGGTTGCAGGTCCCGCCACACGTTCGGTGGGGCGGGATTCTTCAGATGTCTTCATGGTGATACTCGAAAAACTCGATGCAGATGACACAGCTCACACCCGGCGAAATGAGATTCCCCTGGAAACCACCATGCGCGCCCCGACGTTGGCGGCCAAGACCAACGCCAAAAGGACCAGTCCCGCCGCCCAGGCCTGCCGATGCCAATCGTCATAAGGCGCAATCGCATAGGTGTAGATCATTACCGGCAATGAGGCAATGGGTTCGTTCCAACCCCTGCTCCAGAAGCGATTGCTGAAGGCGGTGAAGAGCAAGGGGGCGGTTTCGCCTGCCACGCGAGCCAGGGTCAGCATGATGCCGGTCACTATGCCGCGGATGGCGGCGGGCATCACCACCGTGGCCACCGTTTTCCACTTGCTCGCGCCAAGGGCCAGGGCTCCTTCCCGCAACGTGCCCGGGACCGCCCGCAAGGATTCCTCCGTGGTGCGCACGGCGATGGGGATCATCATAATCCCCAGCGCCAATCCCCCCGCCAGCGCCGAAAAATGCTTCATGGGGAGAACAATAATAGTGTAAGCGAAGATCCCCATTACGATCGACGGTACGCCGTTCAGCAAGTCCGTGGTGTAACGCACGATGAAGGAGAAAGTCATGCCGCCAAACTCCGCCAGATAGACCCCTCCCAACAGGCCGACGGGAATGCCCACCAGGGAGGCCAGGACCAGCAGCTTGCCGCTGCCCACGATGGCGTTGGCCATCCCTCCGCCCGATTCACCCACCGGGGTAGGCAGATTGACGAAGAAAGCCCAGTTCAGCGACTTCCCGCCATACCACACAAGATAGCCGAGAATGAAAAACAGGACGGAAACCGTGAACAGGGCGCACAGACCCGTCAGGCTGAGCATGACCACGTTCGCGGATTTGCGCCAGCGTGTGCGGAAGCTCATAAAGATACTGAGATAGGCAGTTGGGCAGATAGGGTGACGGCTTGACTGGCAGATTTGCAGCCGCCATTTCCCACTTCTCGACTTGCTATCCTGCTCTTCTCGGCCCTCACCATCTGCCTACCTGCCCATTTGCCCATCTGCCTGGCGCCTACGGCGCTGTTGCTCCTCTCTGCGCGGTCGCAACGATCACCAGGCGCGCCAGACCATTGATGAGAATGGTCAGCAGGAACAGAACCAGCCCCAGTTCGATCAGGGCTTGCAGATACATATCGCCCGTGGCTTCCGTAAACTCGTTGGCGATGACGGCGGCAATGGAGTACCCCGGAGCAAAGAGCGAGGCATTGATCTTGGGATCGTTGCCGATCACCATGGTAACCGCCATGGTTTCCCCCAGGGCGCGGGCCAGGGCCAGGAAAATCGAAGCCATGATCCCCACTCGCGCGTACGGCACCACCACCTGCCAGGTGGATTCCCACTTGGTGGCGCCCAACCCCAGCGCGGCCTCGCGCTGTTCCACCGGTACCGCCAGCAACACCTCGCGCGAGACGGAGATGATGAAAGGCACAATCATGATGGCCAGCACAACTCCCCCCGCCAGCATGCTGACGCCGTAAATCGGACCCTTGAAAAGCGGCAAAAAGCCCAGGGTGCCCTTCAGAAACGGCATAACAACCTTGCGCAACACCGGGACCAGCACGAAGATTCCCAGCAAACCGTAGATAACGCTGGGCACGGCTGCCAGGAGCTCAATCACGAAGGTCAGGGCATTGGAAATACGCAGCGGCGCAAGCTCGGAAAGGAAAATGGCCGCCCCCACCCCCAGGGGCACGGCGATCAGGAGTGCCAGCGCGGAGGACACCACCGTCCCATAGATGAAGGGGAGTGCGCCGAAATCTTCTCCCACCGGATCCCAGACCCTCCCCAGGAAGAAAGCCAGGCCGAACTTGTGGCGCGGCAACTGGGAGTTGATGTAGAGCTGGTAGACCAGCATGAGGGTGATGACAATGATGCTCGCCGCCGCCAGCAGGGTGATGAGATGGGCAAGCTCATCCCCATGGCGCAACCGCTGGATGAACTGCCGCGCGCGCCGGGGAGGACGCGCGCGGTCTGCCGCAATGGATGGGCTTCCCATGCTAGTTGATTTGAGAGATTGCTTTCAGCTCGCGTGACACGACTTCCTTGGGCAACTTGGCATAGCTCAGGCCCTCGGCGTCGTTCTGCCCCGTGGTCAGCATCCACTTCAGGAAGTCCTTGATGGCCTGTTTCTTGGTTCCATCCTGGATCTGGGCGGGGATCAGCAAGTAGGTGTAGCTACAGATCGGGTAGGCGGTCTTCCCCGGCGGATTGGTAATCGAGATGCGGAAATCATCCGGCATGGTTTTGGCTGAGGAGGCCGCCGCGGCGGTCACACTAGCCAGGTCAGCCTTGATGAAGGCCCCCGCCTGGTTCTTCACCCGGCCATAGGGAAGCTGATTCTGGATGGCATAGATCAGTTCGACGTAGCCGATGGCGCCCGGAGTTTGCTTCACCAGCCCGGAAACGCCTTCGTTCCCCTTGCCCCCCAGCCCCACCGGCCAATTGACCGAAGTGCTGGCCCCGACCTTGGTCTTCCACTCGTCAATGACCTTGGAAAGATAGTCCGTCCATACAAATGAAGTGCCACTGCCGTCCGACCGGTGGACAACCACAATGTCCTGGTCCGGCAGGCTGACGCCTTTGTTGATGGCGGCGAGCGCGGGATCGTTCCATTTGGTGATTTTTCCCAGAAATATATTGACCAGGGTTTCGCCGGTGAAGTTGATCTCCTGCGTTACCCCCTGGACGTTGTACGTGGGCAGCACCGCGCCCAACACCGTGGGGAAGTGCAGGACTTTGAACTTGAAATCCCCTATTTGCTTGTCGTCAAGCGGTTTGTCGGAGGCGCCGAAATCCACGGTGCCCGCCTGCAACTGCCGGATGCCTCCTCCCGAACCAATCGATTGATAGTTGATCTGCAGTTCGGGGTGAAGCTTGTTGTAATCCGTGAACCATTTCGAGTAGATCGGGTACGGGAAGGTCGCGCCTGCCGCATTCAACAAAAGTGAGTCAGGCGCGGGAGCGGCGGAAGGGGATTCAACAAGCGCACATACCCCCAACGCAATTAGAATGGTGCAAAGGACGGTGCTGGTAATGGAAGTTTTGAGTTTCATGTTTGGTTCCTCCGTCGCAAGTATTGGCGCAATGTGTTACGGCGGAATTAAGGCATCGTTATTCCTGGATTTAAGTCCTTGGAAGTTAGCTATTTTCGGTTACGAATGTTACAGGAAGGTTAAGAGTCAGTTGCATTGGAATAAAGGCTGGGAGGGACAATTTGGCGGTGCGAACTCGCCGCTACGGGGGCGCCATGTAGGGCCGAACAGCGTTCGGCCTGGGCCAGCGCTGCTGGGCACTACAGGCCGGACATCAACCGGGCTCCCCGGAGGTCCCGGCAGCGGGCTCAGGTGCCCTCACTACAAAGCAGGGCTTTGCCAGACCACAACGGGTCGGCGCCCCGTCTGCTCGCGCAAGCGGTAGGGGCCAAGGTCGGCCCACCAGATTTCGCCCCGCTTCACCGGCGATCCTCTGCATCCAAGCTCGTCGCCCAGCCTTCCAGGCCCTGTTCCGCAAGAGCCACCTCATCGGCGGTGGACTCTTGCGCCTGACGGGACAGGTCCCAACGCTCTGGGTCCGGTCGACGGAAACAGGGATGGGCCATACCTGACGGCAAGTCCACCCAAGGCCGAGCAAAACCGAAATCGAGATTCGAAAATTGTTGACAAAATGTCCATGCCGACGTATAAACACTCTATACCCCTGACTCAGGCGAGACGTATCTAGAGTTTCTATAAAGGAGAATCTCAATGGCCAATGAACCTAAGGTAAGTCTGACTAACGCCCAGGGAAAAGCAATTACCCAACTTGTTGATATTACGGCAGGAGGCAAGGCTATTCCCGCTGCAACCCAGAAAAAAGTGAACGAAGCATTGAAACAGACCTTGCAGGCGGAGCTGGCGAAGGAAGCTGCAACTTTGGGGGCGGCTGGAGGAACCCAACCTGAAATCAGGATTGGGCCAATTCATGGCACGATCCACGGGGAAATTGGGTTAGCGTGAGTCGTCGGGAAAACCGGGAGAAGGGTAAGGGGGGAGAGAGTTGAATTCGCAGCAAGATGCAAGTTAAGCGTCCCGAGCAGCCCGGTCCTTCCATCCGGGCCCAAGGGCTAGGATGAAGGGTCCATCCGGCCAATCCAGCACCCGGCCATTTCACTCTCCCTCTACCCCACTTCCAGGCACAGGGCGTGCCACCAAGAGATCAGTATACCGCCCTGGCGAGACCTCGCCAGGCGGTCCATTCGATTCTGGCGTCCGGTGTAGGTGATACGAATGATCGAGGCGTCGGCTGCATACATCACCCATGTGATTCTGAAGGTCGCCTCTCGATGTAACCTTGATTGCTCGTATTGTTACGTCTATAACAAAGCCGACTCAACCTGGAAACAGCGTCCTGAAATCATGTCGCCCGAGATCTTTGAGGCGGCAATTGAACGTATTCGCCGGCATCTCCAACTTACCCATCAGAAAGAGCTGCTCATCGCGTTTCACGGAGGAGAGCCATGTCTAATTGGCGTCAATAAGTTTGATGCCTGGTGCACCCGGGCGCGCCAAGCCCTGGAGGGTATCGCCACCGTCAATCTCGGCATCCAGACGAATGGCGCCCTCATTGATGAAGATTGGGCGGAGGTTTTCCGTAAACACCGTGTTCATGTTGGGTTAAGCATGGATGGGCCAAAGCACGTCCATGACTTGTTCCGATTCGACCACAAGCGCCGCGGGTCATACGATCAGGTCGAGCGCGGCCTAAAAATGCTGCAACAGGCGCAAGTTGAACATGGAATTCTGTGCGTGATTCCACTGGGCGCTGATCCCCTGACGGTGCACCGGCATTTCCTGGGCTTGGGCTGCAAAGCCATCACTTACCTTCTGCCGCACTTCACGCATGACACCATCGCACCCATTCGCGAGCGTTACGGCGCGACACCTTGCGCCGACTTTCTGATTCCGATTTTCGATGACTGGTGGTTCAACGGCACCATGGAAGTGTCGGTCGGGGACCTAAAGAATATGGCGCGGATTATTCTGGGCGGCGACAGCAAGATTGAGACGTTCGGTAACTTTGCCCCTCTTTATGTGTTTGTCGAGACCGATGGGGAGATTGAAGGGCTGGATAGTCTTCGTGTCTGCAAAGAGGGGATATCCAGGATCAATCTAAACGTCCAGAATGCGGATTTCCGGGAAATCCTCCACAGCGGGACGATGCACGGAGAAGCGATGTTTGAAGGAATGCCACTGCCCCAGGGCTGCCGGGCCTGCCGCGAGCGGGATACCTGTGCAGGTGGCTACCTGCCGCATCGATACTCTCGCACCCGCGATTTTGACAACCCCAGCGTGTGGTGTGCCGACATCCTGATGCTCTTTGCACACCTGCGCCTGCGCCTGGGGGTGAGCGTAGAAGAAACGACCGAGCGCCGGCAAGCGCTGCAACGTGACTTACGGGCTCGCTTAGATGCACAGGGGCATTACTCACCTGCCGAGAACGTGATAACCGTCGGCGGACCACCGCCCGACTGATCGCTTGCAGCCCTGGAGCAAACGCCCGATACCGTTGGATTTCTTGCTGCTGCACTGCGGCCGGGCACGGAGTCATTGCATGGTACCCCTGGAGAAAACTCTGGCGGACCGGGCGGATGCTGCTCCGGCGTTGTCATTCACGGCCCAGTTCCGCGTGGCCCTGGTTTGCATGCCGGTAGCTGCGGCGGACCGGCCGTCCATTCAAGTTGGCTTGATCCAGGCCGTCACCCAGCAGGCGGGGTTCGGGACGGACGCCTATTACTTTAACCTTGACCTGGCCGCGCGGCTAACCCCGAAGGTCTACAATAAACTCTCAGAGCATCGCGGTAACATGACCGGTGAGTGGCTGTTCGCGCCCGCCGCATTCGGCTTGTCGCCTGCTCCGGACGAAGAAGACTTCTTCCGCGAATTTCCTCGCGAAGTGGAGTGGTTAGAGAAGCTGGGCATGGACCGGGCCGCCGTGGTCGACCTGCGCCGGCGCACCCTGCCTCAATTTGTTGAAGATTGTCTGGCGGCCGTGGATTGGACCTGCTATCGGGTGGTGGGCTTCAGTTCGACCTTCCAGCAAAACGTGGCTTCTCTGGCGCTCGCCCGCCGCATCGCCGAACGCCATCCCGGCATCACGATCGTTTTTGGCGGGGCGAATATGGAGGGCGAAATGGGCCAGGAGTGCGCCCGCGCTTTTCCATTTATAGACTATGTGATATCCGGTGAAGGGGATCTGGCCTTTCCGGCTTTATTGAACAATTTGGCGACCGGTGCAAGCCTGGATGAGTTGCCGGGTGTGGTGGTACGCAGGCCGAACGGCCTTACCGCCGGCAGCCAGGCGCAGCCGTTCAACAATTTGGATGCTTCACCGGTTCCCAATTACGGCCCTTACTTCGACCGGGCGATCGAGCTCGGTTTGTTGCCGCACTATAAAACGGTTTGGTCGCTGCCCTTCGAGAGTTCGCGGGGATGCTGGTGGGGTCAAAAGCACCATTGCACCTTCTGCGGCCTGAATGGTCTTGGCATGGCTTATCGCGGGAAGAGTCCTGAGCGCGTGCTATCAGAGCTCGCAGAGCTGTCCGATCGGCACCGGATCACCGCTTTCCTGGCGGTCGACAACATCCTCGATCCCAAGTACATCCAGCGGTTTTTCGCCCCGATCGAGGAATCCAAACTCGACTACCAGTTTTTCTATGAGGTCAAGGCCAACCTCACCCGCGCGCAGATTCGAGCCATGTATCGGGGCGGCGTGCGGAGTGTTCAGCCGGGCATCGAAAGCATGAGCAGCCACGTGCTTCAGCTCATGCGCAAAGGGTGCAGCATGCTGCAGAACGTGCTGAGCCTGAAATGGTTCCTCTATTACAACATTCATGTCGGCTGGAACCTTATTTGGGGCTTCCCGGGAGAGACGGAGGCCGATTGCCAGAAGGAACTCGAGGTCCTGAAATGCATAGGCCACCTTGAACCTCCCGGCGGATGTGACCGCATTTGGCTCGAACGCTTCTCACCGAACTTCTTTGACCGGGAGACTTTCCCTGTTTCAAACGTCCGTCCGGAAGCCAGCTATAGGTATGTGTACCCAGCCGACGTAAACTTAGACAAATTGGCCTATTTCTTTGATTACGAGATGGGTAACACAGTGCCGGTCGAAACGCACCGTGTTACCCAGGACTACGTAACGCAATGGCAGAAAACCTGGCATTCCGATCAGCGGCATTCCTTGACCTACCGACGCTCGGCGGATGGCTTGCTTATCGATTACAAGTGGGGACCGGAAAGACAGGGCACGTATACCTTGCGCGGGGCACTCGCCTTGATGTACGACTTCTGCGTGGAGACGATTCATACCGCCGCTCAAGTCAAGGAGCACTTGCAGAGTG
Source organism: Terriglobia bacterium (assembly GCA_035501695.1). GTDB lineage: Bacteria > Acidobacteriota > Terriglobia > UBA7540 > UBA7540 > Bog-366. Next base: position 1,889 of record DATJVT010000032.1, on the reverse strand, counting down.
TCCCGGAGAAATATGAATTCTCCCTTGAGGAAGTGCGTGACACCCTGGATGAGTTCTGCCGCGGCAAACTGATGCTAAGCGAAGAAGGCCGTTATCTCAGCCTGGCGATCCCGTCCAACCCGAATTGGTAGCCTGCCGTGGAGAGATGGGCGGAAGTCGAGACCAAAACACCGCTATGGGAGCAACACTTTCAACCGAGGCCAGAAAAAGAATCCTCCAAGCCCTGCAAGAGACGCTCGAGAATGAACTGACCAGTGCTCGGCAGGCGCTCGATATGGGCGGTGTGAAGGCATCGACCGGTGGGCCTTGGAGGATGCTTTATGGCGACAGCGGTTGGTCCGAACCAACTCAGCTTAGCCGGGAACTGTTTGCCCAAATCCGTGGAGAGTTTAGCGACGACATTGTTCGGGAGATCCTCCTGGCTGCCGCCGGCGTTAAGGTTTCGCGCACTTCCCTTTCCGAAGCGAAACTCGCCCTCTTGCGATCGATCGCCACCGAGCACGGTTTCTGCGTTCTCGCCAGCGCCGACCGATATATCCACCGCCGTGACAAGGGCAAGGGAGGTTGCTGTAACGCGATTGAGCGAGCCGCCGGGCCGGACGAAGACTCCGGCTTGCGGATCGTTTACGTGGCGTCGGACTCCAGTCTCACCTCGGCCGCCATGTTGCTTGAGCAAGCTGGCGACGACCAGCTCTTCGGGATGTTGCTGGGAATACCATCCTGCTGTCGTGAGGCCTATGCTCGCTTCCAGCCCACCGCGATGGCCAAACAGTTTGACCTGGTCCCCATGGCTTTGGACAACACCCCGGGCGAAATGCCCTATGATGCGTGGGTAAATTACCCGGCGGTTTATTTTGGCCGTGCCTTGCTTAGTTTCTTCCCGTGCTCATTCCGGTGCCCGTCGGCGGGTACGGTGGCCCGGAGCACGTTCAAAATGCTCGCGGAGTGCGATGCAGCCTGGGCCCATACCTTTCTCGAATTCCACCAAACCAATATCCTCTATACCGAGTACCAGGGCGTCCACATGTTTCGCAGTCCGATCGTTGATCGGTCGATCCGGTACAAGCCGAGCCACCTCCGTTCCACTGAGCCCACAGACCTTGCTGGCATCCTTCGCAGCGGTGACCGGCTAAGAGTGCGCGGAAAGCGCCACGTGGATGTTTACCGGGGATTGGAGCGGATCGCCGCCCTCGAAGGCGAGGACGTCAGCATGTGCGCCTTCCGGTAGCCATGGTCACTCGAACTCGCACGCGAGCGAACTATACAGGACGACATAAGTTCCTGCCCATTGCCCGTAGCCGCGCTCTCTGCGCGCCCGGATTGTAGCGTCGATCTCCGATCGACGGCGGCGGTCTCAGACTGCCGCTACAACCGAATGCGCAAGCATTGATGTCGCTCGGTATAAACCTGAGGACCAGGATTATCCGCTCGTACAGAGGGCGACAACCCGCCCTTGGGATCGCGGTACGGAAATATGCTATCCACCGCAAAATCTGGCCGAATTTTGGAACGTGGCCACGCGCCCCTCCGGTCGCAATGGCCTCGGTCTATCCATTTTCAGCATCGGCTTAAAAAGGGCCAAAACCATCACCGTTCCGGGGACCCACCTTCGACGGCCTCATCGGCGGGGACGCCGCAAAAACTCTACAACCGACTCTACAGATTCTTCGGAGGTGGGTTGGTCCGAACTGAATCGCCCGTAGGTGTTCATGATCGACCCGGACCGACCGTCCCGGGTATTTGTCCGTGTGGCCGACGATCCGCTCGGAATCGCTCGACATCGGTTCGACGACATGGGCGTCTAGGGTCAAGTTGCCCGGCGTGCGAAGCCACTGGCGATTACCAAGCAGTACGCGACTCTTCAGGGGGGATCCTGAAACGGGCCGGAG
>DATJVT010000031.1:0-4532 GCA_035501695.1 Terriglobia bacterium | reverse complement strand
CGTGCGAGAAGAAGTGCATAAGTAGCGGTGCGGCCCAGCAGCGGATGCAGACGTGCAGGATACCCCCGGAACGCGCCCCTCTCATCCAGCGCATGGGCTACCTACCCGTAGACGCTGGTACGCCACCCCTGCAGATGCTGGAGAAGGAGGTCGACGGCCTGCACGAAGCCATACAGGGCCCCACTGACAATGAGGGGAAGCCCACACTAAAGCACGTGAGCATGCTCCGCCTTCCGGAGTACGTCACCAACGCTATACTCCCGGAGCTGAAAAAGCAGTCGCAGTCGCTCGGCCTTCTTCCGCCTGTTTGAGGGCCTGCAGGAGCGCCTCGGGCGGCTGGGCGCCGGAGACGGCGATACGATCCTGGATAATGAAGAGGGGAACGGCAGAAACCCCGAAATCCTTGACCTCCCGCTCCTCGGCCTGGACTTGGGCGCCCCCCTCCTCCGAGCCAAGCAAGCGGTTGACTCGGTCGGCTTCCATGCCAGCCGCGACCGCCACTTTGACGAGTTGCGCCCGCTCGGAGAAGTTCACGCCTTCGCAGAAATACGCTCGAAAGAGCGCTTCCATCAACGCGTCCTGCACACCCAGTCGTCCGGCCAGCCAGATCACCCGGTGCGAATCGAAGGTGTTGGGAATGGTCGACTGCAGATCGAACCGGAAATCAATTCCCACGGACTTGCCCACTTCCGTCAACTGGGCATCCATCGCCCGGCATCGCTCCGGATCGCCGAACTTCCGCAGGCGGTATTCGTTCCGGTCCATGCCCTCGGGCGGCATGCCGGGGTTGAGTTGAAAGGGGTGCCAGGAAACCGCGGCATCCGTGCCGGGGGGGCAACTCATGCAACGCCGCTTCCAGTCGCCGTTTGCCGATGTAGCACCACGGGCACACAAGATCCGAAACTACTCTAAACCTGTTCATATTCCGGGGCCGAACCCCGATGCTTTCGGCTCCAATATCGCGCAGTACCAGTCGGCGGCAAGGGGACAGGCCGGCGGGGGCCAAGCCAGGGGGCCGGGCAGGAACACCGGTCTCGAGCGCAGGGTTGCCAGTGCGGAAACGGTACAGTGCTTGATAGTCCGCTGGAAAGAGGAGCCTCTCCGTCATCCTTGTTGAGTTTAGCAACTAAGATATCTTTTGGCCGCCGCGTCGCGGCGGTTCATTTCTAAACCTCCGCATTCGCCATCGAGAAAAGGTCGGCTCGGGAAGTTGAATGACGCGTAACAGGGCTCCAATCAGGGAGTCAGAATCCGCAAAATAAATGCACTATAATGATGCTTTATGTAACGGGCACCCTATTGCCAACAAGCAACGTTCGGCCAGCTAACAACTCAGGCGACAAGCTAAACCTGTTTCAAACTAGTCCTTCACATGATGTAAGTATTTGATAAAACGACTTTTATGGCACATGCAAGGCTCTTTGCCCTCCCGCAATCGTCGCTTCCCGCATAGCCAAATTCGACCTCCCGACGAACCCCCCACGGAAAAAAACACAATGAAGCCGTGGATTCAGAGCGTCAGGCCAACGGTCGTATAGTTGCCCCCAAGAGGGGCAACGGCGCTCTTTATTCTGTAGGGAACCCCTTAAAGGAACTCTGGGAAAGACCAGTGTTACAGTGGGATGTCCCCACCGATAACACACCGCTGCCCCAGAATCAGGTGATCTGTGCGGACGTCAAGGACGCCTTGCCCAGGATTCCTTCTGGATCCGTTCAGCTGGTTCTGGCCGACGGCCCGTATGGCAAGGCGCTGAAGGTCCGTTGGGACAACCAGTGGCGCGGACTCAAGCAGTTCCTGGAGTGGTACGAGCGCTGTGTATCCGAATGCTTGCGGGTTCTCCGCGATGACGGCGCCTGCATTCTCTTTGGGCAGATCGGCAAGAGATGCCACTGGTTCGTGCACCTGCAGTCGTACCTCTCGCTTCGGTTTCCCGGCCACTTTTTTGACCGCATCATCTGGGATCGGATCGTCGGGTATAGTGAGCGACGCGACAGTTTTACGCCGGCGCATGAGGAGGCCCTGATCCTGCGCAAATCTGCAACGACGAAATTCCGGAAGGATCGGGTGCGCGAGCCATACACCGAGGAACAGCAGCGACAGCTAATGCGCGACGAACGCTACAGTGATAAGAAAGCTCGGGCGGAGCACCTCGCCAAAGGCAAGTACTTGCGGAACATCATTCGGGTGCCAAGCTTGAGGGGCACCTCCAAAGAGAAGTGCGGTCATCCCAGCCAGAAACCTCTCGAACTCATCCAGGCGCTCATTGCCCTGTTCACGGACCGGGGCGATCTCGTGCTTGATCCCTTTCTCGGCTCCGGCACGACAGGTGTGGCAGCTCAACTGTTGGGCCGGCCATGGATCGGCATTGAAAAATCCCGCCAACATTGCTGGAGGGCGCAAAAGCGATTGATCAAGCACGCCACCAAGTGTGCGGCTTTTAATCCGGGAGATGTCATCGAACCCCGTCCCGGCAAAATGCGGATCTACGTCGACTGACGCTCCGTTAGAAACCATCCAGTATTATCCCAGGCAATCCAGGGGAGGGGCTCGGGCGAAAGCCTTCCCGATTCAGCTCGCTGCTGGCTGCGAACGCATCACAATCCGGGTGGCATTTGCAAAAGCCCCCAAAAATTTTGTACGCCGCTGCGCGGCGAGTACTGCGGCCGGCCGCGCCTCACGGCTTTCGATCAGTCCGCCAATGCCGATTGTGCTCGATTCATTCCAATTCCGTCTTCTCCGCTACCTATTAGCCCCTCCTTGCTGTTGGCGCGGGACGCAAGCCTCATCGACTAGAAAGACTCCGGCTCACGGCGAGCGGCATCCTCTGCAACTCCTCCTGCCTGTGGTGCCGAATCAGGGCGTGCGTCGGGTAACGGATCCAGTTTTGGAGCGCGCTTGGGTCGCCGTCCACCCGACGTCTTGGCGACGACGGCTTTCCTCCAGCCTGGTGGCCTTCCTCTCTTTGGCGGCCGAAACTGCGCTGCCATTAGCTCCTGACAAGGCTGCAGCCAGCCTTCCGGAAACCAAATCGAAGCGTATCGCTGTCGCCCGCGCTTGCTTAGTCTTGCCGGCGCCAGCAGAACTTCGTGGATGATCTTCTCCAGGCGCCAATTTCGCAGCTCCGGAGGCAATACGGAGTCACGAAGCGTGACGATCAGGTTGAAGGCCAAGGTGGCTAGGGCGAAGTAGGCGGCATTCCCGGTTGGTTTGTCCAACAGCACACTTCGCTGGGCTAATTCATCGAGCATTTCATCAACCACCCTTGGTCGTTCTTCCAGACTAGCATGGAGTTGCAAGACACTGGCTGGCCTTTGATCTCGCTGGGTTGTAGGCATGAAAAGGCACTGAGGTCTCGGGAGTTGGTCGGCCTTGCTTTTTCCACGAGCAGCGACCAGGGTTCCCCTATCCTCCGGGAGACGAAAGATCGCGTAGGCGTCTGCGAAGGGATCATTAGAATCCGCGAGCTCCCACCCTCGTTCTCCCGATCCGGGACAAACACTATAGGGAGTGGGCAACTGCTCGATCCGATAGTCTGACGGTGCCGTCCACATCGAGAAGCCCGCCTGACCAACAATACCTCGGTAGTCTTGGTTCTTGGGAGTATCGTTCACCAAGTCCTTCGGGGCATTATGATAGTGGAAGCAGGCCTCCTTTCCACGCCATAGATCCCGGTGATCAGTCAATAGACTTTTGAGTGCGGTCCAATGTGAGATGTCCTCCCGGGGATCCTCCTCCCATCCAGCCTCAAGCAGAAACTGTCCGATCGAAAGAGTTTGCCAGCAGCGCTGCGCCTGCGCCGGTTGACCCTCGGATGCTTCCGGCGTCCGGACAGGGAATACAGTGTCAGCCAGCACAACTGGGAGAAACTCAACCGACTTTGCTCCATTGGACTGAGCATTATCGCCGGCCTTAGACTTCCTTTCCGCCTGAGCTTTGAGGTCCGCAAGGGACAAGAGTTTGGTATGCACAAGGCGGAACGCCTTCGCGCTTGTTGGGTTGATCGCGGCCCCCCATTCCGACATTACCTGGCGTACCAAATTGGAGTTCATGGCCCGCAAAACCCGCAAACCCTGCCAGTCCTGACCTTCCAGCCAAGCGCGTAGGGTGGCTTCGTCGGCTGCGGACTCAAGTCCGAGCAACTCCAGCATGACCGGATCTCGTCGAAAGCGGTCGCCAGACTCCAAGATCGGGACGCCCATGGTGAACGAGAACAACAACTGTGCAACAATAGCCTGAGAAAGGATTCCCTTGGTCGGGTTTCGTAGCTGTGCTTCAGGAAACTCATCCCATACCCTGAATTGGCGGCACAGCGCCTCGATCAACAGCTGCCCCCCATGGACGCCAAACCGCTCCCTTTTCTCAACGTCGATGAACGGGCGTTTCGTGTTCTTTCTTAGAGCTTATCCGTAAATAATATTTGACCCGACATTCGGCATTCGCATATCTTTATGGAATGGCAAAGATCCAATCCTGGGAAGTGTCCGATGAACTCTGGTCGAAAGTCGAACCGCTCTTGCCTGCATGGAACCCG
>DATJVT010000030.1:0-4247 GCA_035501695.1 Terriglobia bacterium | reverse complement strand
GCCTGGAAGCACCGGCTCGCCATTGCCACGGGCTACTTTCTACCTCGACCATCCCCCTCCGCATTAGTGCGGGAAAATGCTCCCCTTCTGCGTTGGTCCCACCTCAGATTTGAATTCTGAGACGGCCTCCCTGGGAGAAGGGAAAACATCTTCATGGGGCGCTCTCGCGCAGGAAGAGACCCCTCATCCGGCCCGCGGCGGACTGATGAGAACGCCTGTCTCGGTCCACCTTCTCCCCTCGGAGAAGGAAAACACAGTGTCTACGCGCCGGCGCGCGTAAACGGTTTTGCCTCTCCGCGGGGGAGTGGGTGCGCAGGTGAGCCCCAACGGGGCGATCTATCCAGAGCGACATAAATGCTTGCGCATTCGGTTGTAGCGGCGGTCTCAGACCGCCGCCGTCGATCGGAGATCGACGCTACAATCCGGGCGCGCAGAGAGCGCCGCTACGGGCAATGCGCAGGAACTTATGTCGTCCTGTAGAAAAGCGGTAGCAAGCTACCGCACTCCAAAAGCGCTCCGCGCTTTAACACCTTCAGGAAGCTCCGTGTATGGTATGATTGTCCCATAGGGCATGAACACAACCAGAAGGGACTGGCTCTCAACCTGCCTGGCGATGGTGGTCGGGCCGGAAGTTTTGGCTGCCGTGCAGCACGCGCGCGCGGCGGCGGGATCGTCAAACCCCCACTTTGAAATTCTGGAGGAGGGTGCGGCGCGAGAGATTGAGGCCCTCGCGGCGCAGATCATTCCAACCTCCGGCGGCCCCGGCGCGCGGGAAGCGGGCGTCATCTATTTTATCGACCGTGCACTCGCGACCTTCGCCGCCGACCACCGCGAGACGTATCGCGCCGGATTGTCTCAGCTCCAGGAGAAACGCCAGGAGCTCTTCCCCAACTCGGCTTCCATTGCCTCACTCACCGCCGAGCAACAGATGGCCCTCATCCGAAACTTCGAGAAATCCGAATTCTTCGAATTGCTCCGTACCCACACCGTTCTGGGCTTTCTGGGGGACCCCAGCTATGGGGGCAATCGCGGAGAGACCGGATGGAAGCAGATCGGATTTGAAGGTCAGATGGCCTATGAGCCGCCGTTCGGATACTACGACGCGCCGGCGAACGGAGGAAAGGAATGAGCGGGGTGGTGTTCCCGGCTACCGAGGCGGTGGATTTCCTGGTGGTGGGCGCGGGCGCGGCAGGCGGAGTGGTGGCGAAGGAGCTGGCAGCCGCCGGATTCCGCGTGGTGGTATTGGAGCAAGGCCCATACCTGCACGAGGGAGATTATTCCCACGACGAGATCAAGTACACCATCCAACCGGGCCTTACCAACGATCCCAAGATTCAACCCACCACCTACCGCAAGTCGGAAGCAGACCCTGCCCGGCCCAGGAAGGCCATCGAATACGGACGGCAAGTGGGCGGTGGCAGCGTTCATTTCACCGCCAACTACTGGCGCTTCCACGAAAGCGACTTCCGCGAGCACAGCCTGTTTGGCGAGGTGAAGGGCGCCGACCTTGCCGATTGGCCCATTTCCTATGCCGATCTCGAACCTTATTACACGAAAGCGGAGTACGAACTCGGCATCTCAGGCCTGGCCGGCGCGAATCCTTTTGAGGCGCCGCGCTCCAAGCCCTACCCCCTGCCTCCCATGCCCGTCAAGTCGTCGGGCGTCCTGTTCGAGCGCGCCACGAAGAAACTGGGATTGCATCCGTTTCCCGCGCCGGTTGCCATTCTTTCCCAGCCTTATCAGGGCCGCGCCGCCTGCGTAAATTGCGGCTTCTGCGAATCGTTCGGATGTGAGATGGCCGCCAAATCCAGCACCCTGGTGAGCGTCATTCCGGTGGCGGAAAAGACCGGGCGTTGCGAAATCCGGGCGGAGTGCTACGTGCGCAAGATCGAAACGGACGATTCCGGCCGCGCGACGGGCGCCATCTACTTCGATCGCAATCGCCGGGAGATCTTCCAACGCGCCAAGGCCGTTTTTGTTTGCGCCAACGGCGTCGAGACCCCCAAGTTGCTGCTGATGTCAAAATCGAAAAGATTCCCCGAAGGCCTGGCGAATTCAAATGGACTGGTGGGGAAGTACTTGATGTGGGATAACGGCGCCCTGGCGGAAGGGTTGTTCGAACATCCCCTGAACGAATACAAGGGCATTCAGGTGACGCGGGTCATCCACGATCACTACGCCGCCGACCCTAAGCGTGGCTTTTATGGCGGGGGCGGCATTGACGCCCGGTTCGATTTCTATCCCGCCAGCTTTGCCCTCAGCGGGTTGCCGCCCGATACTCCGCGCTGGGGAAGCGATTTCAAGAAGGCGTTTACAACTAACTTTACGCGCACCTTGACCCTCCTGTCCCACACTACGTCGCTCGCGCAAGCCCGAAACAGCGTCACACTCGATCCCGACTCCAGGGACGCATGGGGGCTCCCCGCCGTCCGCATCACCTTCGACTACCACCCCGATGACGTGGCAACGATGCAATGGGTGATGGCCCGGCAGATTGAAATCCTGGAAGCGGCCGGCGCCCTGAAGACGTGGTCGCAGCCGTTCGATGTGGTTGACAACATGCCCAGCCGCCACTTGATGGGAACATGCAGGATGGGCAACGATCCAAAGACTTCCGTCGTGAACCCCCTCAGCCGGGCACACGATGTTCCCAACCTGTTTATCGTGGACGGAAGCAACTTCGTCACCTCCGCCCGGCAACAACCTACCGCCACCATCCAGGCCCTCGCATACCGTGCCGCGGATTATGCCATCCAGGCCGCGAATCGCGGTGAGTTGGGCTAGACAGGGCGACATGAGGGGTGGCGCGAGCACCGAATCTCGCGACGCATTGCAATTACACTCACTCGCCCCCATGGGTGGCCCGGGTGACGCAAAAGCTGCAGGTCCGTCAACTGATCGACGGTCTGCGCTGCTTTCTTGCTCCTGGTTACTCCTCTGGGGGAACCGCAAACCCCAATGGTCCTTGACGCCGCTTCCGGCCTTGCGCTAGGGTAAATAATGAAAAGCGTTATTTGGCAGGTGGCGACACCCATGGTGATTACTATCGACCTTCAACCCGATGTCGAACGCGGTCTAGTGGTGCAAGCACAAGCCAAGGGGGTTTCGCTCACCGACTACGTGAAGGAGATCGTCGCCCGCGAAGCGCGCGCCGGCGAGGCTGAACCCACCGCGCCGGAGCGCCAGAGTGGGCAGACCCTCATTGACGCTTTCGCGGATATCCGCGGGTTGCTCACCGACGAGGAGATTGATCGGATCTTTGCCCGCAATCAATCGCCGGCGCGCCCAGTGGACCTATCGTGAACTCAGGCTTTCTTCTTGACACCAACATCCCATCCGAACTGATGCGTGCCAACCCCGAACCCAAAGTGCTGGGCTGGCTGGCGGCCCAGGACATTCGGGCGTTGTTTCTGAGCGTGGTGAGCATCGGCGAAATGCAATCGGGGCTTGAGACGACGCGGGATGCGGTGCGCCGGGCGCGTCTGGAGACATCGCTGGCGCGCCACCTGGCACATCTGTTGGCTGGACGCGTTTTGCCGGTAACACAATCCATTGCCCTTCGGTGGGGGAGGCTTGACGGCATGCGCCGGATGTCCGGGCGGCCTCTCAGCGCGCCGGACGGAATGATTGCTGCCACCGCCTTGGAGCACGATCTCACCCTCGTGACACGAAATGTGAAGGATTTCGCGGGCCTCGGCCTGGCCGTGTTCAATCCGTGGTTGGGAGCATGACGCTGAATAACCCGATTCATTGCAACGTGCAGGTGGCGGGATAAACCCGCCGCTACGAGTTCTTCCTCAGCCTCTAAAGCCCCGGCACTTCACCGGCAATGTAGCGCCGACCTTGAAGTCGGCATGTGCTGACCTCAAGGTCAGCATTACAAGACCCAGCCGGAAGTAAGCTTCCGGTTGCGAAAAGCGGTAGCAAGCTTCCGCACTCCAAAGGGGCGCAGCGACAGAAAACTGAGGACTGATTACTGATAACTGAAAACTGACGGCTTATTCGATGTATTTCACGCCGGGGCGGCCGGGGATAATCCGGCCGATGTTCCAGAACTTCTCGCGGCGTTTCTGGAGCGAGGAGGTCACCTTAGGCAGGTCGCGGGGGGACACAATCAGGAGCATTCCCATGCCCATGTTGAAGGTTCGCAGCATGTCTTCAGGCGGGACTTTGCCCCTACGGGCGATCAAATCAAAAATGGGGAGCACGGGCCAGCTTCCCAATCGAACTTCGGCGCGGGCGCCCTC
>DATJVT010000029.1:0-14142 GCA_035501695.1 Terriglobia bacterium | reverse complement strand
AACGCTTTGCCGTGATGGCCTTTCTGATGGAAGACGGCTGTCATCCCACGGCGGCGGAAATCTTCGCTGCTGTGAATCGTGCCGATCCGCGTTGTTCCCGGGCCACGACCTACAACAATCTGCGGGACCTGGTGCGGGTGGGACTGGTGCGGGAAGTGGCCGCGGAGGGCCGTGCCGCGCGGTTCGATGCCCGAGGCATGCGGCATCACCACTTTATCTGTGACCGCTGCGGCAAGGTTGAGGACATGGAGTGGTACGACGTACCGCAGCCTCACTCCGGCTCGCTCGGCACGAGGATTCTTCGCGAGTGCGAACTCATTTTTCGGGGCTTTTGCGCGAAGTGCGCTTCGCGGAACGGTTCACGTGCCGCATGGTAAGTGTTTGGATTTCGATTATTGGCGCGTCGCGGCCAGCAGGGCCGGCGGCGATCAGGGAAATAAAAACTCAAGGAGGATGCACCCATGGGTAACGAACTGACTACTCCGGCGGGAGCGCATGTTCCCGCACGTCATGAGCAAGCCACACCAACCGAGGCAAAGTGCCCTGTCGTTCACGGCACCACGAATGTCGGAATGAGATCGAACAGCGACTGGTGGCCGAACCAGCTAAACCTCAGGATTCTCCACCAGAACTCGTCCCAATCCAACCCGCTGGGCGAGGCTTTCAACTACGCCGAAGAGTTCAAGAAGCTCGATTATAAAGCGCTGAAGAAAGACCTTGAGGCGCTGATGACAGACAGCCAGGACTGGTGGCCGGCGGATTTCGGCCACTATGGGGGCCTCATGATTCGCATGGCGTGGCACGCCGCGGGTACCTACCGCATCGGCGACGGACGCGGTGGCGCCGGCGCCGGCCAACAGCGTTTCGCGCCGCTCAACTCCTGGCCGGATAACGCGAGTCTCGACAAGGCGCGCCGGCTGCTTTGGCCGATCAAGCAGAAGTATGGCCGCAAGGTCTCCTGGGGCGACCTCATGGTTCTGGCCGGTAACGTCGCCCTGGAGTCGATGGGGTTCAAAACCTTCGGTTTTGGTGGCGGGCGCTCCGATGTATTTGAACCTGACGAGGCCGTGTACTGGGGCAAGGAGGACACCTGGCTCGGCGACAAGCGCTATACGGGCGTCCGGGACCTCGAGAATCCGCTCGCGGCCGTTCAGATGGGTCTCATTTATGTGAATCCCGAAGGGCCGAACGGCAAACCGGATCCCCTCGCCGCGGCCACGGATATTCGGGAAACGTTCCGCCGTATGGCGATGAACGACGAGGAAACGGTCGCGCTGATTGCCGGCGGCCATAGTTTTGGCAAAACCCACGGCGCCGGCGATCCGAAGCTTGTCGGCCCCGAGCCCGAGGCGGCGCCCATCGAGGAGATGGGCCTTGGCTGGAAGAGCCGTTATGGTACGGGCAAAGGCAAAGACGCGATCACCGGCGGCCCGGAAGTCACGTGGAGCCAGACGCCCACGAAGTGGAGCAACTACTTCTTCGAGAACTTGTTCGGCTACGAATGGGAGCTGACCAAGAGCCCGGCTGGCGCCTACCAATTTCAAGCGAAAAATGGCGCCAATCCAATTCCGGATGCCTTCGACCCCTCGAAGCATCGCGCGCCAACCATGCTGGTCACGGACCTCGCTTTGCGGGTCGATCCGGCCTACGAGAAGATATCGCGGCGCTTCCTCGAGCATCCGGATGAGTTTACCGACGCGTTTGCGCGCGCGTGGTTCAAGCTCACGCACCGCGATATGGGCCCCCGGGCGCGCTATCTCGGCCCGGAGGTGCCCGCGGAAGAACTGATCTGGCAAGACCCCGTTCCAGCGGTCGATCACAAGCTGATCGGGGCGAAGGAAATTGCGGCCCTGAAGGCCAAGATCCTCGCCTCGGGACTCTCGATTTCCAACCTGGTCACAACGGCCTGGGCGTCGGCGTCAACGTTCCGCGGTTCCGATAAGCGTGGGGGAGCCAACGGCGCGCGCATCCGCCTGGAGCCGCAAAAGAATTGGGAAGTGAACCAGCCGGCCGCACTGGCGAAGACCCTGAAAAAGCTGGAGGCGATTCAAAACGACTTCAACAAATCGCTGAAGGGCGGGAAGAAGGTCTCACTGGCTGACGTGATCGTGCTGGGCGGTTGTGCAGCCGTTGAGGAAGCGGCGAAAAAGGCCGGGCACAAGATAACCGTTCCCTTCACGCCGGGGCGCACGGATGCATCGCAAAAGCAAACTGACGTGGAGTCCTTCGGCTACCTCGAACCGGTCGCGGACGGGTTCCGCAACTACCTCAGGGCCAAGTTCAGCATATCTGCGGAAGAACTGCTGATCGACAAAGCGCAACTGTTGACGCTGACCGCGCCGGAGATGACGGTTCTCGTCGGCGGCCTCCGCGTCTTGGGTGCAAATCACGGGAAGTCTGCTCACGGCGTCTTCACCAAACGGACCGGGACGCTGACCAATGATTTCTTCGTCAACCTGCTCGACATGGGGACCGAATGGCAACCGTCTAATGGTTCGGATGGCGTGTACGAGGGACGTGACCGCAAGACAGGTAAAATCAAGTGGACCGGCACTCGCGTCGACTTGATCTTCGGCTCCAACTCCCAGCTCCGCGCCCTCGCGGAGGTCTATGGCAGTGCCGACTCAAAGGAGAAGTTTGTGAAAGACTTTGTCGCGGCGTGGAGCAAGGTGATGAACCTTGACCGCTACGACCTGGCATAAGGCAGTGGTTAGTGACTAGCGGTTAATGGATAGTGGTTGGTGTTTAACGAGTCTCGCGGACCCGTCAGCCGGCGGGTCCGCTTCTTTTCCGAGCAAGCTGACGCGCTCTGTCTCCGGTACCATGCTACTATTGAAGCTTACGCCGGAATCATGCACCCCGAACCCTCCATCAGAGCCGCGGGTGAAGCTTACGCCGAGGCCGAAAAGCTGCTGCCGGTAGTCACGCCCCTGGCCCTCCGCCGGAACCTGACGGAAGTGCAGGCGGACCCGCTCTACCGCTCGCTGGCCCCGCGCATCGAGGGCCTTCTCAATCATGTCCATCAGTCGGATTTCCGCCCATGCGATGCGCCCCCTCGACCGCGCTACCGAGCCGTGGCGTGGAACGTTGAACGCGGCACCCGCTTTGCCAAGCAGGTTGACGCTCTCCAGCGTGACCCGCGCATCTCGGGCTGCGACCTTCTCCTCGTAACCGAAGCTGACGCCGGAATGGCGCGGTCCGGCAATCGCATGGTGGCGGAGGAACTGGCGCGCGCCCTGGGGATGGCGCAGGTTTTCGCACCGTGCTACCTGGCGCTCGGTAAGGGCTCCGGCGCGGAGCGCGACGCCACGGGCGCCAACCGCTTCGGCCTGCACGGCAATGCCCTGCTCAGCCGATATCCTATCCGTGACGCGCGCGCCATCGCCCTGCCCAACGGCGTCGACAAGATGGCCCACCGCGAAAAACGGCTGGGCCGCCAGGCCGCCGTGGTGGCTACGGTGGATATTCCGGGCCGTCCCCTGCAGGCCGTGTCTCTCCACCTCGACGCGCAATCCACCCAACGCCACCGGTTCCGACAGATGCAAGTGGTGCTCGACCAACTCGACCCCTCATTGCCCACCGTCATCGGGGGAGACTGGAACACCAGCACCTACGATTCGTCCCATGCGCTATGGGCCATCCTGGGATTCTGGCGTCGCGTGATGATGGGGGTGGACCACGTCATCCGGAATCACTACCTCTACCCGGACCGCTGGTTTGAGCGCGACCTGTTCCGGCAACTCGAAAAGCAGGGCTTCGATTATCGCAGCGCCAATGTTCCCGGGGCGCCGACTGTCTATTACGATATCGGTGATATCCGTGCCCGGCGCAACCTGAACGAGTGGGTGCCGGCGTGGTGTTTCGCCTTTATCCAATGGTCGCTGCGCAACCACGGCGGGCGCTGCCCGCTCAAACTGGATTGGTTCGCGGTGCGCGGCCTGCGCGCCGAAGACCCCACCGTGGCGCACGACCTGGCCCGCGCCTACGGCGAACCCCTTTCCGATCACGACCCGATTGCGATCGATTTCGTGCTCTAAGTCCTACTGCCGGCAGACTGGCGTAGCGGCGACTCTACGTCGCCACAAGGCCAATAGGAGCAACGCGGAGATGGCGGGCTAAACCCGCCGCTGCGAGTTTTTCCGCAGCATGCGAGATCCGAAGAAAATTCCCACGGGAGATTAGAGGTATTGTGAAACGAAGATCCTTCCTGATGGCCCCTCTCGCCGCAACGATGGCCTCCATGACGTGGGGTTCCGAGTCTGAGCCTCCTCCCTACGGAGCATTGCCGTCCGCGCGGCAGTTACGCTGGCATGAACTTGAGACATACGGATTCATCCACTTTACCGTGAATACCTTTACCGATCGCGAGTGGGGTGAAGGCGATGAAGATCCCAAGGTCTTCAACCCTACGGATTTTGACCCTGATGCCATCGTGTCCGGCTTAAAGACCGCGGGCCTGAAGGCGGTGATTCTGACGGCCAAGCACCACGACGGCTTCTGCCTCTGGCCCACGCGGACTACGGAGCACTGTATCCGGAACAGTTCCTGGAGGGACGGCAGGGGCGATGTCGTGCGGGAGGTTTCCCAGGCCGCGTCGCGACAGGGTTTGAAGTTCGGCGTTTATCTTTCACCGTGGGACCGCAACAACGCCGCGTACGGCAAACCGGAGTACATCGGAATCTACCGCACGCAGTTGACGGAGTTGCTCACCCAATACGGACCCATCTGTGAAATCTGGTTCGACGGCGCAAACGGCGGGACGGGATATTACGGCGGCGCCCGCGAGAAGCGCGTCATCGACCGGGCCACCTATTACGATTGGCCCCAGACGTGGGCGTTGGCGCGGCGCTTGCAACCTGACGCCGTGATCTTCAGTGACGTGGGACCGGACGTGCGTTGGGTGGGAAACGAAGACGGCATCGCGGGCGAAACCTCCTGGGCGACTTACGACCCCGTGGGAGAGAACGGCGAACCGGCGACAGTAGGAAACGTTGACACCAGGCTTTCCGGGATTGGCACATGTCACGGAAAGCAGTGGCTTCCGGCCGAGTGCGACGTCTCGATCCGGCCAGGGTGGTTCTGGCACGAAAAAGAGAACAGCAAGGTCAAACCTCCCTCTGCCTTGGCAGACCTTTACTTCAAATCGGTTGGGCGTGGCGCCAGCCTTTTGTTGAACGTTCCCCCCGACCGCCGGGGCCGCCTGAATGAGGCCGACCTGATTTCCCTGCGAGGATTCGGCGAATGGTGGAAAGCGACCTTCGCCAACAATCTGGCTCGCCAGGCCAGGCTGAAACCCACCAACGTCCGTGGCGGCAGCGCCCGGCATGCTCCTGAAAACCTTTTGGATGGAGACCCCTCCACCTACTGGGCAACCGACGATTCCGCGACCACGCCCGAGCTGAGGCTGGAGTTCCCCCAGCCGGTAACCTTCAATATCGTCTGCCTGCGCGAATATATACGCTTGGGCCAACGGGTGGAATCCCTCGAGCTTGATGTGAAGACTGGCCAGAATTGGCGCAAGGTGGCAGCGGCCACCAGCGTAGGGAACTGTAGATTGATCCGCACCCCGGAGCCGGTGACCGCGGACCAACTTCGGCTGCGGATCACGCAGTCGCCGGTTTGCCCGGCGCTCTCCGCCCTGGGTATCTTCTACGACGCTCGTGGTCCTTTCCTCTGAGGCCGGCCTTTTAGGCAACCGTCGAGAGGGGCTGGAGGAATTCAATCCCCGCTTCACCCGCCAGATCCGAAGCGGGCTCACCGACCCAGATGACTCGGCCCATGATGGGGGTTTCGGGAGCGTCCTGAGGAGTTAACTGAATGATTTGCCCCTGTCCGAGAGAGGCAGAGCCTTCGATCCGGCACCCGTGCTGGGAGATATCCACCGTGAATCCTTCGCATTGCGTCCTAGTGTCATGGGGGGCCATCAGAAGCACGACCGCCATCCGGATGGGGTGGCGCTTCGACCTGCGGACTCCTGTTTGGGGATTGGCCATTATGTTTTGCAGGCTACCGCTGACCAACATAATAGTCAACAGCGCCTTGACACACACCGATATCAATCCGCAGAACCATGCGGGGGGGATTGAGTTCGTTGGGGATGAGGGGTGGGCCGGCTGGCGCCGACCGAGCCCAGTTCTGCGATGGGAACTACCCAGAGATATCGCACGGCCCAAAAGCTAGGGCTCTGAGTCGGCCCGCAGAAATTAAGAGACGCGGACCGCCAATGCGGCGGTCCGCACTAAGAGCTTGCTAGAAGATGCCCCCCAGGGCACGCGCTATCGACACTGCAATCCCACAGATCTGCTCCGAGCAAATGGGTTGGATATCCCCCTCGCAGCACCACTGTGTCCCGAGAATAATGCCAGAGCACTCGCCGCACCGTGGGTCACCATTCTCCCTCTGCGGCACCACCGCTCCCACCCTTCGCATGAGTCTGTGCGTCCCGGTCTGGCGATCGCCAGGTTCAATTCGGTATAGCGAAATTTCGGCATTAAATCCTGGAAGACTCATATCTTTCCTCCTTCCGTTGCGGCTGTCCCCCTGCGATCATGGTCAGGGCGGACCGCCGCTCTTCTCTGGTATTGGGGTTCCCCGATTCCTATTCTACCGCCACGTCGCGGCCTTGGCGGCTGTTTCTTTTCGACTGCGATTCGTTCACCGGGGTGTCTTAGAAGTTCTCCAGAATATCGGTCACGAGGGTACGGGCGAGGTCGCGCGAGAGGCGGTCCAGCGCGGGTTTGTCTTCTTCAAACAGGTCGGCAGCCGATTCGCTTTCCTGGTATTCCTGCCGGAAGGTGTAATTGCTGTTGGAGTACAGAATCTTGTGCGTGTGGAGATCTTGCAGCGTCACCTCAGCCGTGACTTGCACCTGCAAGGAGGTAGCGCGGCCGGTATTGATGTCGAAAGTGAGGGCGCGGGCGTGAACGTCCTTCACGGTCCCTTTGAGGACCGCGTCGGCATCGGCCGGGTTGGGCAGGATGCGGTAATGCGTGCGCTCCAGGAACTCGCGCGTGACGGCCGCCGTGAG
This sequence comes from Terriglobia bacterium, assembly GCA_035501695.1. GTDB lineage: Bacteria > Acidobacteriota > Terriglobia > UBA7540 > UBA7540 > Bog-366. The sequence goes on along the minus strand of DATJVT010000029.1, from coordinate 7,115 downwards.
CTGCTGCTCAATGCGGAAAGTGGAAGACGCGTTCTTGAAGGCCGGTACGGCGATGGTCTTGACATCGGGGGGCACACGAGCGGCAGTGCCTGCTACATGATAGCCGCAGCCAGGGAAGTGAAGAAGGCAGAGAGCAAAAAGCAGAAGGCAGAAGGCAGTAGGCAGTAGGCAGCGGGCAGAACGCCCCGAGTTTCGAGTTTCTAGTTTCGGTCTTCGAGTTTCCCTCATCTGTTTCATCGGTGAAATCTGTGGATGGAATCTCACGCGCGCGCCTGCTCGCGCAGGCTGGCAGCGAGTTCCACCGCGTTGGTGGCCGCCAAGTGGAGGTTGTCCACCACGGCCCAAAGCCATATCCCATGGGGATGGTCGGCGTCAATCGCCACGCTATCCACCAGGATATCGCTCGATCCCGTCACCTCCACTTGGGTGGGTGGGTCGAGGTTGGGCTTCCGAACCTTGATGCGCTCGCCCGCGAGGGCGGCGGTGGCGGCCTCAACGGCTACCGGTTCCACCGTTTCAACATAAAGTGAGACGCCGACCGAATAGAAAACCGGGACTTGAATCAGCCGCAAGGCGGGTCGTGGCACGCGGCCTCCCAGGTACTGGCCCAACTGCCGGCGCAGGCGGACCTCCAGGCTCGCCATCTCACCCTTGGCCGATTTTCCCAACCGCGAGAGCAGGTTAAAGGCGAGTTGAGCGCCGAAGACGGGGTGCGAGATCTTCTGGAAGCCGAGAATGTTCACTGTCTGCCGTTGCAGTTCGTCCACCCCGCGCGATCCGGATTCCGAGGCCGGGCAAAAGACCTCTGCTACGGCGGACCGCAGCGGGAAGCGGGCCGCAAGCCGCAACAGCAGGCTGCTGATTACGATTACCGCCGGGTGGGCGGAAACGTGAAAGCGCCCTGCCGCCGAATGGACTCCGGGCGTGGGGAAGCGGCGGTCGAGAAACGGAATTCCCACCAGGTCGCCGGCCCCAGTGCCCCCACCGGAAGGGTCGCCAAGCGCCCCCCGTCCTTCACCCACCACGTCAATGACCAGGCATTGAGCGGGATTTCCTTGCTCCCGCCAGGCGCCCAGGAACGCAGGCGGTTGTTGGATGCGGGCGGCGAAGAAGGCAAAGTCCAGATCCCCCTCCTGGATTTGGGTATCTTCAAGGACCGCCTCGGCGGCTCCGTTCAGATCGATGATGGGAAGTTCGGGTTCGCTTCCGTCCGCCTCGATGGTGACCAAGCGCGCGACAGGGAATTTGCCCTCTTCCAAAACGGACGTAAGCTCCTTGCCGAGCAAGGAGGAGGCCCCCACCACCGCCACTCGATATCCGTCCTTTACCGGCTTCATGCGGCGTGGACCTCTTCAGGGGCTGGCGGACGCGGGCGCATTTTCGGGATAAACCTCAGCACGATGCCGGATACGGCGTAGGTAATGGCGATGATCAGGAGGGTGGGCTCCGAGAATAACCAGATTCCTCCCATGATGAGAGCGATGAAGATGATGGTCAGGTAAGAGCGGCGCTTGCGCAGGTCGAGGGTCTTAAAGCTCCAGTACCGCATGCGGCTGACCATCAGAAAGCCCAGAATTCCCACCACAACCAGCCACCCCGAGGCAAATGTCCAGCTGGTCACGGGCGCTTTGAACCAATGGACGACAGCGGCGACGAATCCCGCCGCGGCAGGAATGGGCATGCCCACAAAGAAGCGCCGGTCGGAGCTGGGTTTAACGGTGTCGATATTAAAGCGCGCCAGGCGGGCCGCTCCGCAGATGACGTAGGCAAAGGTAATGATCCAGGCGAATTCCCGGAAGTGATGATGCGATGTGGTGATCCCTTCCAAGGCGCGGGTTCCCCAGACGTAAGCCAGGATGGCCGGCGCCACGCCGAAGGTTATGACATCCGCCAGGGAATCGAGTTCACGCCCGAAGGGGGACGCTGTATTGGTCAAGCGGGCAATGCGGCCGTCAAGACCGTCGAACACGATGGCCCAGCCGATGGCCCGGGCGGCGTTGTCGAGCGCAGTCGCTGCCAGAGCAAGGAAGTCCGGCCCTCCCAGGGGGATGTCACCCGTGCCAGCAGCGGCGAGGAACTGTCCGGCCCGCAGCGTGGATAGGATGGCGAAATAGCCACAGACCAGCGTTCCGACGGTAAAAAGACTGGGAAGAACGTAAATGCCACGGCGGATGCCGCGGCGCTCAGCTGGATTGGGGGGTCGAGGATCCAAGGATGCTGCTCCCTGCCCGGACGCGGTCACCTACCTTGACGCACCACTGAACCGTGGGGGTCACCAGCACGTCTACTCGCGAACCAAACTTGATCATTCCCACTCGTTCGCCGCGCGCGAGCGAATCGCCTAAACGCTTCCAGAATACGATACGACGCGCCAACAAGCCAGCGATTTGCTTGACCACGATGACGCCCTGCTCTCCCTCGATGGTGAAAATGTTCTGCTCATTCTCGATGGAGGCCAGGTCCTTGGAAGCCACCCGGAACGACCCTTTTTTGTAACTGATAGCCTGGATGCTGCCGGCGATGGGCGCCCGGTTGACGTGGACATCCAGCGGCGACATGAAGATGCTCAGACGGCGCACCGGCCGGCCTTCAAATTCCTCCTCGGCGAGTTGAACGATCAGGCCGTCCGCAGGCGAAACGATGGCATCCTGCCCAGCAGGAACAATCCGCTCCGGGTCGCGAAAGAAGTTGAGAACGAGAAGGGAGAGGACGGCAAAGAAGATTGTTAAAACCAGAAGAAAAAAGCCGTGGGTGTGCAGCCAGAGGCCCGTCAGCCCGCCGGCAATCAACACCAGCGGCAAACCGTACCAGTAACCGTCTTTTACCATGGACCTCTGCGCGCGGCCCTTTGGCTACCGGGTTCTGCCGACGGGGCAGCCCAATTCCTACACTTCTACTGCGCCCGCCTTGGTAACCAAGCCGCTCGACCCGAACGCTTCAGCTTTAACTAATGCCCCATCCGGAATGCTTAGTGCACGGACTGAGCTTGCCGGATCAGAATCTCCATCTGATCCTTCGCCCGGAGCTTCAGCTTCTTCAAGCGCACCTCTTCCGCCTGCTCCTGATCGGATAGGTGGTTTTTGGACAAGAGTGCTTCGAGCTGATTTGCGTAACGGGCGTGTTCCTCGCGAAGACGCCTGTACTGCTCATTGCCGGCCATCAACTGCTCCCGGACGGCCTCGGTAGGAGTGCTCATTGGGGAGTCACCTCCAGGTTCAGGGATTATTGCACGCGTGTTAAGGTAGCACAGGGGATGGATGTGTTCAAGGTCCAAAGGATTAAAATGTCCAAAGGGTAAACCATCGCGGACTTGATTGATTATGAGACGGTTACACCGCGCTAGGATGGAATGAGACATCCCGCTAGAGACCTAATATGTCGGCCACCCACGTCCATGCATCCCGGGTGTCCGAATATCCGGCCTTCACGGCGGTAAATGGCCACGTGGCACCAGATGGGGGCATTTTGTCTTGTTTTTGTCGGGACTTGTTGTCCGTGTTCTCCAACCCCGACGTGTGCAGGGACGCGCATTCGCGCGATTGCGCTCAGATCATCACCAAGCCGCGGCGGATTCCCAGCGTCACGGCTTCCGTGCGGCTGGTGGCGCCCAGCTTCCCCATGATCGATGCGACGTGGAACTTGGCGGTGTGGTTGGAGATACCGAGGCGGGATGCGATCTCCTTATTCCCCAGCCCCGCGGCGAGGAGCCGCAATACGTCCACCTCTCGCGGGGTAAGGTTCTCGACCATGCCCTCGCCGCTGGCGACCGATGCCGGGTCGGGCCCACGAAGCAGTGTCTCGGCGCCCGCCGGGTCAAGCACTACGAACCCCGCCGCGGCAGCTTCGATGGCTTTCACGATCTCAGGTCCCGGAAGGCTGGCGGGAAGCACGGCCTTCACACCAGCCTGCAGCGCCTCCGAAACTGGTTCCAAGGCCGGATTCCGTACCAGCAGGACCACTGGCCCACCCGCTCCCGCCCAATCCATAGCCTCCCGCGCGGAGTGATCCGCCAGGGTATCGGCCTCCGCCACCAGGACGGCCGGAGGCGCTTCCCAAGCGGCTTCGGCCTCCTCTGCGTTATGGATTGAAGCACCCACGATCTCGAAGCCGGGGTGTGTTCTCAGCAGGCTCTCGAGGCCCGCCTTCGCGATGGCGGATGAGGCTTTGACGAGAATCCGAGTCATACGGCAGCCGGTTGGGGAACCCCCAGGCGGACGGTGACATGGCGAAGCCGGCTGGGATCGCCCCGGACGAATTGCAGGCGGAGCAGCCGTTCTTCCCTGCCCTCCAGGGCCTGTTCCAGCTCATCCAGCGATTGCAGCGCCCGCCCCTCTATTCCTGTCAGTATATCGCCCACTTTCAGCGATGCATACTCCGCCGCGCTGTCCTTCGACACATCCAGGATGGCGAACCCCAGGCGCTCATTGCCCGGCGTCCGTACCGTGACGGGGCGCAGCGCCACTCCGAGGGGCGCCTGCTGAAGGTCCCCCGCCAGCAGCCTCGCAGCAGCATTGCTTGGCACCGCCAGGCCGAGGCCGTCAACAATCATGGAGTTCACTCCCACGACATTCCCCCGGGCATCGGCCAGGGGCCCCCCGGAATTTCCGGGGGCAAGCTGCACTTCGGCTTGAATCCACCTGGTGGGTCCCAGCCCGGGTCGGCGCCCGATGGCGTGGACGATACCGGAAGTGACCGCGCCCACGAATCCCAGCGGGTTTCCCACGGCGATCACCAGTTCCCCTACTCGCAAGTTGTCGGAGTTCGCCATGGTGGCCGGCGAGAGGGCCAACGTGCCGACTTTGAGGACCGCCAGGTCGCGCCGCGTGTTCCGCGCCCGCAGAGTGGCGGGAAAGACGCTTCCATCCCAAAGCTGTACGGAGATCGGGGCGTCCCGCACCACGTGCGCGTTGGTAACGATCACGCCGTCGGAGCTCGTAATGATCCCCGACCCCTGGCCGTGCCCGCCGCTCCTGATCTGCACTGTCGATCGCCGCAATTGTTCGGCAATTTGCCCAAATCCTTCGATCGCCATGGCCAGCTCACCTCCCCGGCCGCTCGCCGACCGTGATCGTGACCTCGTGAAGTTCGCCGGCGCGGATAATCCGGGTGGTCACGGGCTTCCCAATCTCGGCGGAATCCGAGAAACCCTGGACGTCTTCAATCCCCTCTACGGGCACTGACCCGAGAGCCACCACGATGTCGCCGAGGAAGACACCGGCCCGCTCCGCCGGGCCTCCCGGTTCCATGCTGACCACCATGACCCCGGTCTTATTGGATAACCCGAGGTGCGTTCGCAGCGCGCCGGGAATGGCAACCGGTTGAGCGCTTACGCCCACGTAGCCGCGCGGCACGCGTCCCCTCGAAAGCAGGGCGTGCGCGACGCGATTCACGGAGGAGGCGGGAATGGCCAGGCCGGCAACACGCGAAAGGCCGGAGGTGGCGATTCCCAACAAGCGCCCGCGGCAATCCACCACCGCGCCACCGGAGGAATTCGGAAAGAGCGTGGCGTCGAGCCGGATGTACTGGTCCAGGCGCCCTCCCCGCCACGTGCGCCAGGGGCCGGACACGGCGCTGATGACTCCAAAGCTGGCGTTGGGCCCGCTGTTGGGAGAGCGTCCCAGCACCAGGGCCAGTTCGCCGGCCTTGGCGCCTTCACCCGCATTCGATGATGCGGCCGGAGCGGCCAACCCTTCCACCTTCAGAAGAGCGATATCAGTTCCCGGGTCGCGGCCGGCGAGCGTGGCGCTCGCGGTTTTGCCATCGGGGAGCGTTACCTGGATGTCATCTTCCTGGCGGACCGTGTGGTCGGCCGTCACCACGATCCCCGGCTGCCAGTGCACGCCGCTCGACGGGTAATGGGAGCGGGCATGGACGGCAACCACATGGGGTTGAAATTCCTCCACCAGGCTCGCCAGTTCGTTCGAAAGATTGACCAATGAGCTTTGCATGTTTGACCTCCAGAATCATTCTGCCGGAGGCAGCGATCCCGCACATCCGCCGAATGGCCAGGCGGCAACCCGGTCGATTGGGGAGGCAGCAAGGCATTGGCGATTGGTGATTGCCGATTGGCGATTGAAAAACCGCACTTATTTACTTGAGATCTCTGCGCCTCTGCGTCTCGGCGCGAGATTCTCGACTTTTTCATACTTTCGGATGCCCGTGCCACGATTCGGGCCACAACTTTCACGTCGCGCACCCCGGGTTGAATCGCAAGGGACAGGCGGGTAAATCTCGATAGGTGCGAAAACTGGCAAGTTGGGCAAGCGCTCTGGCCGCCGACGTGCATGCGGCGGGGCTAGTCGCGGATCATTATTATGACACGCTGCCTCGCCGCGGGCTGCGCAACGGCCCGCCACTGTGGCATGGCCATCCTGGCCGTGCACTGGAGTTTCTACATTTTGAATGCGCACCCGTACTACTGGGCCGTTTGAGGTCAAAGTGATTCGAGTTGGGGGCGATTTTCTCGGTCTCTCGGTTCCCCCCGTTTTCACCGGCCGTTTGCAATATGCACTGTTATAATCGGCCGATGCGTATCCCCACCGCGCGCATTCGCGAGTTGCGAGCGGACCCCACGGAGGCGGAAAAGGTCGCGTGGAACTTGCTCCGTGATCGTCGATTGGGCGCCAAATTCCGCCGGCAATTCCGCATCGAAAACGGCATCCTGGATTTTTACTGCTTCGAACATCGGCTGGCGATTGAGCTCGATGGCGGCGTCCATTCTCAGATCGACCAGATGCGCAAAGATGCCGCCAAAGAAGACCGTTTGCGGACCCTCGGCATTCGATTGTTGCGCATTCCGAATTCGATGGTGCGGGGGCACCCGGGCGAGTTCGTGCGAAAGGTGGGGGAGGCCCTCTCGGCGACGGTGAATCGGGCAGAAAAGTAACCCCTCACCCACCGCCTTGCGGTCCCCCCTCTCCCCTGCGGAGAGGGAAATTGTTCTTCGCGCGGGCGCGCCCCCGTGATATTTCCAACCTTCTCCCAGGGAGGCCGTCTCAGAATTCAAATCTGAGGTGGGACCAACGCAGAAGGGGAGCATTTTCCCGCACTAATGCGGAGGGGGATGGTCGAGGTAGAAAGTAGCCCGTGGCAATGGCGAGCCGGTGCTTCCAGGC
>DATJVT010000028.1:0-25837 GCA_035501695.1 Terriglobia bacterium | reverse complement strand
GCACCTTGTACGAGGGAATCGCCAACAATGCGATTCTCATCGCCCATGGAGTTACCGAAGTTGAGCAACTGCCCGACGAGGATTTGCAGATCGGCGTGTTGCTGGCATTGCTGCAGGATGCGGCCAAGAATCAGTCTTCGTGGCTGACATGGGGAGAAGGCATGCCGAGGGAGCAAGTCGCGGCCCATCTCCGCCGGGATTTCCTGGTCACCGAGGAGCGCGCCGACAAGCTTTCCGGCGCGTGGGGGCTGCATCCGTTAATGGGCCGGATGTATCTTCCTGCCTACCAGGCGGGAACGGAGAAAGTGGCGCAATTGCGCCGCCTCCACCCGCCGGATCGCGTTCTGCCGGCAATATATGGCTGCTCTGGGCTGGTTGACGTCGTGACCGTCGACGAGGTGTTAAAGCAACAGTAGCGATGTCCGGATCCTCTGTGAAGTCCCAGGTCTTCCCGCATCGACACCCTTCCGCACGGGGCCATCCGGGTGGCTGCCAACTACGCCGTTGGAAAACCGCGTCACGCCCGGGATGGTTTCGCCTGGTGCCAGTTGTCCTTCCGGGCCTCTTCGATGCTCAGGTGTTTTCTTTCCAGTCGCCCGAAGCGCTGGACGGGAATGGTCCCAACGGGGTTGTGCCGGTATTCGTCCACACCCCGCATCAGGTAGGTTTTGAAATGGGGATTGACGGAAAGGTCGCACTTGACGTTGGTGCCCGAGTAGCGAATGGTGAAGCCGATTCGCCAGCGGTCGGAGTTATTGGCGGGCGACCCGTGGATCATCCGATCGTCATGGAAGGACAGTTCTCCGGCCTTTAGAACCAGGGGTACGGCTTCATCTTCGCGGAAAGTCCCGCGCTCGAGTTCCAGGGTGAGGACCGAATCCGTCTGGGAAGAGCGTTGGTGCTTGATCAACCCGCCCGACTGCGATTTGGGGATGACCCGCATTGCGCCATTCCCTTCGTCGGAGTCCGTGAAGGCCAGCCACGCCGTCACCGAGTTGTGGGGGGAAAGCGGCCAATAATAGGCGTCTTGGTGCCAGCCGACCACGCTCGGGTGGCGGGGAGGCTTGGCAAAGAAGTTCGACGCCCAGAGGTAGTAGTTGGGCCCCAGCAAATCCTCCACATAGTCGAGGATCTGAGGATGCACGCAGATGTCATAGAGGAAGCGGCTGGTCTCGTGCCACTCGCGGATTTCCTTCTCGTCTTCGCCGGGGCGCAATAACTTCAGCAACTCCTGGTATTCGGCGTTGAGCACGGCGACCTGCGCGGGCCTGTAGACAGGCGGTAACCCGATCAGGAAGCCATTCTCGTGATAGAACTGCTTCTGCGCCGCACTCAGGCGATGCCGTTGGGGGGTTACTTCAGGCGTCATCCTATGCCTCCTCTTGCAACAATCAGGATATCGGTTCGAAGTGCGCACTTGATGGCGACAGGCCGTCCGGAGGGAGCGCGAATCGTTCGCGCCCCCTTGGGAAGGATTCGACCTTTAAAACGACCCAAAACTCGACGCTTGGAAGAACAACAAGACTTGACAAACCGACAGCAAACATTTATACACATCTAGCTATGTTTGTCAAGGCAAAAATAAGCCCGGCCCCGCCGCACTGCATGGCAACCCCGTTTGCTCATGAGCGACCCCAGGAGACACCCTTATGAGAATCCCCACCGCCCGATGGTTACTCGCAGTGGTCATCCTCGCTTCGTTGCTTGGCGCGATGTCGAACACCGGCGCGCAGGCGCCCCGTTCCCCGGAGACGCAGCCCTGGCCGCCCACAGCCGCGCAATATCGATTTCACATGATCGGGAACTCGCACATTGACGCCGTGTGGCTTTGGACATGGCCGGAGGGCATGGCGGCAGTGGTCAGCGCTTTCCGCTCGGCCCTCGAAAGGATGAAAGAGGACCCGGAGTTCACCTTCACGGCCAGCTCCGCGCAGTTCTACGAGTGGGTGGCGGAGACGGACCCGGATTTGATGCGGCAAATCCGCGCGCGCGTGGAGGAAGGCCGCTGGGCCGTCGTGGGCGGGTGGTGGGTGGAGCCTGACGTGAACCTTCCGAACGGAGAAGCGCTGGTGCGGCAAGGACTCTACGGCCAGAGGACATTCCAAAGATTGTTAGGCCGCAAGGCGGGGATCGGATGGAATCCCGACTCGTTCGGCCATGCGGGCACGCTGCCCCAAATCCTGAAACTGCAGGGACTGCACGCCTACGTATTCATGCGCCCGCAGCCGAAAGAGAAGACCTTGCCGTCCGACTTGTTTCAGTGGGAAGGCGCGGACGGGACGCGCATCCTTGCCTACCACATCCCGATTGCCTACGGGGATTACGACGGCCCCATCGTGAACCGTGTGCACCGGATCATTTCCGATTTGCCAGAAGAGCACAAAGATTTGATGGCGTTCTATGGGGCGGGCGACCACGGCGGAGGGCCGACGAAACTCAACATCCAATCCATCAAGGACGCTCGCGGAGAACCGAATGCGCCGCAGATGGTCTTCAGTACTCCCTACAAGTACTTCGAGGAAATCGAAGAACAAGAAAAGTCCGGGGTCCGGAGTTCGGAGTCCGGAGTCACCAAGGGCAAGAACGAGTCCGAGGTCACGATTCCCGTATCCCGTACCCCGTATCCCGTTTTAGCTGACGATCTTCAACACCATTCGGTGGGCTGCTACACCGCGCTCTCCGAAGTGAAGAAGAACAATCGCGCCGCCGAAATCGCACTGGCCGCGGGAGAGAAGTTCGCCGCCCTCGCGTCCGTGGTGGCCGGCTTTGACTATCCCCAGAACGACTTCACGGCGGCGTGGAAGAAGGTTCTGTTCCTGCAATTCCACGACAGCCTGGCCGGAAGCGCCCTGCCGGCCCACTACGAAATGGCGCGGCAGGGGCATGGCTTCGCGCTGGAGGTGGCGACTCAGGCGATGTACCGCGCGGCGGAGAAGATGGCCTGGCACGTTCCTGCGGAAGATCCGAATTCGGAATACCTGGTGGTGTTCAATCCCCACGCCTGGGATGCCCATCTGAACGTCGAGTACGACCTGGGTTGGGAGTGGACTTCCGGCGCGACTCCTGAATCCATCCGGCAGAACTCCTCGCTGGAAGACGATCAAGGGAACTCTGTGCCGCACCAGTGGACACAGGCTTCCGTGCTCATCGATGACCGCAACACGCTGGCCTTCCGCGCGCCCTTGCCCGCCTTCGGATACCGGCAGTTCCGCCTCCGCAAAGTTCGGCCACAAACAACGGAATCTCCCGTTCGCGCCAGTGGCCGCGCGCTTGAGAATGAACATCTGCGCGTCAGGATTGGCGAAGACGGCACGCTGAGTATTTACGACAAGGATGCCAAAGCGGAGGTTTTCCGAGGCAACCAGGGAGGCGCGCGGGCCATGGTGCTGGACGATCCCAGCGATACCTGGAGCCACGACGTGAAAAGCTACACCCGGGAAGTGGGCGCCTTCCGCGATGCGCAGACCCGGGTGCTGGAGAACGGCCCCCTGCGGGCGACCGTCCGGGTGCGAAGCCGCTACGGCGCGTCTGCCCTTCAGGTAGACTGGGTGCTCTATGCGGGGGCGCGCACTCTGGAAGCGCGGGTCGCCCTCGATTGGCACGAGCGCTTGAAGATGGTGAAGTTTTCCTTCCCCGCCAACGTCGAGAATCCCCGGGCGACGTACGAAATTCCATACGGTTACAAGGTTCGGCAAACCCACGGGGACGAAGATCCGGGTCAACGGTGGATTGACGTCACCGGCGATCGCGGCGGAGGGCAGTACGGTCTGTCCGTGATCAACGACGCCAAATAGGGTTACAGCGTGCAGGGCAGCGACCGGCGGGTTTCTATTGTCAGGAGCCCGGTCTATGCCCAGTTTGAGCGCGCCATTCAGCCCGATCACGAGTATCAGTGGCAGGATCAAGGACGCCAGACCCTCCGAATATGGCTGGCCCCGCACAGTGGGGATTGGAGGGAAGCTGGGGTAGCGCGAATGGCCGAAGAGTTCACGACCCCGGCTCCGGTCATTTACCAGGGGATCCATCCGGGAGACCGGCCGGGCTCCGCCTCGTTCCTTTCCGTCGATGTGCCCAACATCGTGGTTTCCGCACTAAAGAAAGCCGAGGATGGAACGGACCTGATCGTCCGGTGCTACGAGACCGCGGGGAGATCGACTGCGGCCACGCTCAGTCTGGGGCTGGTGAATCGCCGATGGACAGGGACTTTCCATCCACTGGAAATAAAGACGCTGCGAGTTCCGGTTTCCGGAGGCGAGATTCGGGAGGTCAACGTGCTTGAGGAATGACCCAGATTTCAAGATTGACATGCCTATCTAGAAGTGTATATATGTTCTGCTGTTGCAAGTACGCTTGGGATTTCCAGTTTGTCCATTGTCCCGAGGGTGAAAAAGGAGGCCCTTATGTCCAATCGTCGCGAATTCATGCATGGAGTTTTAGGCACAACGGCCAGCGTGGCTGTTTCGGGGCTGGTTTCCTCTCGCCGCGTCATAGGCGCCAACGACCGGATTCGAATCGGGTTGATCGGCGCAGGAGCGCGGGGGAAGTACGATTTCAAAGAAGCGATCAAGTGCCCAAACGTCGAACCGGTGGCGGCAGCCGACGTCTACACGCGCCATCTGGAGGAAGTGCAGGCCATCGTCCCCGGCATCAAGACCTACCAGGATTTCCGCCGGATTCTGGACGATAAAAGTATCGATGCCGTCATCATCGTAACTCCCCAGCACCAACACGCCCTGAGCTTCGTTCCTGCCATTCAAGCCGGGAAAGACGTATACCAGGAAAAGACTATGGCCTTCAATCCCGACCACGCGCGGCGTATGCGCCGGGCCTTCGAGGGTTCCGGACGGGTGGTACAGATCGGGATGCAGATGCAGAGCGGCCCGGGCTATGCAAAGGTCAAGGAACTCGCGACGCCCGAACGTATGGGGACGATTACCCTCATTGAGACGCACCACTTCCGTAATTCCCCCTACGGAGGCTGGATTCGCACCGAGGTTCCTTCCGACTGCGATTCCCAGCACATCGATTGGGCGCTCTTTGAAGGCGAGGCCAAGCATTACCCGTTTGACCCGGACCGCTACCTGAACTGGCGCTTTTATTGGGATTATTCCGGCGGAAACATGTTTGAGAACATGGTTCACCAGATCGGATTCTGGTACCAGCTGCTGGACCTCCAGGTTCCGGAGAAAGTCTCGATGCTGGGGGCCAATTATCTCAGTCCCAAGATGCACATGCCTGACGCCATGGCGGTTTCTTTCAAGCTCCCCAACAAATGCCTCATGACCTGGAGTTCAACGTTTTCAAATGACTTCTATGGGGAACAGCAGGGCTGCCTGTTTGGCACCAAGGGAACGATCATGCACACACAGTCCAACAAGGTATACTACCTGCCGCAAGGACAGGCCGCTGGCGAGGGGTCGTCGGACAAACCCATAGAGAATCCGGAGTATGTTGACAATACCGACATCCACATGCAGAACTGGTTCGATTGCATCCGCAGCCGCAAAGAGCCGAACTGCCCCTTCGAAGTCGGTTACCGGACGGCACTGGCCTGTCAGATGGCCGTGGCCTCCTACCGGCGGAGTGCGCCGGTGCACTGGGATCCCGATACCGAGGATATAGTTTAGTGTGGTGCGCGGGCGCCAGACCTCCCGCTAAATGCGGATATCACCGACGAAAGGGGGAAGGGAAAAATGGATCGACGCAGATTTATCCAATCGGCGGGAACCCTCGCGGGCGCGGGGTGGCTGTTGCAAGGTGGAGCGAGCGATTTTGGCGCGGCTCTTGAGCCTCCCAAGCAGTTCAAGGTGGCGGTGATCAGCGATGGCCTTTCCGAAGATTTTGAAACCGCGCTCAAGATCCTGAAAAGCTACAAGATTCCGTGGGTGGAGATTCGCTCTGTCTGGGGAAAGTACAACACGGAGGCGAGTCCCGAACAAATCCGGCGGCTCAAAGAACTGTTGAGCCAATATGAGATACGCTGCTCGCAGGTGGATACGGCGCTCTTCAAATGCACCCTGCCGGGCACCAAGACCTTGGGCGCGGGCACGCCCGTGTATCCCTACTCGGAACAGATGGACCTGCTAAAACGGGCGAGCGATCGAGCGCACGCCTGGGGAACCGACCGGTTGCGCATCTTCGCCTTCTGGCGTGTGGCGGAGCCCGAGCAAATCTTTCCGCGTATCAGCGAGGAGTTGCAAAAGGCCGCGGAAGTCGCGAAATCACTCGGTATCCGCCTGGCGATTGAAAATGAAGACTCCACCAATGTGGGAACCGTGCACGAACTGGCGAAAATGCTGGCCACGCTGCCTTCCAACGTGGGCGCCAATTATGACATCGGCAATGGCCTCTGGCTGGGTGAGGTACCTTACCCGGACGGTTACCGTGCCCTCGATCCTAAACGGATCTGGAACATGCACCTGAAAGGGGCTCAGTGCGCGGCAGGTTTCAAGAATTGCCAGGAGACCTTTGCCGATGTGGGGCAGATCGATTTGAAGGGCCAACTGCAGGCGCTGCTGCGGGACGGCTACCAGGGAACAATGTCTTTGGAGTGCGAATTTAAAGCCCCCGGCCTCAGCCACACGGAAACTACCCAGCGCTCGCTGGAAGGATTGTTGAAAGTGATGTCAGCGGCGGTGGCATAGCCGAAATTCCTTCCGGGCAGGCCCAAACGGAAAGCCCTCATGAAAACCTCTGCTCTTGAACCGCTTCGCTACCTCAGCCGGAAGGAGATGGACTCCATTCACCACGCCGCGCTGCGGATCCTGGAGCGCACCGGGATGTGGATCGACCACGTCCAGGCCTTGGAATACCTGCGGGCGGCGGGTTGCCAGGTTGACATGGACCGCCGCATTGTGAAGTTTCCAGCCGAGTGCGTGGAGGGGGCAGTGGCGCGCATGCGCCGCAATTTCCAGAATCCCGATCGCTGGCCCAAGCGCCTCTCGGTGCGCTACTCGCAGGTGCGTTTTGACACCCAACCGCTGAGGATTCATGAAGACTTCACCGTCAGCAGCGGCGGCTTCTGCTGCTTCATCTGGGACCTGGAGGGCGAACGGCGCTACGCCACGCTTCAAGATGTTCGCCAATCGTTGCAGCTGGCTGACCAACTGGATCAGATTGCCTACACTGGACTCCCCTGCGCCGCGCAGGACGTTCCGGTGGAGATTCGGCCCGTGATGATGGCAGCGGAACTCGTGAAGGCCACGCGCAAGTACGGGGGAATCGAGACCTTTCAGCGCAAAGATGTCGGGTACGTTACCCGCATCGGCGAGATCGTGGCGGGCAGCCGGGAGGCCCACCGGCGCGATCCCATCCTGGTGGGTTACGCCGAGGCGCGGACGCCCTTGTGCATCGACGCAGTGATGGCTGACGTAATGCTGGCGCATTTGGAACTTGGCCTTCCCCAAAGTCTCGACACCATGCCCAACGGAGGCGCCACTGCACCCATGAGCACGCCGGCGGTGCTCGCGCTGGGCATGGCGGAAACGCTGGGTGGTTTGGTCCTGGGGTATGCCGTCGACCCCGACGCCACCATGACGATCGATGTAACGCCGGGCTTCTGCGACATGCGCGCCATGCAATTCCGTAGCGCGGGTGGGGAGCGTATGCCGCTGCTGGCGGCGCGCGTGCAGCTTATCTCCGAGTACTACGGCTGCCCCTCCGGTGCCCACGCGGGGAAGTCCGACGCCTGCGTGCCCGGCATTCAAGCTGCGGTGGAAAAATCCATTTCCATGTATGTTGCGGTCATGGCAGGAGCGATCGGATTTGGTACAGTGGGCCAACTTGAGAACATGATCACCTTCTCGCCCCTGCAACTCGCCATCGACAACGAGATGGCGCGCTACGTACGACATTCCATCCGGGGGTTTGAGGTGAACCCGGAAAGCCTTGCCCTCGAGATCATCGAGGAGTTGGGACACGGCGGCCATGCTTACGACCACTCGCACACGGTGGAGAATTTCCGCAAGCTGCAAACCCTCTCGCCCTATTTTGATGTCTGCGGTTGGGGAATGGGAGACAGCCTGGACCGGGAGCGCTTTGAGATGCGGGCCGCAGCGCAGGTGCGAAAAGCCCTGGCCACGGAATCCGCCCCTGCGTTGACGCCCGATCAGGAAGCGGCAATCGATGAAGTGGTGAAAGAGGCGGCACAGGATTGTAAGGTCCAAGTCCCGGCGTAAAGGCTGGGCGAACTGACTCGCAGTTTGCCCCCCCTGTCCTTCCAACACGCTGCTTCCGGCGGGGCCGGAATCCCTTCCGGCCTGGAGTTGAATGTATTTCCTGCCGGGAATATAATCGGGGCAGCTTTAAGGACTTGGCTGGAGTCCGAACGACGTCTCCCTCGCAGGATCTTCCCATGGAGGACGGGCCTTACCTGAATAGCCGAGTTGACCCTTTGCGGGATAGCTTTCCCGAGTTGCCGCGCGATCCTTCCAAGCGGACGTTCCTCCGCGCGGCGGGATTGCTCGTGGCCGGAAGTGTCCTTCCCCTCCTGCAAGCCGACGAGGTCCCCCAAGTCGCAGCGGGTTCAGGTCGGAAGGTTGTCGCAATCATTTTTGGCGGGGTACGCCGCGCCGAGACTTTTTCCGCGGAAGGTTTGGAGAACATCCCACACCTGGCGGGAGACCTGCTCCCGCAGTCGGTGTTCTACTCGCAGATTCGCAACGAGGGCGTTACCGCGCATTTCAACGCGATCTCCAGCATCCTCACCGGCAACTGGCAGCGCGTGGACGATTGGGGGAATCTGCCTCCCACCACCCCCACCGTTTTCGAGCACTTTCGCAAGCGGCTGGGCGCGCCGCGAAGTGATACATGGATGGTGGCGAGCAACAAGGCCCTGACCAGCCAGATCGGCGCCAGTTCCGCTACCGATTACGGTCCCGAGTACGGCGCGAATGTAGTATTCCCCAAGCAACTGATCATCACGGCTGTCGCGGACGCTCTGCGGCAGGGGCGGACCGCCACCATGGCCGACCGCGCCAAGATTGAGGCCGAACTCGAGAGTACGCTGGAAGGGAGCAATTACGAAGGCCTGGGTTGGACGGTATTCGATGCTGCCGATCGCCTGGACCCGCGGGCACGCAATACCATCAAGGAGGCCATCGCCAACTTTGTGCGCAGTGGCGGCCCGACATCGGGGGACGAGCTCACCTTTTACATCGCCCGTGAAGTCATGCGCAGGTTTGCGCCGCGCCTCCTCGTGGTGGTCTTTTCAGACGTGGAGGCGGCCCATTTCGGCTCTTATGCCTTCCACCTGACGGGCATCCGCACGGGAGACCGCCTGGCCTTCCAAATGTGGCAGGAAGTGCAGGCCAACTCCGAATACGGGGGAAAAACCACGCTGCTGATCTTTCCGGAGTTTGGACGCGATCCGGACGGGTCATCGACCAACGGTTTCTTCAACCACCGCGCCAATGCGGAATCTACCCGGCTGACCTGGATGATGGCCCTGGGAGCGGAGGTTGGCAAATCGCAGGTCGTGGAGCGCCCCGTGCGCCACATCGACCTTTGCCCGACTCTGGCCGCCCTGCTGGGATGTCCGCCCATGGAGGCGCTCGGTACCCCGCTGGTGGAGCTGAAGGGATAGAAGTGCAAGTCAGGGAGCGGTGATGCAGTTCAATGCGAAGCTGCCGGAGGACGTCCAGGTGGCCATGCGCAAAGGCCTGCTTAAACACCTTCCCCTGACGTTTTTGCCTTTCGTCAATCAGAACCTCCGCGAGTGGGATTACCTGTTTCCCTACGAGCGCGGGTCGGTTTTGCGTTTCCTCACTTATGTGTCGAGCCTCAACGAGGAAGATTGCTCCCGCCTGTTCCGGAATGTGGTGCAGATCGAAGAGAAAATGGGCGTGCGGGACTGGCAATTTTCCACCACGGAACAGACCATCCAGAATTCCTCCCTGCTGGCCCGCTCCGCCTATTTTCAGGAATGGCGGCGCGCAGTGCAGGCAGTGTTCGATGCCGCCGACCAGTGCGCCCAGACCGCCGGCCAGGGGGGGGCCAAGTCTGGGAATCGACTGGTCTTGCTGGTGATTCCCCAACCGCTTCCCCTTGATGCGGTCAAGGCCTGGCGGCGGTGGCAGGGAATCGGGCGGGCAGTGAAACTCGATCTTGCCTCGCCGGGCGGGGGGGTGAGCCCGGCGGAAACACTGTTGGCAGGCGCGCCCCTCACGACAGGAGGGCATGGCACAGGACTGTTGGAGGTGGCCGCAGACCACCCGAACGCCTCGCCCGCGGACCGTTGGGTGATGGATGCAGGCAGCAGCCTGGTGGAATCACTGGTGAAGGCCGGCGCTTCCGGGGACGGGGTCCAGGCGATCTTGCTCAGCTACGGCCGGCTGGCGCCTTACCGGGAAAGCTTCTCGCATGAAATGAACTCCATGCGCAAGGACCTAGCCGACGCGGATGCGGTGTACGACCACCTGCGCAAGGTTGAAGTCACCCAGTGGTGCCCTCCGGAAGTAGCCACGGAGCCAGTGATTCGCGAGTTTTTGCGGTCGCTTTATCTCAGCGGCAACGGCGCCCTGTTGTTTGGAAACTCCTTCGTGGAGTGGGCCTCGTCCGAAGCTTTGCGTCGCGCCCGGCCTTCGCTCCTGGTGGCGCAATTCGGGGTTCGCAGCAAGCCCAAGCCTTTCACCAGCGTGATGGTATTCGAGAACGCGGACAAAATAAACCCGCTCCCCCCGGTCGATGACTTGTCCGGCAGCGCCATGGACGCGCAGATGCTGGCGCTTTACGTGTGGTTATCGGCCTCTCGCTTTCCGGAATACCAACACTCGACCGCCTGTGTGTGCCTGGCCGAGAGCCTTTCCGAAGCTTACATTGTCGCCCCCCCGGAATTCCCGCTGGGGCACGAAACCGAGCCGGTCAAGCTTGATCACGTCGCCGGCGCTCTGCGCGAGTGGATGATATAAAAGCCGTGAACTGCGACTGACGGTTTATGCCAAACGACTACCGCGGATCGGTTCATTTCAGGGGAACAACTCCGATCTAGGTTTACCGGTTAGTCTGCTCGAGCATGCTCTGCCCCTCAGCGTTTTCCGGGTGCCGCGACAACAGTTCTTTCAGAACCGCGCGGGCCTTTTCTTTCTCTCCCAGACCCACGTACAGCCGCGCCAGGTTCAGATAAGGTTGATCGAAATCAGGCGCCGCGCGGAGAGCCTTCTGAAACTCCTCCTGGGCCTCGGCGTTTTTGCCTTGGCGAATCAAAAGTACGCCGAGATTGTTGAGCACTTCCGGATAATCCGGGCGAAGCAGCAAGGCCCGTTGCCAGAACCTGAACGCGGTGTCCAGATCGTTCAACTGCGCGTAGAGCATCCCGGCGCTGTAGTTGACGTCCGGGTCGTCCGGAGCCAGGGCCGCGGCGCGGTCGAGCGCTTCTTTCGCCTCGGCATAGCGCTGCTCGCGCCGATAGACGTTCCCCAAATTGAAGAAAGCAAGTGCATAGTCGGGCTGCTGTCCGATGGCCTGCTGGAAATAGCGGATGGCTTCAGGCATCTGGCCGGCCTGCGCCGCGAGCATGCCGAGGTTATTGAGGGCGTCGGGGTAATTCGGGCGTAATTCCACGGCGCGCATCAGATGGTGGCGTGCTTCGTCCGGCTGGGCTTGCTTCAGGTAGAGGGTTCCAAGATTGTATTGGGCCTCGGCGTAATCGGGATTGTTCTCGAGCGCCAAGGTAAATTCCCGAATGGCCTGATCCAGATACCCCGCCTGGGAAAAGGCTGCGCCATAGGTGAAGGCATTACGCCGGAATTCCCCCAAGTGCATTGTCCCCGGAAAGGGGAGCGCGAGTCTGGCTCGGTCTTCGGCGGTACGCGGAATGCGTTCGCCGTCCGCCTTCAAGCGCGCGGCCTCAACCGGCCCCTGATAGATTTTTACGATGTACCCCTCGGCGTCAATCAGAAGGGTGGTGGGCAGGGCGAGATTTCGCCGCCGGTCGAACATGTAGTGGTAAGTCAGATTGTAAACCCCGGCGACGTCGGCGTCGGCCAGCAGGACCCTGAGGCGAGATGAGATTGACGCCGTGAGGGCGCGCACCCGTGCTCGGTCTTCCGGCTTATCGAGGTTGATTGCCACCACCTCGAGCGCCCCCGCCGTTCTTAGTGCCGGAGAAGCGTCAAGCGCGCGCAAGGCCTCGACACTGGGAGGGCTCCAGGTGGCCCAGAAGTTCAGCGCCACCTCCTTACCGCGCCAATCTGCCAGGCGGTGTTTCCGCCCGCCAAGGTCTGGTAGCTCGAAATCCGGCGCCACGACAGGATCAATCAACCACGTTTCGCAAGTCGCGGGCGGAGGTTCGGCGAGAGGAGGCGGGGGAATTCCTGCCAGGGGTTGATGAGGACGGAACTCGACAGCCTGAAACTGGCTCGAGCCCTCTTCAATCCCGATTAGATGGTTCGCTGGCAGGCCCTCGAAGTGCTGGACGGCGCCGATGGGCCAACGAACTTCCGCGCTCGCGGTAACCGCCTTGCCGATTCCGAAATGGACCTCTTTCGTGTGCTGGGAGGAAAAACCCGTACCAGCTTGCAGCATCTTCACCTGCCGCCCCTCCGAGGTTGTAATCGTGACAACGGCCCCGATCGCATCCCGGTTGCTCTTGGTGCCGCGCAGCCGCAAAGCGAGCGCATTACCAAGCTCCGGCGCCTCGCATCTCAGGATGCGCAGTTGTGGTCCGGTACGGTTCTTGAGCGCGATTTCGAGACGCCCATCGTGATCGATATCGGCCAGCCCGAAGGCGCGGCTGTCATCGGGGAAATCCAGACCCACGGCGCCGGAAATGTTGCAAAACGTGCCGTCGCCATTGTTGTGGAAGAAAGCGTTGCGCTGATGGCCCGCCCAGGTGCCGTCGGACCTGATCAGCTCGTTGATAGCGTTCCAACCGAGTTCGTAGGGGGGGGTGGGATGACCATCCGGAGGAGATTGTGAAACCACTTGCTGCCAAAAGAAGCTTTCCAGGTCGTCGTGGGAGGGGCCGGAAATCATGCCGTTGGCAATGTACAGGTGAGATCGCCCCTCATGAGCAAAATCCCAGGCGTGGCAGGACCATGACCATCCGGCCTTCTCGACGCCCGCCGCCGCGCTACGGTCCTCAAAGCGTCCATTGCCGAGGTTGTGAAAGAGGGAATTCCCCTTGGCGTGGTGTCGGAACAGGGCGCGAATGTCCGGTGGCATTCTGCCTAAGAAATCTACCTGCGAGGTCAGGCGCATGCCCGAGGCTTCCCACATGTCTGAAACATAAAGGTCGAATTGAAGGTCATTATCGTAATCGAACCAGCAGGAGCTCATCCCCGGCCCCACGTCCACTACGCCGGCTTCCTCAGCGATGTCCGAGAACGTTCCGTCACCATGATTGTGGTAGAGGTTTTTGCGGCCGAAATCGCTCACGACATAGAGGTCGGGCCAGCCGTCATTGTCGAAATCGCACCAAGTGCAATCAAAACTGAATCGGTCGTTGTTCTGGCTCATGCCGGTTGCTGCGGTGACGTCCCGGAAGGTGGCATCGCCCTCGTTGTGGAAGAGATAATTGGGTGGGCCGTTGCGCGCATCGTAGTACGGGACGGGGAAGTGATACTGCTCGAGCCCCTTATAGTAACTATACAAACAGAAGTAAATATCCAGGCGGCCGTCGCGGTCATAGTCTCCGAAGGCAGCTCCGGTAAAGGTTCCCTGCGGTGGTTGGGCGAAATGGAACGCTTGCGGTTTCAGCCGGAATCTTCCGTTGCCCTGATTGAGGAACAAGAGTGGCCCGTTGGCGGTAACGACCACCAAGTCCTGAAGGCCGCAGTTGCGGACGTCCGCGAAGAGCGCGCAGGGGGTGTTATCGAGGACATCGACGCCTGCCGCTACCGTCACATCCTCGAAAGTTCCATCGCCACGGTTGCGGTAAAGCCGGTTGGGGAGCCCCGAGGGCTGGCAAATGTACAGGTCGTCGAAGCCATCGTTGTCGAAGTCGCCGAACGCAATGCCGTTGTTGCCGTAAATATCGATGCCAGCGGCCCCATCCAACACGGTTCGCCAGTAGTCGATGCCCCGCAGGATTTGCGTATGGTAGGAGGGAACGTTCCGAAGCGCCGACGACGTGATGTCCACAAAAATCGGTCGCGAGCAGAGGGCCTGAGTTTCCGCCCGGGGCCGCCACGTTGTGGCCATCAGCTTTCCCCCGGGGAACTGCTCCCATTCGATCTCCCATGAGCCTGTGTGCTGGAAGCGGTGCTCGCGTGCTCCGGCGCCGATTAGCGTGTAGTGAATTTGGGTGGTAAGTCGGAGCGGAGCAGAAGATGTTACTTGCAGGTCCGCCACCTTGAATTCCGCCATAACAATCTCCCTGGCGGGTTCAAAAGAGGACCGTACCCCATCCAGGAATGCCTCGCGGCTCAGGGACAGATCAGGCGAGAAGGCCGCCTGCCTCACTTCGAGGGTCGAGTCTTTTCGGATAGTGCGGAGCACTTGGGGGCGTGGCGATGCCGCCGAGCATTGTGGAGAAAGGAACGCCGCGAGGGCACTCATATCGTCCCGGTTCTTGCAGAGCGCACTCCCCCAGCGTGCGAAACTCTCATCGATTTCGCGGCTGTAGCGCTCGCTGGGATAGTCATCCTGCTTCTCGCGGGCCTTGCGGATCAATTCCGCGAGCGGAGAACGCGTCCGGTAGTCGGGAAGAATACGATAATCAGGAACGAGCGAGGCATCGGGTATGGTTTTCGAGGTGCTTGGCCAGAGCGGCGCGGCCTTCGCTCCGCATAGGGCCGCGGGAATAAGGATTGCCGAGGCAGCACCGCAAGTATCCAGGAAATCGCGTCGCGTATAAAGGCGTCCGCCTGGTCGCGGCCGCGTTCCCATCAAAACTCGCCTCCTCCGTGGCTTCAACACTCCAACGTGACAATGGGGAGATACTACACCCCTGTTGGCACTTTATGCCAATTCCATTTGAATCAAAGCAGCTTAAACGGCGACGAAGAGGTTTTCCGCGAATGGCCACGCGCTATCCACCCACCGGGCCACGCACTCAAACCCCGTGCGTCCAGCCATCACCGCGGGTTCATGGGGCGCGTATTTGTGGCAGCTCTCGGTCCAGATCGTATCATCGCGGCGAAACCGGAAGGTCAGTCCCGCGAATCCGGCAGTCTGATCTTCGGTTGAGCGAAGGTGCATCTCGATGCGTCGCTCGCGGGGATTGTAGTGCGCCACATGCTCAAAACGCGCGAGGTCGAAATCGCCGCCCAGTTCCCGATTAACACGGGACAGCAGATTGCGATTGAACATTGCCGTCACTCCCAGCGAATCGTCATAGGCGGGAATCAATTCGGCCAATGGCTTCTCCAAGTCCGTGCCAAGGAGTACTGCGTCGCCCGCAGCGAGTTTTTTGCGCACCTCAATCAGGAACTTCTCCCCCGCCACACGATCGAAGTTGCCAATCGAACTTCCCAGAAACAGCACCACTACACCCTCGCCGTGCCGGCGGCGAGCCACGGCCTGTCTCAACCCATCCAGGTACTCCGTTTCGAATCCCACAATACTGACGTGCGCCAGGTCGTCGAGTTCGCGCTCGCAGCTCTCCAATGCCGCCGAAGAAATCTCCACCGGGCAATAGGTGGTCGGCCCGTGATGAGCCAGGGCTTGGAGAATCCAGCGCGTCTTTCGCCCGCTGCCGCTGCCGAGTTCCACGACCATGCCATGCCAAGGCAGGCGGTCGGCGATCTCGTCCGCATGCCGCTGAAGGATTCGTTCCTCCGCCCGCGTTAGGCCGTACTCAGGGAGCCGCGTGATGACTTCAAACAGGGCCGAGCCCACGTCGTCGTACAGATACTTCGACGGTAACTCCTTCTGGCCGAATTTTCCCAGACCCTCGCGCACGTCGTCGGAAAACGACCTCGCCGGATAAGTTACCCCACCTCGAATCAACATGGCAGCTCCTTTAGTTGCCCACACACCGGAAGGAGGCATAAACGTACGGATAATGGGCTTGAAACCAGTTGCGGAAGGAAGGGCGCAACATGCAGGCCGCCGTGCGCGGCGACCCGCTTTTCATCACATAGTGCTTTCCGTCGAAGAAGTCCGCCGAATACCCACGGTAGAACGGAAAGGCTTCAAAACCTGGAAAGGGCGAAAAGATGGACGAGGTCCATTCCCACCCGTTCCCTAAAGCGTCTTCGAGCCCGAAGGCGCTCCGCCCTTGTGGATGGCTGCCCACCGAATCGGGATCCCAGCGCTGGAAATCAAAATTGCCGTGGCCGGCATCGGGGGGTGCGTCACCCCAGGGATAAACGCGCTCCACGCCCTCCGGCGTTCCGTATGCGGCGCGGTGGAACTGGGCCTCCGTGGGCAGCGCCTTTCCCACACATCGCGCATAGGCACATGCCTCCGCGTGGCTCACGTAGACAGGCCAATCGAGCGGAAGCGGCACTTCCTCAAACATACCCTGGTAGAACCACTGACCGTCGCGCTCCCGCCAAAAGGGCGGATGACGGAGGTTCTGTTCCCTCTTCCAGGCCCAGTCGGCATCGCTCCAGAAGCGCTTATCGTCATATCCGCCATGGACTACGAACTCCAGAAACTCCCGGTTGCTTACTTTGTGGGCGCCGATCGAGAAGGCTGGGACCTGCACCGGCTGGGCTTCATACTCGTTGTCCCAGCCGAAGGAAGCGTGCCGGCGGGGAATCCCCACCGTCGCCGTGCCGCCGGGGATATTGAGCATCCTGGCCGCGACTCGCAGGCCAGGATTCGTAGACGCCAACGGCTGGTAGCCGGGCGGCGCTATCTTTTGATCGTGCGGCAACTGGTGCAGCATGTACGCCAGGGTTTCCGCGTGCATCAACCGGTGCTCGATCGCTGCGTTCAGAACGACCTCCTCCGGGTACTCCCAGTGGTTTGGAGCGGCAGAAGATGCGCCGCACAGCGCGTGGTCAAGTTCTTCACGCACCCGGCGGACATAGGAGTGAACCTCAGCCAGGCGCGGCCAGTCCGCAGGCTGATCGGTCGGGAGGCCGCCGCCCACGGGGTCGATGCCAAAGGCAAAGAGGCGATCAAACTCCGCTTGAGCAGGCCCGCGGCGCAGCGACTGGCCACCGATCAGGTTCCAGTCGAAGGCCTCGAGATGGCCGATGTAGAAAATGATCCGGTGCCGCGCGGGGATAGGCCGTGCGTAAAGGGAATCGGTCCGCACGATGCGTAACAAGTCATCCGTCATCGATCGCGATTCCGCTAGCCGGGCAACCAACCCAGTCCGGGAATCTATCTCTGCTGTCGTCGCTCTCATGAAGGATTCCTCCCTATTGAACTTTCACATTGGGCTCCACGGACATCCCTGGACGCAACAGGTGCTCCGGGTCCTGTCCGGTCTCAAAAAATATCTTGACGGGAATCCGCTGCACCACCTTGACGTAATTACCCGTGGCGTTCTCGGGCGGCAGCAGGCTGTAGCGAGCGCCGCTGGCGCCGGCGATGCTCTCAATGTGCCCGTTGTAGGTGCGTCCATAGGTATCGACCGAAATCTCCACATGCTGGCCGGGGCGCATGTGAGTCATCTGAGTTTCCTTGAAATTCGCGGTGACCCAGATATTGTGGCTGTCGAGGGGGACGATGGTCATCAACTGCTGGCCCGGCGCCACGTTCTGCCCCGGCTGCACCGATCGCTGCCCCACGATGCCGTCCACCGGCGCCACAATCGTGGTGTATTGCAGATTCAACTGGGCCTGCTGGAGTACAGCCAGGGCGCGCTGAGTCTCCGCATCGGCCGCCGCGGCGCGCGAGCGTTGCACGGAGATCTGCTGAGGCCGCGTCTGCGCGTATTGCAGCTCCGCCTGAGCCTGCGCCACGCGAGCTCGGGTCTGGCTGATGGTTTGCTCCGCTGCGGCGGCTGACGCCTTGGCGGCTTGCACCGCCGCCGCCGTGGCTTGCTGCGTTTCCACCGCTTGGGTGTACTGCAACTGGGGAATCTCATCCTTCTCGGCCAGCGGTTTGTAGCGGTTCACGTCATCCTGGGCTTTAAGGTCGTTGGCTTCCGCTTGCCGAAGGGATGCCTGGGCGGCGTCAAACTGCCGCTGGGCGGCCACCATCCCGGCCTGGGCATTTTCGACATCGGCTTCCGCGCTGGAGAGTTGGCTGGAGGTGCTCGCGGAAGTCAGTGGAACGCCGGTCTGGGAAGCGGCGGCGCTGGCGCGATCGTTCGCCAGGGTTGCTTTGGCGTTGGCGAGGGCCACTTCATAATCTCTGGGGTCGAGCTGCACAAGCACAGTGCCTGCTTTTACAAACTGGTTATCATCCACCATTACGCGAGTTGCATATCCGCTGATGCGGGAACTGATGGGATAAATGTAGCCGTCAACTTCCGCGTCGTCGGTGGATTCCCACGCGCTGAAGTGACGGTAAAGCAGAAATGCGGTCAACACCAGGGCAAAGCCGAGAAATCCCAGAAGAATTATGCGGCCCGCCCTGCGCCTCGGCGCCGGATGACCTCCGGGCTCCAAAGCGGTGGCGGCCGGGCGTGAGTCGGGAGTGTTCTCGATCTTAGGGTCTGAACTTGTGTCTGCCATCTAATTCTCCTCCGTCCAAGCCAATTCCAGGAGTCGGGCGGTCAGGCGCCGCGGCTGCCGCAGCGGCTCATCGCGTTGAGGATGATCTCCAAGGCCACATCATCGCCGATGGCCGAATTGACCATGAGGTGGAAACACTGGCGGCCGGGCCAGTCAACCTTAAAATAGCGCTTGATGAAGTCGGCGCGGTCGCGATCCACCGTCTCCGCCAGTTCTTCCGCTTCCTTCTCGCTTTTGCCCAGGGATTGAAGCCGCCGGACCCGTTCCTGGAAAGGCGCGTAGATAAACACGTGAAAAACGTCAGGGCGGCTGCACAGGTAGTAAGCGGATCCACGTCCCACGATGACGCAGTTCCCCATCCGGGCGATCTCCGGCACGAGTTTTTGTGTGATCTCGCGGACGCAATCCGTGTCCACCATCTTAAGGCGCGGGGCATTCTGGCTCCCCTCAAAACTGCCTCGCATAAAGGCTTTGAGCAGCCGGTAATAGCGGGGGTCTTCCCGCTCCTCGTGGTTCTCCACGGCGCGGCAATCGCAATCCATGCGCCGCGCAATTTCCTCCGTCAATAACTGGTCCCAGAGTTTCCAGCCCAGGCGCGCGGCGAGTTTCTCAGCAATGACGCCCCCACCGCTTCCGTATTCCCGTTCGAGGGTGACGACTCGAATCATGGTAGTAATCTCTTGTGTGCCACAAGCGTCTCGCCAACGCCTGACCGCGGCCAGGATCGGGTTGGCCAGCCTAACCCACGGCCACCTCGCCCCCTCCACCCGGTTCATTCTTCCGGAGGGCGAAGGAAAGGCCGAACATGATGGCGGCCCCTACCGAAAGGACCCAAAACGTATCAATGTAAGCAAGCGTGGTCGCCTGCGCAATTACCGCTCCATAGATGCGCCCGTACGCCTGGCGCGTGGCCAGCGAGGCGTCCAGTCCCGCCACCGCTAGGCGTGCCGCCAACCCCTTTAACAAAATGGTAAAGGGGGGCATGGCGGGCGTGGTGTGAGCCGCCATATACAACTGGTGGACCTGCTCGCGGCGCGCGATGATCGTTGTGACCATCGACGTCCCGATGCTGCTCCCAATGTTGCGCATGAAATTCACCATGCCGGCCACATTGTTACTCTTCTCCATTGGCATACCGACGTAGGAAACCAGATTGATAGGAACGAACAAGAAGCCCAGCCCAAACACTTGCACGACGCGCAGCAGGCTGGCAAAACGGAAACTCATGTCCAGATCGAGGCGCTGAGTGGAATAGTACATCGCCAGGGAAAGCGACAGCCACCCAAAAGCAATGATGTAACGCGCCTGGACCTTGGAGGAAAGCAGCCCGACCACGGGCATCAGAACCAGCAGGATGAGCCCGCCACCGGAAAGCACCAGGCCGGCCGACTCCGCGGTGTAACCCATCAGGGTCTGGAGATAGAGGGGCATCATGACCAGGCTGGAGAAGAGCATGATTCCCAGGACGAACATCATAAAGTTGGCGCCCAGGAAATTGAGATTCTTGAACAGGCGGACTTCAATGATGGGGGATTTATAGAACCACTCCCAAATGGCGAGCGTGACCAGGCACACTCCGGCAATGAGCGCCAGGATAAGAATGAAGTGTGACCCGAACCAGTCGTCCTCCTGCCCTTTATCCAGCATCACTTGCAAAGCTCCCACGCCCAGGATCAGCAAGCTGACGCCGATGTAATCGATCTTCACCCCTGCGCCCTTGGCGCGTTTCACCCAGGGCGGATCTTCAATCAGCCTAAAGACCAGGAACAGTGCCGCGATTCCCACCGGCAAATTGATAAAGAAGATCCAGCGCCAGGAATAATTGTCGGTAATCCATCCCCCCAGGGTCGGCCCTACCGTGGGGGCGACGATGGTCGTGATGCCGTAAAGGGCGAAGGCCACGCCGCGCAACCGGGGAGGGAAGGTGTCCGCCATGATGGCCTGCGCCATGGGCTGAAGTCCGCCCCCGCCCGCCCCTTGAAGAATGCGGAACAGAATCATCGCAGCCAGGGTGGGAGCAAGGCCGCACAGCAGGGAGCTGAGGGTGAAGATCACCAGGCACGTCATGAAAAATCTCTTTCGCCCCAGCATCATCGCGAACCATCCGCTGATGGGAAGCACAATGGCATTCGAAACCAGGTAAGAGGTAAGAACCCAAGTGCTTTCGTCGTTGCTTGCGCCCAGGTTGCCGGCCATGTAAGGCAGGGCGACATTGGCAATGCTCGTGTCCAGGACCTCCATGAAGGCGGCCATGGCCACCACTACGCCAATCACCCAGATATTGGCTTGGGGCTTCCAGGATCCGCGGGGCAGCGAGGTTAAAGTCTCACTCGGCGGAGCGGTTTCTGCTTCCGAATTGGCGATGACTTCCGTGTAATCTGCCATGTTCCGGTCCATCGCTGCGGACGCCTAGGCGATTCACCCGCTGGGGATGGAAGATGCCCTGATGCATGACCAGGGGTCCCGGCTCGATCGCACTTGGCCGTCAGACACTCAGCACTGGGCAAGGAGCGTCACGCACCACCGCGTAAGTAAGATCCCGCAAGCGCCCCTGGGTTCCCGGTTGCGAGCTCCTTCCGATGATGAGCAGGTCCGCGTGCAGCCTGCGGGCCGCCTCGGTCAGGGTTTCTTTAATGGGACCGATCCCGATTTCTACAGTGGCGCGGGAGCCCACCAACCTCTGCAACTCCGCCACACGATCCTGGGCTGCATGCTTTTCCGCCAAGTGCAGACGCTCTTCCAGGTCCAGTTGAACGGGCAACCCGCGTTCCCCGGCGGAGACCGCATGAATGATGGAAAGGTTGGCGTGCACCGCCTCCGCCAGTCCGGCGGCGCAACCAAGTACTCGTCCTGAATCGGCGCTTAAGCCGATGGCGCAAACCCACTCACGATGCTCGAGCGGCCGGGGCGAAATCGTCTCGGCGTGTTGCGTGGTCATCACCAGACAAGCGGCATCATTCAGAACCTTGGCCGAGGTGGAGCCGAGGAGCGTTCTTCGGAATGTTCCGGCGTGAGTGGGCATGATGATCAGGTCGAATCCACGCTCGCTCGCAATCCGGGCGATCTGGGCCGCTGGCTCTCCCACTACCAACAACCGGGGAATCTCATGCAAGGGGAATTCCGCGGCCAGGTACGATCCCAGTTTCGCGCACGCCAATCTCTTGCGGTCCTCCAACGCATCCGGCAGGGGTCTTGCCACCAACTCGAATCCTGAGGCGGGAGGCTCCAATACGAACAAAATCGCTACCCTGGCCCGAAGCATGGATGCAGCTCGTTTCACAAAAGGAGCCATGCCCTCGCACGAAGGGGAGAAGTCCACGGGGAACAGGATTGTCTGAATGGACACCATACCTTCAGTCCCGGGCTCGGCAGACGCAGCACCCGAGAGGGGCCTTCCACGCGGACGTTCCCCCCAGGTCGTCACGAGCCGTCCCAAGGGTGTGACCGGCACATCCATTTCAGGTCTAAGCCTTTGCGGGAAACGGCTCGAACATAACGTCGTCCACGTAGCACCATCCCCAGTCCTCACCGGGTTCCAGGGATCGCATAATGGGGTGCTTGGTCTTATGGAAATGCTTCGTGGCATGGCGGTTTTTAGACGAATCGCAACAGCCGACGTGGCCGCAGGTCTCGCAGAGGCGAAGATGGACCCACACGTCTCCCATCTTCAAACATTCCTCGCAACCGTCCGTGTGCGGCGATGGGAAGCGGATCTGATCGAAGTGCGAACAGCTCTCAGACACTTTGTCCCCCCTTTAAGGAGTAGATGATGAGGCGTTGGGCTGGGTTACAGGCAAATAGACGAGGAATCGAGTGTTGCCCGGATGGGAGTTCACGCGAATCTCTCCGTGGTGGTTGCGGACGATACGGCAAACCGTGTCCAGTCCCAACCCGGTTCCTTCGCCCACCTCCTTGGTGGTGAAGAAAGGCTCGAAGATGTGCGGCAGAACTTCCGGGGGGATTCCTGGTCCGTTGTCTTGAATTTCCACGAGTACTCGGTCCAGTTCCAGTGCGGTCCTCACCCGCAGCTCACCCTTTCCGTGCATGGCTTCGATGGCGTTGGCGATGAGGTTGGTCCAGATCTGGTTCAATTCACTGCCGTAGGCGCAGATCTTGGGGAGGTTTGGGGCGTATTCGCGGACCACCTGGACTCCGCTTTTCAGCCTGTGATGGAGGATGGTCAGGGTATTGTCGAGCCCCTGGTGGACGTCAACTTCCTGCATCGCAGCCTGGTCCATGTAGGAGTATTCCTTGATGGCCTGGACCAGGTCGGAGATGCGCCGG
This sequence comes from Terriglobia bacterium, assembly GCA_035501695.1. Classification (GTDB taxonomy): domain Bacteria; phylum Acidobacteriota; class Terriglobia; order UBA7540; family UBA7540; genus Bog-366. The sequence continues at coordinate 3,035 of DATJVT010000028.1, read as the reverse complement.
GTGCTGATTTCAATTTCGCCGATCAGTCTCGAGATGGTCACGATGGAGGCGATGCGGATGAGGGCGTCGCACAGCACCTCATCGCCCACTTGCGTGGCTAAAGCCTCGAGTTGGGGGATATCCACCGCCGCGTCGGCCAGCACGGGCGCGACCCTCCAGGCGTCCGGCAAGTGGTGGCCTTCCAGCCATGAGGTAATGCGCTCCTCACGGTCGCTCCGGGCCAGCGGATCGGGGGGAGTTTCGCGCGCTTGTCCCGCCTCCTTTTCGAAGCAGATAATCAGCTCGCGTTGTTCCGAGGTGAGGGCATGCCGGGCCAGCCGGATGCTGGCGTCGCGCACGGTTTCCAGCGCCTCGCGCAGGCTGGCGGCGGCGCGCTGCGCGGCGGCGGCCGGGTTGTTCAATTCATGCGCCAGGCCCGCAGAAAGCTTGCCCAGCGCCATCAGCTTGTCCTGCTGGGTTTCCATCCGGGTGGTCTCGCGGATACGGTCCGCCATGATCGCCACCAGGCGCTGGCCCAGTTGGGGCATGCGGTGCAACATCTCCGGGAAATAGTCCCGGTGCAGGCGGGCGATGCGGGTGAAGGTTACAGCCCTCCCCGTGCCGGGGAAATGCGTAAGCCGAGAGTAAGGCAGGACCCCCGTCACCTGGCCCGCAGAGCCGATATAAATGGGCGCGTCCGCCTCCGTGCCACGCTGGACGCGAATCTCACCTTCCAGGATGACGTTGAGGTATTTCACGGAGTCTCCCGGCTTTGCGAACACCTCTCCTTCTTGGAGATGAATTTCCTGAAACCTTTCCGCCAACCAGGCAAAGTCTTCCGCGGAGAGGTCCGCAAAGACCGGGTGTTTGCGCAGTTCGTCCATCCAGCTTGCCGTCTTCGCGCTAGTGAGATTCTCCACCACGTCACACCTCGCTGAGGTACTGATGAGTAAATTGCACGGCAATCGAGCCCTCGCCCACGCCCGAAGCGACCCGCTTCACCGACCCGTGACGAACGTCGCCCGCGGCGAAGATGCCGGGCACGCTGGTTTCCGGCCAATACGGATCGCGGCCCAGCGGCCACCCTGAGGGCCGTTTGCCGCCACGGACAAGGTCTGGCCCCGTCAGGATGAAGCCACGCTCGTCGCGTTCCACCAGGCCCGCCAGCCAATCGGTATTGGGCTCGGCGCCGATGAAGATGGCGAGCATTTGGGTGGGAACTGTCGATATTTCGCCGCTGGTCTGGCATTGGATAGAGAGGGCTTCGAGGTGGTCTTGGCCGTGGGCTCCCACGACGCGGGAATGCGTCTCCACTTGTATGTTGGAGGTCTTCTTGATCTGGTCGATCAGGTACTGGGACATCGAGGCAGAGAGAGATTCGCCGCGCACCAGCATGACTACGCGACGCGCGTACTTGGAAAAATACATGGCGGCCTGGCCGGCAGAGTTCGCGCCACCGACAATGTAAACGTTCTCCCCCTGGCACGACATGGCCTCGGTCATGGCCGAGCCATAATAGACGCCGCAACCCTGCAGGCGCTCAAGGCCGGGCACATCCAGTTTGCGATAGGAAACTCCCGTCGCAATCAGCAGGACTTTACAACCGATGTCCGTTCCCTCCCCCAACTGCACCGTGCGCGAGGGCCCTTCAACCCGAAGGCCGGTGACTTGCTGCGGGGAGAGAATCTCCACCCCAAAGCGCCGCGCCTGAGCCACCGCGCGCCGCGCCAGGTCGCCGCCGCTCAAGCCGGAGGGGAAGCCGAGATAGTTCTCAATGCGAGAGCTCATTCCTGCCTGCCCCCCCGGCGCCACCATTTCCACCATCACCGTGCGCAGTCCCTCCGAGGCTCCATAAACAGCCGCTGCCAACCCCGCCGGACCGCCACCGACTATGACCAAATCGTAGAAGGCGCCCTCCGGGAGCACGCGCAAGCCGAGCTTCTCCGCCAGGGCGGAAATGCTGGGGGCCGCCAGGGACACGCCATCAGGGAAGAGAACCAGGGGCAAAGAGGATGGGGCGGCACCGGTTGCTTGCACCACGCTCTTAACCTCACCGCTTTGTCCTGCCGTTTCCACATCGATCCACTGATAGGGTGTCTGATTGCGCGCCAGAAAATCGCGAATAGCGTACGATTGGGGGGACCAGCGCGTGCCCAGAACGCGCACACCTTCAAAGGGTGGCCGGAACGAGGCGGTCCAATCCCCCAGGAGGTCGTCAAGTACGGGGTAGAGGTGCTCCTCAGGCGGGTCCCAGGGTTTAAGCAGATAGTGTTGGATTCGGGCATCATTAATGGCGCGAATGGCGGCATCGGTGTCGGCATAAGCGGTCAGCAGGACGCGTTTGGCGTCAGGAAAGAGCTCGATCGCCTTTTCCAGGAACTCCACGCCGGTCATCTGCGGCATGCGCTGGTCCACCAGAAGTAGTGCCACCGCGTTATTTCGCCGCTTAAGCCCCTTCAGTGCCTCCAAGGCGACGGCCCCGGACTCCGCGCGCAGCACTCGAAAGCGTTCGGAATACCGGCGGCGCAGGTCGCGCTCGATCGCGTGTAACACTTCCGCATCATCGTCAATTGTCATGATGACAGGCTTGGCCATAAGCATGCCCCTGGTCAGAACAAATTGTGGGTTGACGCGGCGGGATCGCCCTGAAATACCCGTCCCGCGCCTTCAACATCAATGGATTGGATGCGTATTGTAAGGTTTTTGTTCCGGCCGGCCTCTCCGGTTCGACATCTCTTTCAAGGTTATTTCCCAATACTGGCCGGGTCAAAGTCATTTTGTAAGGCCGCAATCTTGACCAGCCACGCTCTATATTGTTCGAGCGAGAAGGGCGGGAAGCCCTGGAGATAGTGGTTGACGCATTTCCTCCCGTTGGCCGTCCATTCGATCAGGAAGAGGCGCTTGCCGGAATGGAAGACCGGAATGCTTCCCACCTCCAGATTCTCATTGGCCTTGACGGCATAATTGCCCTCCAGCAAAGTCTCGGTGGAATCGGCGTCCCACACGCGATAATGACCTGCTGCATCCTCCCTGGAATCGTCCCCCACCACGACTCG
>DATJVT010000027.1:0-4103 GCA_035501695.1 Terriglobia bacterium | reverse complement strand
GCTGCTCGCATGTCTCGTTGCTTGCCGCCAGCATGAGCCGGAACAAGCCCGCCGGGAGCCGCGCGAGGCAAACGTCCTGCTGATCACCCTCGACACTACCCGGGCTGACCACCTGAGCTGCTACGCTTCGGGGCATGCCCGCACGCCGCACCTGGATGCGCTCGCAGCGCGAGGCGTGCGGTTCGCGCATGCTACAGCGCAGGTTCCCCTTACCCTGCCATCCCACGCCTGCATCATGACGGGTGCTTACCCTACCGTCCACGGCCTGCGCGACATGGGCGGCTTTGTTCTCGACAAGTCCCATCCCACCATTGCTTCCCTTACCCAGGCGGCGGGGTTTTCCACCGCGGCCTTTGTGGGCTCGCGCGTGGTGGCGAAACACTTCGGCCTCTCTCATGGTTTTGAGATTTACGACGATGACATGGGGGCGGATACGGAGGAGGGAAAGCTCCCCGGCATGTTTCCGGAACGGCGCGCCTCCGTCGTGACGGACCGGGCGCTCGAGTGGCTGAACCACAACGCCTCACGGAAGTTTTTCCTCTGGGTGCACTACTACGACCCCCACCAGCCCTACGACCCTCCCGAGCCTTACAAGCGCGAGTACGCCAAAAGCCTCTACGACGGCGAAATCGCTTACATGGATGAGCAGGTGGGGCGGTTGCTCGGTGGCATGGGCCAACTCGGCCTCGCCTCCCGCACCCTCGTGATCGCGGTGGGGGATCACGGCGAGAGCCTGGGGGAGCACGGAGAGCAGACGCACGGCATCTTCTTGTATGACGCCACCCTGCACGTCCCGCTGATCGTGGCGGGCCCGGATGTTCCCCCCGGCAAGGTGATCGATGACCAGGTCCGTTCCATCGACCTCCATCCCACCGCGATGGAATTCCTGGGCCTGCCGCCTTCGCCGCAAGCGCAGGGCGTCAGCCTTTGGCCCCTCCTGCTGCGTGGAACCCACGTGCGGTCGAATTATTCCTATGGAGAGACGCTTTACCCGCGGACTTATATGGGATGGTCGGAATTGCGGGCCATGCGCAACGACGCCTGGAAGCTTATCCTGGCCCCACACCCCGAACTCTACGACCTGACGCGCGACCCCGGCGAACTCCAGAACCTGATCGCGCGCCAACCGGCGGAAGCTGACCAGCTTCAAAAGCAGATCTGGGAGGTTGCCGGAACACAGGCGAAAAACGAGAGAGTGGCCGCCGTACCGGTGGATGAGCAGACGCGCCAGGAACTTGAGTCACTGGGGTACGTAGGCGGGGGAGCGACGCGCGAAATCCAGTTGGGCGGCGATGCCCCCGACCCCAAGGACCGTGTCGGGGCGCTGCGCACCCTCGACGAAGTGGCAGCGGCGCTCAACCACCACGAATACCCGCAGGCCGCGCAGTTGATGGAGGAGGGCCTGCGCCAGGACCCCACGAACCCCCTCGCCTATACCTATCTGGCGGCCGCCTTCGAGCGCATGGGACAATGGGCTCGTGCCGCGGAGGTGCTGCGCCGGGCGGTAGACTTGCACGTTGCTACCGACACCATCTATGCCCGCTTGGGCAAATGCTACCTGCGCCTGCACGAGCTGGATAAGGCGGCGGAGGCGATGACCCGCGCCAATCAAATCAATCCCACCAATCTCGACAACCTGCGCAACCTGGGAACAGCGCAATTGCAGTTGGGGCATGTTGATGAGGCGGAAAAGGCCTTCAAGGCCATCACCCTCCAGAACGATCGTTACAGCGCGGCGTATAACGGGTTGGGCCTGGTGGCCATCCAACGCGGGGACGGCGATACCGCGCGCGCCGATTTCGAAAAGGCCGCTGCCCTGGACTCCACCGAAGTGGAACCGCTCTTGAACCTCGGCGTGCTCTTCGACAAGGCCGGCGACAAGTCCCAGGCGCTGCGCTATTACCAGCAGTTCCTCGACAAGGCTTCTCCCAAGGATTACGGCGAGCTGATTCCCAAGGTGCGCGCCGCCGTAAACGATTTGAAACGCGGGGCCTGACCGGGCTAAGATGCGGCTATGTCGGACCAGCGAAAACATCACCGGCGGCGTGCAAGCCGGAAGCGCATGGACCGGAGAATCGGCGAACGCAGGGGCGGCGGGCTCCCCCCTGCGCCCGATACCCCCGCCCGTCAAGACACCGGCCACCGCCGGCGCAGCAGCGACCACAAGCCTTCCCCGCCCCCTGCCAACCACACAGCGGATCACAAACCCTCTGGTAATCCCCACAACTCACAAAGCGCAGGGCTTTCAATACGACTATGCGGCTTCGCTGGCGGTCCAAAGCGGCGGACATTGAAGCAAAAATGTCTAAGAAGAGAATCATTATCCCTCGATTCACGTCGGAAGCCGAAGACGCCAAATGGCACGAGCGCCACCGCCGGGCACTCGAGCGGGCCACCGAACGCCGTATCCTGGCAGCATCCACGCTGACCTTCTCTCAAGCCACAGCCCGCGCCAAGACGCAGCCGGCCACGCCGCGGTTGGGGGCGACCAATATTGACATGGCGCGCGCCATGGCCGCGGAAAAGGGCATCGGGTACCAAGCCTATGTCAAGATGCTCTTGTACGAGACCTTGCGCCAGGAGGCCGGGAATCAGTAAGCCGGGCGTGAATGGTGCGATCGAGGTGCCCTGTCCCATCATCGCCGGCAGTCACGGTCCCCATGTCGTCCCCCTTGAGTGGCTCTCCCTCCTTGCCCACCCGAAAACGGGGCGCGTGGCGACATTTCCAACTCGGGGAGGAATGAACCTATATAACGTCTCGTCTGACCCCAGGTTCCCCGAATCGGGCGCAAAAAGCTCGCGTTTCTCGATCCATCAGGCACAAATGTCACGCCGATTTCGCCAGACTGGGTCAAAATATCTCCCGAAAACCGCTCAAGAATGCAGAAATATCCAACTCCTATTCGGATAATTTGCCCGGGTTTCATTCTTTTTTCGCGCCGAATAGGACCGGATGTCACAGACTAAATTGCAAATTTCCTGCCGGTAGGAAACGCCTTTTGCGAATCGCCGGCGAGGCGGCAAGGAACAGGGGACAGGGGACAGGGAACAGAGGACAGTGCACAGTGGGCAGCGGACAGGGAACTCGTCCCTCAAGGGGGCGAGGATTGGAAGTCAGCCCACCCGCCCCGCTTGGCCCGATCTCTCCGTGCCGGGGGCCGGTTGCGGATGTTTCCTCCCGAAGGTGGAAAATCCGAAGGGCACCGGGAGGCCGCCGCCTCCAGTTTCCACATTTTCCTGGCATCAACCATGGGTGGCGGCATGGCCTTCATCGGCGGAGGAGATCATGGAGTGGTTTGACGTGACGCGGGAAATGGAAATTCCTTTCAGTTAACCGTTCGACCCTCGCGCCCGAGGGGGCGAGGGTCGGGCCCGCACCGCTCAGGGTCTGGGTACAACAGGGCTGACACGTTTCTTCCCACCCCGCATGTCCCCCAGGCACGGGGCATATCAGCCCTCCCGTGTCGTGCCTGCGCCCCGGGCGTTTATTTGACACGGGGATTTGGGGAGATCGAACGAAGGGGAAATGGTGAATGGAAGCGCCGCTGAGGAGTCCGTCAGCCGACGGATACCTCATCCTTACCGCACCCGACCCCCGCAGTACCCGGGGCAAGCCATCGCGCGACAGACGAACTCACCATACTTGAAATGATGGCGATTAAGGCTTGGGCAGTATTTCCGGCTTCCCGTTCCGTGGCCAAAGGGTCAGTTGCCCGCCGACGCCGGTTTTTGCAGCTAGCTCACCAGCGCGTTCGGGTCGAGCGTTTGCAGTCGTAGGGCGATTCATTAGCCATAGACTCCCCCCTGCGGGCGTCAAAGCAAGGCTGGAAACTTCGAATGCCGGTGGCCCTGAGTTCTGCCCCGGCTGGTTATCGTAGATGTAGGTTTTGAGCTCGTTGACGTAGGTCAACTGGTCTTCCGTTGACCGTTTATAGCTACCGCTCGTCGCCACTAGCCCGGCCGCCGGTGCCCCCGCCTTCGTGTACAAAAAAAGTCCGGCACCTGGGAGTGGCGCACCCTGGAGCGAATAGTTATCGACCGAAAACAAGTGCTTGCCATCAGCTCCGTCGATGTAAAAGGGAGCACGATGTGTTTCGCCCCCT
>DATJVT010000026.1:0-2367 GCA_035501695.1 Terriglobia bacterium | reverse complement strand
TGACCCCCCGATCCCCAGCCAATATTCCATCGTTCCATTGTCCTCGGCCACGCCCGAGCAGGTGGCCATCCGGGAGGCCTGGCTTGCGACGCAATAACCTACGTACTCCTCACCCGCTGCCGCGCGTACTCATAGCAATCGGTCTGCCGGCTTTCGTCTTGGGTTCGCTGCTTACTTACCCCCTTGGCACTCGCCCTTCGGAAACCGGCCCCGGAACCCAGGATGCCGAAGCGCTGGTCAAAGGCGGTCATTACAAGAGAGCTCGCGCCATCCTCGAGCCCCAAGTCAAAGCCCATCCCGATGACGCCAAGGCCAGCTACCTTCTGGCGGCTGTGAAGGTGTCATTCAAAGACCTCGACGGAGCGCTACCGCTTGCCCAGCAAGCCGTCAATCTTGATCCCAAGAACTCAAATTACCACCTGAGATTGGGCCAGATATTCGGGGAAATGGCGGCGCGCGCCAGCTTCCTTTCGGCTGGATCACTGGCGGTGAAGTTTCGCAAGGAAGTGGAAATAGCTATCCAGCTTGACCCCGCGAATCTGGATGCGCTCGATTCCATGATGCAGTTCAAGTATCAGGCGCCGGGGGTCATGGGAGGCAGCAAGGACGAGGCGCGCGCGCTTGCCGATAAAATTACGGCCCTCAACGCCAGCCAGGGAGACCTGGCCCACGCCACCCTGGCAGAACTGGAAAAGAAGCCGGACCAGGTGGAAGCCTTCCTCCTGAAAGCGGTTGAAGCGAACCCCCGTAGTTACGATGCGTTGACGGCCCTCGCAAGTTTCTACAGCTGCTCACCCCACGCCAAGTATGAGGAAGCTGCGAAAAACGCCCAGGCCGCGGTGCAAGTCGATCCCACCTTGATCGGGGCATACGCAATCCTGGCGCGGGTCTTCGCCCTTCAGGAACGATGGAATGACCTCGAGCAAATCCTCGCCGCTGCGGAGAAGAGCGTTCCCGACGACCTGCGCCCTTTCTACGAAGCCGCTCAAGCTTTGTTGGAAACGGGCAAAGAACTGCCGGGAGCGGAAGGGTATGTGAAGAAGTACCTCTCGCAGGAGCCGGAAGGGGAAGCCCCGGACAATGCCGAGGCGCACCGCCTGCTGGGACTCTTATTCGAAAAAGAAGGCCGGAAGGCCGATGCCCGGGTGGAGATTCAGACCGCCCTCCAACTTCGTCCCAATCTCAAGGGCGCAAAAGATGATCTGAAGAGGTTGGGCCAGTAGGCGACCGCCGCGAGTTATTGCAATTTTCTCCTCCGCAGCAGGCGAATGAGAAGCATTGCCACTACGATTACCGCAACAAAGGCTAACGCCGCAAGGTCCAACCGGCCCACGACGCGAACCAGTCGGTCCCAGCTACTCCCGAGGAAATAGCCCACGTAACCGATCGTCAAGGCCCAGCAAACCGCCCCCGTAAAGCTGAAGAGCGAGAAGGTCCAAAAAGGCATCCGCAGGACGCCCGCCAGAAGTCCCGCGAACACCCGCAATCCGGTAATGAAGCGCGAAGCAAAAACCGCCCAGTGACCATGTTTGAGGAGTACCTTTTCGGAACTGTCGTATCGCCTCCGGATGCGGGGAAAACGCCCCAGAAGGCGGTCGACCAGGGGGGCGCCGCCGCGGCGGCCCAGTCCGTAGCCGAGCGTCGCCCCGGCCGTGGCCCCCGCAATGGCGACTATTATCGACGGCACGATATGAAGTTTGTTTTGATATGCGAGAAATCCGGCGAACAGCAGCACCGTTTCGCCGGGGATGGGCAGGCCGACGTTTTCCAACATTACGCCGAAGAAGACCGTCCAATACCCATAGCGCGCGAAGAACTCAGTCAGTATCCGGACGATTGCGTTGGCCACGATTCCCGCGACGATGCTTCAAGTAGGATTCTGTCCGTTTCTTGCAGCGGTCAGTAGTGATACTCTAGCATGCAGTTCCACAAGATTAAAACTCCGGGCAAGGTGCATATTGCCAGGCGTAGAGCCGGGGAGGGCGCAAGATGTTGGTTCCGGGTGAATTCACCGACCGGGTGGCCGTGGTGACGGGCGGGAGCGAAGGCGTTGGCTACGATTTCTGCCGCAGCCTTTGTGAGGTTGGGTGCGAGGTCTATTTTTGCTCCCGGCATGAGGAGAAGGGTCAACTGGCTGCCCGGGCCCTGGGAAGCCGCGCCCATTACTATCGGGCTGACCTGAGCGTTCCGGATCAGATCAAGACCTTTGCGGCCTATGTGCGCGAGCTTGCCGGGCGCGTGGACTACCTGGTCAACAATGCCGCCAACGATGACAGGATCAAGTTTGATGACTTGACGGTGGAGGATTGTGACCGGATGTGGACCCTCAATCAGCGCTCCTACTTGCTGATGTCCATGGCCTGCCTG
>DATJVT010000025.1:0-3469 GCA_035501695.1 Terriglobia bacterium | reverse complement strand
AGGGGAAGGCTCCCCAACTTCGGGAGTCCGCCCCTGGCCGCCACTTATCGCACTCACCGCCCAACTCACCCCAAATTTCTTAAACGTGCAATCGTGAATCCGCCGGCGGGGCGGCAGCAGGCATGTAGGGCCGAGCAGCGCCCGGCCAAGGCCGAACGCCGTCCGGCCCTGCATCCCCCGAACGCACCCCCATCCCCCTTTACAATAATCCCCTTTTTCCCAGGTGCCATATCTGGCAGAATGAGCGGCTGCATTGTGAGCCCAAAGAGCTCACGGATGCGGACCATCTTCAAGGAGGAATTGTCTTCATGGATATCCGTCAAATGAATCGCCGGGAGTTTATGGGCGCCGGCGCCAGTGCCGCCGCCGTGGGCGTGGCGTCGAAAACCACGCTGCTTTCACCGCGCAACTTCGCGGTCGCCCCGCGCGCCGTCCCGCCCAGTGACCGCGTGCGTTTCGCTTCCATCGGTACGGGAGTGGAGGGGTGCACCATCATGTCTGCCGCGCTCCGCTGCCCGGGTACTGAGATCGTGGCCGCCTGCGACCTTTACGATGGCCGCCTGACCGCTGCCAAGGAATACGCGAGGAAGGACATCCTCACCACCAAGGACTATCGGGCCATCCTGGACCGCAAGGATGTGGACGCCGTATTGGTGGCCACGCCGGACCACTGGCACGCCCGCATTACGCAGGATGCCTGCGCCGCGGGCAAGGACGTCTACTGCGAAAAGCCCATGTCACACACTGTCGACCAGGCTTTCAGCATGATCGATGCCATGCAGAGCCACCAGCGCGTGGTGCAGGTGGGCAGCCAGTGCCGCAGTTCCATCGTGTACGCCAAGGCCAAGGAAATCTTCGACAGCGGCGCGCTCGGTCAGGTGACCGCGGTTGAGGCCTGCATGGACCGCAATGATGGCAGCGGCGCGTGGGTTTATCCCATCCCGCCCGACGCCAGTGAGCAGACCATCGACTGGACCCAGTTCCTGGGCGACGCCCCCAAGCGCCCCTTCGATCCCATCCGATTCTTCCGCTGGCGCTGCTTCCGGGATTACGGCGAAGGCCTGCCGGGCGACCTCTACGTGCACATGCTGACGGGAATTCACTTCATCGCCGGGATCACGGCTCCGCCCCGCCGCGCCGCCACCATGGGAGGCATTCTCCGCTGGACGGAAAACCGCGAGATGCCCGACCTGAGCTGGACGCTGTTTGAATATCCCAATTTCCGCATCGCCATGCGCTGCAACCTGAACAACGAATCGCCTGCCGCCATTCGCTTCTTCGGCACCAAGGGGACCCTGGAGATCAAGAACGACGTCCTCACTTTTGCGCCGCAGAATACCGAACCCCGGCCAGAGGGCTATTCCGTTCTGGGCTGGCCGCAGAAACTGAGGACGGAGTACTTTCAGGAATGGAACAAGGAGCACCCGGAGCCTCTGCCGGGCCAATATACCCTCATTCAATCGGCGGAGACATTCGAAGCTCCGCCGCGCTACGATTACCAGATCGACCACATGAACAACTTCATGGAGTCGGTGCGCACGCGGCAGCCCTCGGTGGAGGATGCGGTCTACGGCAAGAACACCGCCATCGCCGCGCACATGGCGAATTTCTCGTACTTCAACAAGTGTGTGGCCGTGTGGGACGAGGGCGGGCGCAAGATTCAATCGGCGTAGCCGCCCATTGATTTTCTGCGTTTCCGCACCACCCCCGCGCGGAACGCGCCGGCCCCTCCTCATCGAGCAGGGGAGCCGGTAGAAGCTTCCCTCCTCGATGAGGAGGGGCCGTCCCGATGCATCGGGACGGGGGTGGTTACCAGTCCCCGGGGGTCGACGCAGAGTGCAACTCTGCGATCATCTGATGGCGCAGACCTGCGCTCTGCGCCAACCGGCCCAGCGAGGGAAATGGCGGAGCGCAAGAATCGTGTAATAGTCTCGCACACGCCGCCCTTGAGGGGGGCACTACGATATACGCATTTTCCAAACGCCCCACTACTCCTCCTGCCGAACCTCCCTGAAGAGGGCCTTGAAGCATTCGGCGGCCTTGACCCCTTCGCGGGTGGGTGAGCCTTCTCCATAGTACGCCTGCACGAAGTCGCCCAGGTCACACCAGGTGGTTTGCAGCGCGCCCAGCGTGCGCGACTTGAGGGCATCGGTCGAGGCGGCGCGTATTCTGCGGACCAGTTCTAATTGATTGAGTGCAACGTCCGGCATCTGCCAGGGCGCCGCCACGACGCGGAAGCCCTGGATGGCAAAGTACGCCGCCGTGGGAACCGCCGCCTCATAGTGCCAGTCGCAGATCACGATATCCCGGGGCACCAGGCTGATCGCGGGCGCGGTGCCGTTGATGCTCGCTTCCCATTTACCCAGCCCGGTGGCATCTCCATCCAGGAAGCGGTCGCCCCACATCCACATTTCCCGGTGTGTGCCGGCCAGATGGTCGTGCAGAGTGCGAACTTCCTGCGCAAACAACTCGGCTTTGTTCATCCCCCGGCAACGCGGGCAGTCGTCCTCGCCCAGCAGAAATACCTCATCCATCCCCACGTGCACGGCATCGGCCTGGCAGGCGGTCGCCAACTCATCGATCAGGTCGAAGACAACGGCGTGCACGCCCGCTGCCCGCGGGCAATAGCTGCGGCAATAGATGCCCTGGTTAGTGGGGTACTTCCCCGGGGCCTCGTCGAACTCGGGATGGGCGCGCAGGAGGCCAAAGGTCTGCTTGTCCCACGACTGGTGGCCCAGCATGTTGATCAAGGGAATCAAGCGAACCCCGGCGTCGTGGCAGGCCGCCACAATCTGTTTGACCTGGTCCTCGGAAAGCGCATCCGCGTCGACCACCTCGGGGTGTGACTTGTATGGGTAGCGGTAGTCGAATTCCATCACCAGCACATTCACGCCCTCTTTGGGCAGGGCATCACGGATGAACCGCAAGGCCAGGGGAAGTTCATCCGGTTTGGGGGCAGTCAGGTTAAGCCCTCGGACCGGGAGCGGATTTGAACCCGCCGTGAGGGGAATGACGGGCAGGAAGGCAAGGGTGAGGAGAGTTAATAGGAATCGTTTTGTGGGCCGGCGACTCATGAGATATAGGGATCGGTCCTTCACAGCTTCACTCCTTTGGGCAAGGGTTCGCAAACCGCTGCGAGTATATGCCCGCCGGTCCTGCCGGCACAAGGGCGCCCGAAGGCCGGAAATTGCCCTACCAGCCACTGTCATAGGTTCTCTAGCCTATGGCCGCCAGGGTGCTGGACCTGAGAAAGGGAGAGGACGGAATGCGAGAAAGGGCGCGCGAAAACGGGTTGGTACCATATGCCTGGTGCCAGGCGCCGGACCACGGGGCAAGCGGGACTTTTTGCAGGAAGCAACAACGAATGGCCGACTCCGCCCCCGGCGATGCGTTGCTCCACCGGCGATACTGCCTCTGCCTTCCGATAACTTGAAGTTTAAGGGTTTCTCTATTGCGCTTCGCTCGCACC
>DATJVT010000024.1:0-4271 GCA_035501695.1 Terriglobia bacterium | reverse complement strand
TGTGGTCCGAAAAACTTATAAGGAGAGCAAACCAGAAAATCGCAGTCGAGCCTGCGCACGTCAATCAGTCCATGCGGGGCGTAATGGACCGCGTCAATATACGCCAGCGCTCCCACGCCGTGCGCCAACCGCACCACGGCTTCGACATCATTGAGCGTTCCTACCGAATTGGAGGCGTAGCCGACCGCCACGACGCGCGTGCGGGGGTTCACTGACTGCCGCAGTTCGTCCATATCCAAGGTGCAATCGGTGGGGCGGACGTCCACCCAGCGAATGACGCAGCCGCGCTCCTCCAATGCCGTCCAGGGAGAGACATTGGCGTCGTGGTCGAGCCGGGTCACGACGATTTCATCCCCCGGGCGGAGTTCGCGGCCCAGGGCGCGGCTGAGCGCGAAGGTCAGCGTGGTCATGTTGGGCCCGAAGATCACTTCCTCCGCATCGCAGCCCAGCAGGTCGGCCATGGCCGTATGGGCGGCGGCAATCGCCTCGTCCGTCCGCTGGCTGGTGGCAAAGGCCCCGTGCGTGTTGGCGTTCGAGGTGGCCAGGTAGCCCACCATCGCGTCAATCACGCGTTGCGGGACTTGCGTGCCTCCAGGGCCGTCGAAATAAGCCGCAGGGCAGCCATTTACCTTTACGGCCAGAGCAGGGAATTGGGCTCGGACCCAGTCGATGTCAAAGGTGGTCATGGTGGGCTGCTTAATTCGCTTCCGATTGGCCTTCGGATACGCGCACGAGTTCGATGCGGGTATTGTCCCCATCCTTATGGAGCGTCACGATCTTGGTCTGCTTGTCGTGCTTGATCTCGAAGACGGTCTTGCCCTGCGGGTCCCTTTCCGTGAACTTGGTAACCTGAGCGTCCAGGCGACCGTGATAGAAGGTCTCGACCTTGTCCAGCGAATCGGGCGTCTCGAATTTCCCGGCCAGCACGCGTACCTTGGTCTGGTCCGCTATATCGATGTTCACCGTGGCGGAGTCATCATCCTTCAGGCGCGTAGCCCCGGGATAAATGGGCAAACCGAGACTGGCTTCATTGATGTCCTTATTGACCTCGAGCGAGCCCAAAGGGGTTTGGATAGAAACTTCCTTCTTTGCGCCTTCCCCTTGCACATTGATATTGACAGCGTGCGAAAGGATTCGCAGCCCCGCCACTACGCCAATCCCGCCAATCAGAACGATCAGGAGGAGAAGCAGCAGCGCAATCACCACGAAGTTGCTGCGGCTTTGGGGAGGCGCCGGTGGCGCGGGCGGACGCGGGGGGACAGGTCCTGTAGCCATGGCAGGGATCTCCTTTTCACTTACTGTATATACCTACGTTTTGCCATCCTGTATAGTTCCAAACATCCCCGGTAAAGGAGACCGCCCGTGAAAAGGACTCAATGTGCTTTGATCATCATGGTTTGCACGATGGGACTTCCTGTCGGTCACAAGATATTTGCGCAAGCCGGCACACCTGTCCCCGCGGGGACGTCCGAGCGGAGGCTCGAGTGGTTTCAGCACGACAAGTTTGGCATGTTCATTCACTTTGGCCCTTACTCCGTCCTGGCCGGGGAATGGCAGGGCCACCGCATCCCCGTCGGCAACGAGGCCGAATGGATCATGCAGCGCTACAACATCCCCGTGAAGGAATATCGCGAGATGGCGCGGCAGTTCAACCCCGCGAAGTTCAATGCCGACGACTGGGTGGCGTTGGCCAAAGCGGCGGGGATGAAATACCTGGTGATCACGGCGAAGCACCACGACGGATTTGCCATGTACCGCACGAACGTCAACGACTACAACATTGTCGATTGGACACCGTTTAAGCGCGACCTGCTGAAAGAACTTGCCGCAGCCTGCCGGAAGCAGGGTATCCGATTCTGCTTTTACTATTCCCAGCGGGAAGATTGGGACGATCCTGATGGGTACGGAAACAATTGGGACTACGACCGGTCAAAGAAGAACTTCGATCGCTACCTGGAAATGAAGTCGAAGCCGCAGGTGCGGGAATTGCTGACGGGTTACGGCCCGGTCGGGCTGGTGTGGTTCGACCGCGGACTGGAGACGCGCGAGCAGGCGGAGGACTTCGTCGAACTCGTCCACGGTCTGCAGCCTCAATGCCTCATCAATGGCCGCGTGGGAAGCTACGGCCAGGACCTGGTGGGCGATTACCAGGATATGAACGATCGTGGCATGGCAGTGGGAGGGATTGAAGAGCCCTGGGAGACGCCGCAGATTCTCAACGAAACCTGGGGGTATAGCAAGTTCGATCAGAATTGGAAGCCGCCCGCCGTGGTCATTCACCTTCTGGTGGAAACCGTGAGCAAGGGAGGCAACTATCTGCTTAACGTTGGTCCCATGGCCGACGGCACCATGCCCCCGGCCGCCGTGGCGACGCTTCGCCAGGTCGGCGCGTGGATGCAGCAGAACGGCGAGAGCATCTACGGGGCCACCGCCACCCCCCTGCCCGAGTACTCCTGGGGACGGACCACGGTGAAGGACAACAAGGTATACCTGCACCTCTTCAGTTGGCCGGCGGACCACGTGCTGCGCGTTTCGGATTGGGGGGACAATCCTGTGAAGGCGGCGTACCTGCTCTCCCGTCCGGCGGAGAAATTGGCCACCAGCGAAACCGACCGCACCCTGCTTGTTCCCCTGCCCGCGCAGGCTCCCGACGCCAGCGACACGGTAGTGGTTCTGGAAATGGCCGCACCCTTCAAGGTGGATCTGCCCATCGTGACGCAAGGCAGCGACTCGCCCTTCCAACTGGATTACATGAATGGCTCGACCGCGGGCAAAGCCTGGAAGCGCTTCAACCGCAAGGGGGGCTTCTTTATTTCGAAGTGGACCGGCCCGGCGGATTCCGTCACGTGGAATCTGCTGGTGAGCCAGACGGGGAAGTACAGGGTCCGAATCACATATGCGGCGCGCGCCGAGTGGCAGGACGGCAAATACATGCTGACCATCGGGCCGCAATCTCTGGCGGAGGTGGTGGAACAAACGGGTGACGATTTTGACTACAAAACCCTGGACCTGGGAACCGTCACGCTTCCCCAGGCAGGCCCCATTTCAGTTCGAATCCAGCCTGCCGCCAACTATGAACACGACTTGATGCAGTTTCAGACCCTGGAGCTCAGCCCGATCTACTAAACTGACCTCTCGTCACGTCACAGTTGAAACGCTTAATCAACGGAATCCCAACATGCACGTATATTGCAGCTCTAGCGGCACGCATGCACAATGTGAATCCTCGCCCCTCAATGCGTCGAGGGGGTAAGCCCGGCAGCAGGCTGAGGGAAGTCGACTCTTTGGAGTCAGACAGAATTGGAACCCGCCGTGGTCAGGCAGAGGCGAAATCAGCCATTGCTGGAACAGGACCGCGAGTGATGGCAGTGACATCCGCCATCACGTCGAACGCTTTGACGCTCACGTCGTACAAGGCAGGATTACCCTTGACCTGTGCGACCAGGGGGCCGGAGAGATAATCATTCACGGCCTGTTCGCTCTCAAAGAGATAGATGCCTCCTGCCTCCTTTTCATGTTCGTTCAAAAGCCAGATCTTCCAGCGCAGGCCCGGAACCGCAGCAAAGGCTTCGGCAACCGATTTGCAGAGATTCTGGTAATCCGTCGTACTGGCGCGGAATTTGAAATTGATCTGAAGAATTTTAGCAGGCATACTCTTTTCCTCCGATGGCGACGGGGACTCGTCGCTGACGAGTTGTCGCAGCATGAATTTAGGGGCATGTTTCATAGATCTTGGTGACGCTTCACGTCCTCTCGACGATCTCGTCTCTATACCTCTGAAAGATCGCCAAGAACTCTGCCTTTTCCGCCGGGGCAAGGGCGCATCTCTCCAGCGCAGCCAAGGCGTGTTCCAACGTGGCCTGCCACTCTGTCTCGGTAATCCCGAGGCCGGCGCGCGAGGTCTTCATATCGCGGCGGTGTACACACAGGGACCTCCCCCAAGCCAACAGACTTGCTCGACAATCAACTGACGAGTGCGCTGGCGCGAGTCCTGGCTTCGGCCCCCGCCGAGCCGCGCCAGCCTGGGGTCGCTCCCGAAGCGACTTAGGAACTCGTCAATGACGGCAGCGACCACGTCGTACCCGCCCAGTCGCCCGTAGAGACTGTGCTTCGGCGGACTATCGAGAGGGTGCGAATTTTTCGCCTGCTTCTTCCCCCGGTGGGCGCCCTCGGTCCGGCTGCGGAAGAGAGTTACCGTGATGTTGAAGGATTGCGTCGATCTCCTCCAAGGTGAAATAGTTCAGCTTCACAATCCTGGCTTCGGAGCGCAG
>DATJVT010000023.1:0-15156 GCA_035501695.1 Terriglobia bacterium | reverse complement strand
CCACAAAGATACGATGCTGAGCGCCAGAGTCGCCGGTGGTAACTGTATCCCCGGTTAGTTGCTCCAGGTAACGCTTCAGATCGTGCCCGGCAAATGCCAAGACCGGGTCCGCTGTCTTGGGAACTATGATGGAGACCGGTGCCGCCTCAGCGCCACGTGTCTTGGGTAGAAGGGTTAAACACATGAAGCCTATGAGCATGCCCAGGTACAGAACCCTCGTGGGCGGCTGATAGCACGTGATCAATGCTCTGACGCGAATTTGCATGAACGTATCTCCGATGAGTTTTCACTCGTCTATTCGCTTCCTGAGTCAAAATTCTGGCACTTACGGTTGGGGCGGCGCCTTCTCGGACCCGGATGGCGGGATGATCCCCATCCCTCGCGCGGGATCTCCGTGTGTCCCACTAGCTTTAAAGAGACTTTCATCCTCGGCGCGCTTCTCGGTCTGCAAGTGCTGAACCATAGCGAGTTCCCGTTGGTAGTCATCCATCCGTTTCAGCTTTTGATAGGTCCGAGCCAGCAGGTAATGAGCTTCGGCATGGGTGGGGTCCAGGCGAATGGCCTCCTGAAACTGAGGCACGGCTTCTTCGTACCTCCCCAGTTTTTCCAGGGCCTTGGCAAGATCCACCCGCGCTCGATAATCCTTGGGCAACTCCTGCACCAACTCCTGCAAAATGGGCAGAGCCAATTCCGGTTTCAGGTCCGTCAGATAAGAATCCGCAAGGTAATACTTGGCCTGCGTGAACTTGGGGTCCAGGCGCAAAGCTTCCTGCAATTCGCTCACCCCCTCATCATAATGCCGGAGCTTCCAGCACATGAAACCCAGCGAGAACCGCACGGTGGCATCGTTCGGCAGTTGTTTCTTGGCCTCTTCGAATTCCCCCAGGGCCTTTTCATACGATCCCTCGCCGTCGTAAGCCTGCCCGCGCAGAATGCGAACCCAGGGCGAGCCGGGGTCCAGCGCTTCCAGGCGCTCGAATCCCTTTAGAGCCTTGTCATACTGCTTGGTTTCGATGTAGGAGCGAATCAGCAGGTAATTTGAACCCAGGTCATTGGGCTCCAATTCCAGGGCTTTTTCCAGGGGTGGAATCGCTTTGGCAAAATCTTCCTGCCCGATAAGCGTTACACCCAGCAACTCCTGTGCCTGGAAACTGGAGGGCTCGATCTGCGCGGCCTTTTCCAGGGGTGGAGTGGCAGACGCATAGTCCTGCATCTTCACGTAGGCAATGCCCAAGTTGAGATAGGTTCCAAACTCGCGGGGATTGATTTTCACCGCCTGACGGTAATAGGCGATGCCTTCGGTAAACTTTCCTTGCCGCACACTTAAGGCACCTAGTGCGTTCAGGGCAGGAACAGAGTGCGGATCGATTTTCAGAATCTTCTGGTACTCCGCGGCGGCTGCATCCCAGCGTCCCTGAGCTTCGAAGGCCTCGGCCCGTGCGGCCAAGTCGGGGATCGTCGGCGGCAGAGGCGCTTGCGCGACGGCAGTGGAAACCAAGAGCAAGAAGCCCATTACCATTCGCGCCGGCCTAGCCAGGCGCCGGCAGAGCACTGTAATCAGCCAAGCCATCGTCCCCCGAGGAGTCAGATTTCAAGAAACGAATCTTATCACTTTTCCCGGTTTGCGCTGCAAGCCCGGAGTGAATCGTAGCGCGAGCGTCCCCTTCTCACTCCACCGGTACGGTCAGCTGCAATCGAATCGGTACTGCGGCGCCCTGCCCGGGTTTCAAGGTTGTGAACTCCTGCTCAATCACGGGGGAAGAAAGTTCCCCCCCATTCGACAGAGCAAACACGCACCTGATCTTTCGCAGCCGGTAAACATCAGCAGAGTCGGAGGGAAGAAAACTGATTTGCAGGCTCCTGCTCAGCTTGAGAAGCTTCGTCGGTGGGATGGCCACCGCCATCCCTCGCCAACGCTTCGAATTCAGGCTGGGCAGGTAGCCGATCATTTCTCCATCGATCTGAACCTTGCGGGGTTTGACCGAGGGAGGCGTTTGCAGGTTCGATCCGAAGCCGGGAGTGGGGAAGGGCGCAAAGACATCCTCTTCACCGTGCAAGAGGTCCGGCATGCCGTCGGGGGCGAGTTCCTCGAACTCAATCGTTCCGCTCACCACCGCGGCCCTCGGGTCGAATTGGGTCTGCCATGCCGGAAATTCACTGGACAGCTTGGTCTCTTTGTCGCCGGAGCGGGCGAACAAGTGGAACTCTGCCTCGCCTGCCTTCCCAGGCATTACACTGAGTCTGATTGTGGCATGCCCTTCCGCCGGCACGCGAATACTGGCAGGAAGCCCGGTGATCTGTAATCCCACCCCCGCCGCGCGAAGGTTCACGTTCAGCGCCGCCGCGCTGTGATTCCAGAGGGAAACAGGAATTGTACTAACCGTACCGACATATCCTCTTATCGTGCCTTCCCAGTCCATCTCCAGCATTGGGACTTGGACAAACTGCTGCTGAGACGCAAGCCCTTCCCGCTGGTCGCCAAAGGTCACTTGAAGGGGAATTCGGTTCCGGCCATCGCCTGACTCCTCAAAGGCTGTAAGTGGTATGGGGAACGATTGGGATGAAACGGAGGTCATGTGGAATGATTGGGTCCTATCGCCAACGCGGAACGCGCCGCTCACTTCACTCGATTGCCAGTTGTCGAGGTATAACATCGGAGCCGTCTGGCGTTTTGGCACAAGGGTGCCGTCCCCATCGAACGCCGCGAAGAAGCCGGTCTTCGCCAGCAGAATCAGGGAAGCGCGATGGTGGCGAGGAATCCGAATCTCCAAAACCGGGCCCCTACGCTTCCACGGCGCGCGCAACCATCCCGGCAAATCGGCGCTCAACACATAGACGCCACGGATCTCCGCACTATCGGGAACGCGAACCGTGACGGGAAGATCGTGCCAAACCCCTATCGAGGACCCTCCCCAGGTTGTCGCCACGGGAACGGCGTAGTTTCCATCCGGCTTGCGGAAGATATTCGCTTCGATTTCGGGGGGCGTGTGAACCGCATCTGCGGTGAGCACCCATTCGCGTTGCCGGATTTGATCAAACAAGGGGGCGTAACGGGCAAAGTCCTGCAATTGTTCGGGTGGAATTTTGGCGTCGGCAGGTATTTGGTGCGCATACCGATAACTGAAGGAAATGGGCGTCAATGACGGAGACGAGGCCTGGCTACCCATCAGAAGCGCGCGGTCGTAGAGGTCCGGAAACCACGCGCCGCTGGTGATCGGAACATTCCCGATCCCCAACCACTGAATGTGCTCCTCGGTGCCTTCCGCCAGATGCCCGTCACCGATGGAGCCCAATTCAATTTGATAAGGCCCGTTCCACCAGACGGTCTTTCCCAGCGAATGAGCGTATTCACCGAGCTTGGAAGTGAGGCGGCAGATGTTGTAGCCCATCCGGTCCGCGGTCTTGCCATGATCGATGGAAAATCCGTCGTCATGGGCGTAGTCCAGGATGTCGTAGTGGGATTGATCCTCGAAAATCCCATCCGCTTCGGGATAGTACGCGAGCACCTGCTTGAATTGTTGTTCCAGATACTGCGCCCACGGGCTGCCTGGGCGTGGGTTCAAGACAATGTCCTCGTACCAGGCAGGAACCTCCGCGCCCCGGGCGTCGTGCACAGGGTCCGTCGGGAAGTGCTCCTCTGCGTAGCGGTCCCAGCACTCGCTGGGCTGAAAGTACATCAGAGCTTTGATGTTGTTGCGATGCAGCAGACGGATAAAGGCACGGACAGTATCCCCCGTCTCCCAGGGAGTGAAGACCTTTTCGAGGTAACCGCTGATCAGTTCGAAAGGGGCGTCCTGGGCCGGCACGTCTGCTCTCTGTCGGACCTTTTCAAATGCCCAAAGGTCGTCCGCGGCCGGAATCCAACTCGGGTTCTCGGGAAAGTACTTGCCCAGGAACGGGTAAGTGAAATGGACCTCCACCCACCGCACTCCCTGGCCATGCCATTGGCGGACCTGTTCTTCCGGTGCCGTGGAACTCCAGAGGAACGGACCATTGATTTCCACTGCCGTGGGATTGTGCGCAGTAAAGTGTTCGGGGTACTTGCCACGGATATAGGCCAGCCCGGGCCGCCAGTCAGCTTCGTGCAGCCCCAGGAAGATCTCTGTCTGCACTTCCCCATGAGGTTCGATTCGCAAATCTGTTCTGCCAACTCTTGCCCCCCCGAAGGGAGTCAGCCGGACCTGAAAACCCTGGATAGGCATCGCCAACGGGCTGAGGACTGTAAGTCCTGCTGTGCCGGCAGGGCTGAAGAAGGTCGCCGCGGGAATGACCAGCGGCAGGCCGCTGGCGCGGTAGCCGTAAACCAGTTGCCGCGAGCCGCCGCTGGGTGGATGAGGAAAAACCCCGGGCAGAAAGGCTTGGCAGTCAGAGGGCAAACCTCCGAGGTCAAACCACACGCTCACGTCCCTGCGTTCTCCCGAGTTGTCCCGCAGCTTGACGAAAATGCTCAGGTCGCCCGCCGCGAGAAATCGGGCTTCGATGTCGAGGTCGGTGGTGCGCTGTTTGACCGAGGCTTCCGCGGGCTTGGGATGCTCCGGAGGCCCGGTGACGGCTTGGGTCTTACCGCTTATCTCGTCATGCACCGAAATCGTGACTGCCCGGCGCAGAAAGTCCTCGCCGCCATCTCGCGCTATGGAGATTAACTCGCCGGTGCTGGTAGAAAGCGCCGCCTGGAAGTGGTTACCTTTAAGGCTTACCTGCGCCAGGGCGGGCTGGACCATGGGGAGCAAGGCAATCCACGCCAGGATTCTTCTTATCGTGCTGGGAGTCCTCATTATTACACCTTTTCTGCGGAGGCAAACTTGGCCAAGATCGCCTTCACCGTGTCGATAACCTGTTTGGGGGCTGGCTTCTGCTCCACCAGGGGGAAGCCGTCCTTGACCCATTTCTTTTCGATGGCGTCGTACTCCCGATCCAACTCGGTTGGGTTGTAGACCATGCGTTGGTCCATGTTGAGCGCTTCGCGGAGCGCCCGGACATAGGTCGTCACCCGCGGATGGTAATAGCCCTGCACGAGCTCGTAGAAGTCCCGCGACGCGTAGTCGCGAATGACGTCGGCCCACAGGGTGTAAATATCTCGCACGCGTACGTCCACATCGGATGGCGTGCCGGGGAGCCTTTGCGCTTTGCGGATGAGAGGGCTCAGCCAGTAATAATCATCATGGCTCAACAGGGTTTCAATCGCCTGCATGAGGGATTCCAGCAAGCCAGCCTCACGCTCGAAGGCCGCCTCATCCAAAGCCGCCTCGCATTCCTGAATCTTAAAGACGTGGGCGTTGAAGAGCTCGGCCAGATACTGCCGTCCGATGTCATTCAGGTCGCGCAGGTAAAGGGCATTGTCACTCTGCGCCGGCGCCGCGGCGAGGGCAATCTCCAGCGCTTTGCGCAGGGACGGAATGAAGGACTTGCGATCTGCAATTTGGAGCCGGAAGTATACGGCTTCCCTTCCCAGACGATGCCAGTAGAGCGGCTGCGACAGGTCGTCAGTGCCGTAGACGCTGGCGAGCAGCTTTTTCAGTGCCTCGACCATAATGGGCGCAGAGGCGGCTCCGTACCGTCCGAGGGCATAATCGGGCACATGGGAACGCAAATCCACTTCCTTGGGATTCCAACCCAGACGGCAGAGAAAATCGTAGTAAAAGTAGTTATGCCGGATGGTCTCTTCATTCGGATAGAAGCCTACACACTGCTTGGCCCGGGGGTCATCCACCACCTGGTGGAACTGCTTTTCGATGAATGCCAGGTTGCCATGCATGTTGGTATTGCCGCCAAAAGAGTACACGACGCCGAAA
The DNA here is from genome assembly GCA_035501695.1 of Terriglobia bacterium. Lineage (GTDB taxonomy): Bacteria > Acidobacteriota > Terriglobia > UBA7540 > UBA7540 > Bog-366. The sequence continues at coordinate 9,364 of DATJVT010000023.1, read as the reverse complement.
TGCCACGGCCTCCCAAAGAAGTAGTCCGTACGTTTCGCCTCTGGCACCATTTCCGCCCATTGATCGAGAACCCGCACCCGATCTTCCGGCATGCGTTCCAGGCTTTCCCTAATGAGCTGCGGCGTCCAGAACTGGGGTTTGAAGAGAAAACTCCATGCGGAATAAATGCCGATGCCCTGGGGGTCAACCTCGTTCAGGACTTTGAAATTCGCCCCCGCGATCTCGCGGCGAACGTCGCTCTGAACCTCCGCGGGGCCTTCCACATCGCACTCCAGGTAGTTCTCCAGCCAATAGAGGTGGTCGTTGCCGTAGAGGGATATGTATTCCTCAAGAAAAGCCCTTCCGACCTGGTGGTACTCGGGGCTCAGAGGGTGGAGGTATTTCTGCTTGGGAAGCCCCGCCCACGAGATCTCAAACATTCGTGCTTCGGGGCGGGCCGAAGCGTACTCAGGGGGAACAATCCCTGGAACCGCCGGCGCCAAAGATCGCATGCCCCGCTGGCGCGCGTATTGAGTAATCTGTTTATTGAGGGCGCTTTGGCCTTCCCGCCAACCCTCCGTCAGCGGAGGCCGGACACCGTATTTGATGGGCGCGAAGATTTCATAGGGCGGTCCGGAATAGGAATTGTCCGATACTTCCACCCCCATGCGCTTCCAAGCTTTCTTCCACGCCACATCCTCACCCGGCGTATCCCAGAGGCTGAGGATGTTGAGGCGCGCCTTAAGAGCCCAATCGATATAGGTCTTCCAATCATCCCATTCCCACCAAGGGCTGGAATACCAATAGAGCGTCAGGTTCATACACATGCGCTCGTGGAACCAGGGCTGCGCCGCGATATTGATGCCTTGTGCCGGCACGGAGTCACGGTGCGGTACATGGTCACCGTCCCAATAGAATCCGCAGCCACACGCCTTCTCCAGGAAGTGATAAACGGCGTACAGTGTGGCAATACCAGTCCCACCCAGGAATACCATCCCGGGCTTTTCGCCCAGGGTGACAGATTGCACAACGTAGGCCTCCGGGTCTTTCTTCGCGGGGTCCGCGAGCCTCCCGGAAGACAGGAGTTCCTGCACCACTTGATGACGCCCCACCAGGAACTGCGTGGTAGCAGGTCCCGCACTCCCCCCAGGCATGCCTGTGACCATCCGGGGCTGGACCTTGGTAATTCGTTCCAGGAAAGCCTGCAACTCCTGTGCAGCGGCGGCTTCCGCCGAATCGGCAGAGTTATAAACAACAATTAAGTCGCGAGGCGCGACGCCACCCTCGGGCCGCGCTATCGTCGAATTAGCGCTGACGGTCCATGCCGAAACACTTGCCGGCAAGACCGATGACAGGCTTGCTGCCAGGAAATTTCTCCTCCGCATCTTCCACCCCTTGGCCGATGAATTTTGCTGATGAATCTTTGCTTGTCGTTGCCTCACACATCAGCGGACTGCTATGATTCGCGGAAAGAGTATATGGCCGCTCGGCTTAAGGCAAGTCCAAATAGCCGCCGCGGGGCAAAGGGTGATGATTGACAACCGTGCTCGGACGAGGGGAGAGGGAAAGCGGCAGAACCTTGCTTCACACCTTGGCGGGCCGGCTTTGGACCCTCCTGCTGGTGCTGGCGTTCCCCTTCGTGGTTCCTGCGCGGGCGGGGAACAACCCTCCGCCGACCCCACAACCTGCTTCTATCGTCTTGATCTCCATTGATACTCTGCGCGCCGACCGGCTGGGCTGCTATGGCTACCGGCGCGGAGCCACGCCGCACATTGATGCCATCGCGCAGGGAGGGACGCTTTTCACCGCGATCAATTCCCAGGTGCCGCTGACTTTTCCGTCGCACGTTTCCCTCTTCACTTCCACCTATCCTTTCTTTAACGGCGTCGAGGACAATGCGGAGGTACTGCGGCCTAATGCCGTAACCCTCGCCACGGTTTTGAAGTCCCGCGGCTACCATACCGGCGCTTTCGTGGGCGGGTTTACCCTGGACCGCCGCTTCGGATTGAACCAGGGCTTCGACGAGTACAACAGCACTTTCCCCTCCCATCAACAGGCGGGGACCGACCCTGGCGATGTAAAGCGATTGGGAGCGGAGGTCGTTGCCGACGCCGTCCGTTGGCTGCAAGCCAACTCGGGCGGACCATTCTTCCTCTTCCTCCACCTTTATGACCTTCATACTCCATACAATCTCCCGGCCTCTTATCACGCCCGCTACGGCAGTGGGTACGATGCCGAACTTCGCTATGTCGATGAGCAGGTAGGAGTTTTCTGGGATGCCTTGCACCAGAGCCAGATCCTCGGCAAGACCTTGATTGTCTTCACCTCCGACCACGGTGAAAGCTTGGGAGAGCATGGGGAGCAGACCCACGGTTACTTCATCTACCAGAGTACGCTGGGGGTTCCGCTCATCATCCACTGGCCGGCTGCCGCTCCCCCCTATTCGTCGCGGATAGGAGAATCGGCCAGCTTGATGGACGTGGCGCCAACCATCCTGCAGTTTGAGGGCATTACCGCACCGCCCGAGTTTCAGGGCCGCAGCCTGCTGGAGATGGCCCGGACCGGGGCACAAGTCACTCCACGGGATGTTTATAGTGAGAGCCTTTATGCCCACAATCATTTCGGTTGCGCCCCACTGCGCAGCTTGCGCACCGGTCGCTATAAGTACATTCAGGCCCCACGCGCGGAGATTTTCGACCTGATCGCCGACCCCGGCGAGACGCGAAACCTGTTTGATCAGAAGCGTGCCTTGGCGTTGGCCTTCCAGGAGAAACTCGCCGGCTTGCGAACGCAATTCAAGAGCGGGCATCCCCTGGGGGGAAAAGCCCTGGATCCGGAAGCGGTCGCCCGCCTGAGTTCGCTGGGATATGTTGCCGTAAGCACTCCTCATTCCGAGGGCCCTGACAAGGGGGCCGACCCCAAAGACCGCGTTGCGGATTTCGAAAACTATGGGCGGGCCATTGTTCTTGCCTCCTCGGGACATATTGAGGAGTCTAATGCGATCCTGGAGAAACTGTTGGCAGAGCACCCGGAACTTCTCGACCTCCGCATGAGTCTGGGACTGAACTATCAGCGACTGCAGCGCCACGACGACGCGGCGCGGGAGTTCCGACTCGTATTGAAAACCGACCCGCTCAACGTCCAGGCCCATTTCAACCTGGGGCTAAGCCTCTACCAACTCCATCTGACTGCGGACGCCGCGAAAGAGCTTGACGCTGCCCTCACCATCGCACCTTACTATACCCATGCCGAAGAGTTGCTAGGTTCCCTCTCCCTGGAGAAAGGGGACTACGCCGGCGGGCGCCAGCATTATGAGCACATCCTGACCGTCGATCCCGGCGACTACAGCGCCCATTACAATCTTGGGGCCCTGGATATTCTGCAAGGACAATGGGAGGCGGGCGAGCGCCACTTGCGTGCGGCGATACTCGCCGATCCGGCGTCCCCCGAAGCGCACAACACCTTGGGCAGCTTGTATCTCCAGAAGGGCGATCTCGACAAGGCGGGAGCGGAGTTTCAGGAGGCGATTCGCCTGCGGCCTCAATACGCCTCGGCCCACTACAATTTAGGACTGGTGTTTCAACGGCAAAACCGCGAGAATGATGCGGTCAGCGAATACCGGCGGGCGCTGGCGGCCGACCCGCAGTTTCGTCCTGCACGCGACGCGCTGGCCCGCTTGAGCAAATCTACGAATTAGGTTCAATTATGGGTTTCTGGTATTACTTCTGGACCATCAACTTCCTCGTGGCAGGATCAACCTTCCTCGTCATCACGCTCATTGTCCTGGTGCTGGGCGGCAGGGATTTGCGGGACATGTTTACGCGTTTGAGTGCCCACGCATCTGATCCCCCGGATGCGACTACCAAACCTTGACGCACTTTCCCACTTCGGCGGGCCACCCGCGAAAAGGCTGCGGTTGAAGCCAGAGTCAAAAGCCCTCCGGCACGCTTAGGAAGCCGCTCCGACATGTCGAGACAACTATGTCAGGTGCCGAGTTTCAGCGAAGCGTCCCGCCCTGTGGCGGCCTGCCGGGTCGGGTCTGTTGCAGGGTATACTCCTTCCCGAATTCCTTCACTTCAATGTACTGATTCAATGGCAAGTTCTGGAGAACCTGCCGGGTCTGGCTGGTGGGCCACCAAATTTCCAGGGCTGAGATTCGTGTGGCCTTTCCCACCCCAACGAGTTGGGAGAGGGGGGAAGCCCCGAACGCCCCTCCCGAAAACACATGGCGATGAATGTCGCGCCGGTGGCCAGCCTCGTCTTCGACGGTCACCTTGATTCGCGCCCCGATAGCTGCCCGGTTGGTCTTCACACCCACCAGCCTGATGTCGATCCAGTTGTTGTGAGTGCCAGGGTTCTTGTAGAGCGCGCTGTAATAACGGTCGCCCGGCACCATCCCGCCCAGTTGAACATACATCGCGGGCTGGCCGTCATGGAAAAGGTTGCCGATGGCAACGCCATGCCCCTTTTGTAGCGAGCCGGTGCCGGAAGAGGCCGTGATATCCACAAAGCGCTTCCCGTCAACGTTGCGGAACAGCATGTTGGGGACAAACGCGCCATAGGAAGGCGCCCCCGTGCCGATGTAGAAATCCAACCAACCGTCGTTGTCGAGATCGCCAAAATTCGCGCCCATCGCCATGCTGATCACGTCCAACCCTACCTGCCGGGTCACGTTCTCGAACGCCTTGCCCTTCTGGTTATGGTAAAGGGCATGTCTTTCCACACCCGTAGGCTCGCGCAAATAACCGCGCATGATGTGAGACACTGACTCGTAGTGGCTGGAAACGTAGAGGTCCAGCCAGCCGTCGTTGTCATAATCCCAGAACCAGACCGGGAAGCTCCAGATGGGGGTTTCGACGTGCATCTGCCGCGCGATTTCCGTGAAGGTGCCGTCGCGGTTGTAGTAGTAAAGCCAGTTCTCCTCCCCTTCGTTTGAAACGTATAATTCCGGATATCCGTCGTTGTCGAAGTCACCCCAAGCCGCGCTCTTGGTGAAGGCCGTGCGATCCACTCCCGCGCGGTGGGAGACATCGGTGAAGGTGCCATCGCCGTTGTTGTGAAACAAGTGGCCGGGCCCATATTCAGCGCCCACGAACAGATCGACATTTCCATCGTTGTCGTAATCGGCCCACGCCGCCGTCTGGCTGGCTACGGCCGGGAGAATATTGACTCCGGCCTCCACGGTAACGTCCGTGAAAGTCCCGTCGCCATTATTTCGCAGCAGGGAGTGGCGCACGGGGGTTTCCCAGGCGCCCCGCACCACGTAGAGGTCCATCCAACCATCGTTATTGTAGTCGGCCTGGAACATGCTAAACCCGCCCAATAGCTTAGAAAGCCCTGCTTGGGCGGTTCGGTCTTCGAACGTCCCGTCACCATTGTTGTGAAAGTAGTGGAGCGCCTGACAGTGGTCCCCCGTCGAAACCATCAGATCCAGATAGCCGTCGTTGTCGAAGTCCTCCATGATGACGCTACCTGCCATTACGAAGACTGCCACGCCCAGTTCAGGCGCGACATCCCGGAACCGGCCAATGTCATCCTTGGATTCAAAGGCCGATAGTGGCAGAAGGTGTTTTGGGGGAACACTCTCGGGATATTTACCCATGCACATGTACGTGAGATTCAGAAACCATTTCTCTTCCAAGTCGTGGGGTTCGTGCTCAAGATATTGGAGGAAATTCTTGATCGCCTCCTCAGCATGGGCAGTTTCGGTGAAGCGCGCCTCGGGCGGGACCGGGAACAAGGAGCTCTGCACATTATGATGCGCCAACCAGTTCTCCACCTGCCCGGCACGAAACTGGGTGATGCCGATAATCTTTTCCAATGCCACCGCCTGGTCCTTGAAACCCAGAGTGAGAGCCAGTTCCTGGTCGGCCCGGAATTGTTCCAGCGCCCTATCCAGATTTCCCAGAAAGGAATAGATCTGACCCAGGATATACCGGGCCCGCAGCACATTCTCCTGGATATCGCGGCGCGAGGGTTGCTGTTGACCGGCCGCAATGTAGGATTCGAGCTCGCTGATCGCTTCGTACGGCATGCGGGCGCGCAACTGGCAATTGGCGGAAAGGTCTTGCTCGTACCCCGCCGGTTTCTCGGCGCTGCGAAAGTAATTCTCGATTTCTCCGCGTCCACACACATAGGTGGCCCGCTCCAACAAAGAGTAGGAGCTGGACATGTTGATGGGGGGGGGGGCGGGAATGGGGGAAGCGCCCTGACCATTGGCGCGAAGCAGCCCTTGGGGGGCCTCCCCTTCGGCAAGAAGGAGGGGGGGGAGGAACGAGGTGAGAAGGGATGTGGCGCTTTGCTTGAGAAAGGAACGGCGATTCACGTGGTGGAACATGCGTATCGAGATCTCCTGTTAGTGAAAACGCGGAGCGAGCTGCTGGCAGATGGAAGCATCGATTTCGCACGCTTTCTGGTAGTATTGCCGCGCCTTGACGGTTTCGCCCGCACGCAAATAGTAGAGCGCCAGATTTCCATATGGGGCGGAGTACTTGGGATCCAGTCGAATCGCCTCTTCATACGCGCGCACTCCTTCATCGGCCTGTCCCTGGGCCAGCCGCGCGGTTCCGAGGAAGTTGTAGGTAATACCGGAGCGATAGCCAAGTTCCACCGCTTTCTCCAACGCCGCCTGGCCCTCCGCATATCGGTGCATTCGTACCAGGGTGACGCCGTAGTCGGAGTTCGCCTTGCCTTCCCCCGGGTGTGAGGCCAGGACCTCCTTTTGCAGGTTCGCCGCGTCATCCAGCCGATTGAGCCTCTCATAGGCGTTGGCCATCGCCAGTTTGACGACGAAGTTGCGGGGATTGAGTTCAAGCGCCCATTGGAACGCCTTCACCGCGCCCGCCGGATCGCCGCCCTCCAGCGCGGCATGGCCCAGACCCATCGCCGCCAGATCGTAACGGGGGTTGAGCTCCAGCGCCCGGCGGTAATAATCCATCGCCTCACGATAATGCTTCTGGGTGAGAGCGTTCTCTCCCATAAGGAAGGGCGGCAGATAAGCCTTGGGGTCTTCCAGCGCGGCCTCGCTGATCACCAGGTTGGATTCCTCGAACCTCCCGTCTTCAGCCAGCTCCGTGGCGCGAATGATGCGCGTGAAGAATTCCACCTTATCCTTGGGGTCAGGCGCTCCGGGCGGATCTCCCCGGAGCGGCTCCGGCGCCGACCCTCCCACGTACCCAAGGGCTCGCAACTCGCGCAACTTCTCCAGGTCGACATTGGCGGCGGACGATTCCTGCCCCGCCGGGCGGGCGTACCGCGACTGGATGGCATGCAGATTCTCGCGCAAGGTGGCGGCCAAACTGGGTTTTTCGCCGAACAGGTTGTGCTCCTCCCTGGGGTCTTGCTCCAGGTCGTAAAGCTCCTCCCGGGGAGCCTCGATGTAGTGATATCGCTCCGTTTCGATCCCGTGCAGGGAGTGCCATCCGAAGGAGGTGCGGGGGTACAAGGACTGCGCATAGCCTTCTCGCGCCTGGGCTCCGGCGGAAGACAGCACCAGCGGAAACAGGCTGCGCCCTTGGAAGCTTGCGGAGTCGGCAGAAGGGAATCCGCACACCTGAGCGAGGGTGGGAGCGATGTCCACCGTGTTCGCAACCTGGTCGATAGTTCGTCGCGCCGGCTTGATCCCCCCGGGGAGTTTCAGGATCAATGGCACGCGGATGGTGGAATCGTAAATGAACAGGCCGTGTTCCTGCTCGCCATGGTCGCCCAACCCCTCGCCGTGATCGCTCGCCAACAGAATCAAACTGGAGTCGTAGAGGTTGCGCGCCTGAAGAAAAGCCATTACCCGACCTAGTTGCTGGTCCGCGTAGGCGATCTCACCGTTGTAGGGATCCCCGCGAAAGCGGGTCTTGAATGGCTCGGGTGGGTCATAGGGCGTGTGGGGATCGTACAAATGGAGCCACAAGAAGAAGGGGCGTGAACCATTGCTTTCCAACCAATTCAGCGCGTGGTCGACCGTCGCCGAGGCGCGGCGCTCCAAGCGGGGATGGGAAGGCGACTTTTCATCCTGGGGGTTGATGACGTCATCGTAGACGTCGAAGCCCCGCTTCAACCCCCACATAGAGTGCAGGACAAACGCGCTCACGAAAGCCGCGGTGGCATAGCCATGCTTTTTGAATACCTCCGCGAGGGTCGGAATCCCGGGGCCCAGTCCGGTCGTGGTCAGGTCCTCCACTCCGTTCCACATGGGGTAAGTGCCGGTAAGAATGGCCGTGTGCGAAGGCAGAGTAAGCGGCGTTTGGGCCAACACGTGGCGGTATAGCACACCGTCTCTGGCCAAGCGGTCTGCGGTAGGGGTGGAGACATTACGGTTTCCGTAGCAACCCAGGTGGTCGGCGCGCAGGGTGTCGACTGTAATAAGGATGACATGCGTGGGTGGCGGTTCCGCCGCCTTGGCCACTCCTGGGGAGAGGTTAGCAAGACAGGGGATCAGGGCGAAGAGGAAAGCAGTCCGCAAGCGGATCCTTTGAGGGAGGGACGAGGTCACCGTTGGGGCGAATACTGGGGGCAACATCGAAATGGAATTTACTTCACTTTTTCCAACTAAGTGTGTATTTAACGTCTTCCCGTTCGGCATCCTGCGAACGGCCTCCCGCCATAATCACGTTGAACTTATGAACCTCACGTGAGGCACACGGCAAATGTGCCAAATAAAATCGCGCATGGCAAAATAATTGTAAAAACACCAAGAAACCAAGCAAATTATCTGCGCATTGATGCCACAAAAAAGCCTTGACACCTACTATCGTCTTGCGACAGAATTTTCCCACCTGATTACTCTACCGGGTTTTGCCTTGCCCGGGTTGATTTTTGCGTAAATACGGTCTTGGTTGATTGTAGCACGGGTCCCCCGTGAAGGGGGTGCTCTGGGCTACCAGCACGTGAAAACATCACACGGAGGTGAAAAATGCTGCACCGAGGCAAAGCAGGCATCAGTCCACTCTGGGCGTGCCTCTTGCTTGTTGTGTTCCGTGTTATCATGTTCCCGTCATTCAGTCTGGGCCAGATGGTCAACGCCAGCTTGACGGGGCGGGTGACTGACCCGACAGGGGCGGCCATCCCTGACGCCAGCGTCACCGCCACCGATGTGGCCACGGGAAAGGCGACCAAGGCAATGACGGGCCCGACCGGTGACTACACCATCCCTTCCCTCATGCCCGCCACCTACTCGGTGACGGTGGAAAAGGAGGGATTCAAGACCTACGTCGAGTCCGGCATTACGCTGCTAGTTGACCAGCATGCCCGGCTCGACGCCCAATTGCAGGTAGGCGCCGTCTCCACGCGCGTGGAAGTGAGCGGTGCGACACAGATGGTCGAGACCAACTCGGCCAGCGTCGGAACCGTGATCGGCGAGCGCGACGTAGTCGACTTGCCCTTGAACCTGCGG
>DATJVT010000022.1:0-4691 GCA_035501695.1 Terriglobia bacterium | reverse complement strand
GGTTACACAGTCCACCGATCTCTAGGGGGGGACGCGGCCTTGGCCAGACTTCGGCAACGCCTGCAAAAGCGCGGCCTGCGGTTGATGCTTGACTTCGTCCCTAACCACATGGCTCCGGATCACCCCTGGGCCGAAAACCATCCCGACTATTTCGTCCCCGGCGCGGCCGAGGACCTGGCCCGGGCGCCCCAGAACTATACCCGGATCAAACGTAAGGGCGGCGACCTGATATTGGCATACGGCCGTGATCCGTATTTTGACGGATGGCCCGATACTCTTCAGCTCAATTACGGCAATCCGGCTACGCAAGAGGCGATGACCGGAGAGCTTCTGAAGATCGCAAACCAGTGCGATGGCGTGCGCTGCGACATGGCTATGCTGGTGCAGCCCGAGATCTTCCAGAAAACCTGGGGCATTTCGGCTCAACCCTTCTGGTCGAAAGCCATTGAGCGGGTGCGAGCCAAGGTTCCGGGCTTCTGTTTTATGGCGGAGGTTTACTGGGACAAGGAATGGGAGATGCAACGAGAGGGGTTTGACTACGCCTACGACAAACGGCTCTACGACCGGCTCCGCGAAGGTCATGCGAAGCCGGTGCGCGAGCATTTCTTCGCGGGGCTCGAATATCAAAACAAACTTGCCCGGTTTCTCGAAAATCACGATGAGCCCCGTGCCGCCGCAACATTCCCGACGACAGTCCACAAGGCCGCAGCCGTAATTACCTTTTTGTCGCCGGGCCTGCGATTCTTCCACCAGGGACAGTTCGAAGGGCGGAAGAAACGTATCTCCCCTCATCTCGGCCGGGCACCGGAAGAGCCCGAAAACGCCGACCTCCAGGGATTCTACGAGCGACTGCTGGCGGTGCTGCGGCTGCCTGCCGTCCGGGAGGGGGATTGGAAGTTGCTGGAGTGCGTGCCTGCGTGGGAAGGGAACTGGACCTGGGATTGTTACCTGGTTTTTGCCTGGCAGGGGCACGGCAACGATCGGCTGCTCGTGGCAGTCAACTACGCTTCCAACCAGAGCCAGTGCCGCGTGCGGCTTCCCTTCACAGATCTTGGCGGCAGTACTTGGCGCTTAAGGGATTTGCTGGGCGACGCCACCTACGACCGGGACGGAAACGATTTGCAGGAACATGGTTTGTTTCTCGATGAACCCGCTTGGAAGGCTTACGCCTTCTCCCTCACCAAAGCGGCCTGAGGCGGGGATGGGTATCCTCCGGCCAGGGTGTTGAGTCTGACTCGGAGGGATGATCTATCCCATTGGTCATCGCCCTCGGGGAGCCCCTGGGTAAGTAAGCAAGTGTAGTGGAGGTGTCTATGAATCGATTTAGAGAAGCCGCGGTTGGGATTCTCATCTTTTTGTTATTGTTGCTTTGCGGTTGTGAGGATTTGGTACCCCGCGACGTGCCAAGCCTGCTCGCCCCTAAGCTTCACCGGTCAGAGATCTTCGGCTTTCTTGCGGGGTTCGGAACGACCTTCGCTGCCCTGCCGGATCTAATCGCCATGTTGCGGCGCCGGTCGAGCGCAGGCATGAATCCAAGGATGGCGGCCATTATGGGCGTCTTTCAGATCCTCTGGGTTTATTACGGATTGCTGATTGCTTCCCGCCCCGTGATCGTATGGAACGTCATTGCGATATTCATCAATTTTCTCAGTGTCGGGGCCTACCTTCATTTCGTCCGCAAAGAAAAGAGCCAGGCGAAGGGATGAATTCGTCTTTCGAGGCTCGTGGACTTATTGTTAGGATACGAGAGCATGGATCCTATTGAGCATACCGGACGGAGTTCCCCCCTCGGCGCTACGGTTTGCCAAGGAGGAGTTAATTTCAGCGTATACTCCCGCGCCGCCCGTGGCGTCGATCTCGTGTTATTTGACCGGGAAGACGACGCTCGCCCGGCGAGGGTGATCCCGATCGATGCAGCGACAAACCGTAGCTACCATTATTGGCATGTTTTTGTCCCTGGCATCCAGGCCGGTCAGGTTTACGGTTATCGAGTCAAAGGGCCGATGGACCCGGGCAGGGGAATGCGATTCGACCCGGATAAGGTTCTCCTTGATCCCTATGGCCGCGGCGTGCTGGTGCCAAAAAACTACGCGCGGGAGGCTGCCACCCGGCCGGGCGATAACGCCGCATCCGCGATGAAGAGTGTCGTGCTGGATCCCGGCGCCTACGACTGGGAGGGCGACACGCCGCTTAAACGACCGTCTTCGCAGACGGTCGTTTACGAAATGCATGTGCGGGGCTTCACCCGGCATCGGAATTCCGGGTTGGATGAGAATCTCCGCGGGACGTACGCGGGCCTGGTTCAGAAGATTCCGTACCTTCGCGATATAGGAATCACAGCTGTCGAGCTGCTGCCGGTTTTCCAGTTCGATGCGCAGGACTGCCCCCCCGGAAAGGTCAATTACTGGGGGTATGCCCCTGTCGCTTTTTTCGCGCCCCATCGGGCTTACAGCTCGCGGCAGGGCGCGTCAGGGCCATCCGACGAATTTCGCGATATGGTGAAGGCGCTGCATCGGGCCGGTATCGAAGTCATTCTGGACGTGGTCTTTAACCACACGGCCGAGGGCGACGAGCGGGGGCCAACCCTCAGTTTTCGTGGATTGGACAACTACACCTACTATATTCTCGATTCCGACCTCTCCCACTATTCCAACTACAGTGGTACCGGGAACACGCTGAAGGCCAATCACCCGATTGTCCGCCGCCTGATCCTGGACAGCCTGCGGTATTGGGTGGAGGAGATGCACGTGGACGGTTTCCGGTTCGACCTCGCTTCCATTCTGGCGCGCGATTCGTCGGGCCACCTGATGTCCAACCCCCCCGTCCTGTGGGATATCGAATCGGATCCCTCCCTGGCGGGAACCAAGTTCATCGCCGAGGCCTGGGACGCCGCAGGACTCTATCAGGTGGGCAGCTTTGTTGGGGATAGTTGGAAGGAGTGGAATGGGCGTTTCCGCGATGACGTGCGTAGCTTCATGCGGGGCGAGGAGGGCATGGTGACGTGCCTTGCCGACCGATTTCTCGGCAGCCCCGAGATTTACAGCCATAAGCGGCGAGAGGCGGAACAGAGTGTCAACTTCGTGACCTGTCACGACGGTTTCACGCTCAATGATCTCGTTTCCTACGACCAGAAACACAACGAGGCCAACGGCGAAGAGAACCGGGATGGCGCTAATGACAACCGGAGCTGGAATTGCGGGTTAGAGGGCCCCACCGACGATGTGGAGGTGGAAAAGCTGCGCAACCGGCAGGTGAAGAACTTCCTGGCCGTGACGCTGCTCTCGGCGGGCCTGCCCATGATGACCATGGGGGACGAAGTCCGCCGCACCCAATGGGGGAACAACAACGCGTACTGCCACGACGACGAAATGAACTGGTTTGATTGGGCCCTGGTCACGCGGCACGGAGATGTGCTGAGGTTCGTGAAACTACTCCTTTCCCGCCGGCTTCTCCGCGAGATCGAAACCGAGTTACACCTGGTGAGCCTGGAACAGTTGCTTCGCGAAGCAAAGATATCCTGGCACGGGGTGAAAGTCGGACAACCGGATTGGAGTCGCGACTCGAGGAGCCTTGCCCTCGGCGTAGAAGCTCCAAAGGACAAGCTTCGTTTCCACGCCATCTTTAACGCCTACTGGGAACCCCTGGAATTTGAATTGCCCCCTCTCGGCGTGGGGGAGGGCGACGCATGGCGCCGCTGGGTTGACACCAGCCTCGAATCGCCGTTCGACATCGTTGCATGGCGGAAGGCCACTCCGGTTACAGGCCGAACCTACCGGGCCGGCCCTCGGTCCGTAGTGGTGCTCCTTGCCAATGTGGCGGGCGAATTGACAATTTGACCGAAACGCCATCGGGGTCAGCCCAGTTGCCGCGCAAAGTCGATTAGCCCGCCACTGTTAGTTTTGTCAGTTGCTCCCAGGTGCCTCGTGGCTTACGGTGCCAACGAACGGGCAAGGGTTTACAATGGCCCTGGAGATCAGGCAGCAGCAGGTGAGCGCCGGGATTAACGATGAAGGAGGAGCCGCAATGGGTGAGGAACCAGATTCACCGCAGAACCTGCCGGAGGAATCAGGGGCAGACGAAAAGAAAGAAAATGGGAACGGCAAGCTCAAACTCAAGGGGAAGGAGTACCTGAAGAAACTCCGCAAGCTCCAAGTGGAACTCTGCCGGCTGCAAGAATGGGTCAAGGAGAAAGGCGCGCGTGTCATCATTGTCCTGGAGGGGCGTGACGCCGCCGGGAAAGGCGGAACCATCAAGGCGATCAGCGAACGGGTGAGTCCCCGGGTTTTCAGGGTCGTCGCGCTGCCTGCCCCCTCCGATCGCGAAAAAACCCAGATGTATCTGCAACGCTACATGCTGCATTTTCCCGCTGCCGGCGAGATTGTGATCTTCGACCGAAGTTGGTACAACCGCGCCGGAGTGGAGTACGTTATGGGTTTCTGCTCGAAGGAGCAGCACCGGCGCTTCCTGGAGCTCTGCCCGCAGATTGAAAGGGTGATCGTGGAGAACGGGATAATTCTCATCAAGGTCTGGTTGGAGGTTGGGAAGAAGGAGCAGGAGCGGCGTTTTAAGGCCCGCATCGAAGATCCCATGCGCCAATGGAAGCTCAGTCCCATGGACTTGGGGTCTTTCGCGCGTTGGTACGAATACTCCCGCGCCCGTGACATGATGCTGGAAGCCACTGATACCAAGGA
>DATJVT010000021.1:0-5344 GCA_035501695.1 Terriglobia bacterium | reverse complement strand
TGGAGCGCATGCCCGACATTCCCATACAGGAATTGTGGGTGGCGCTGGCGGGGCCGGCCGTGAATGCCGTCATTGCCGGAGTACTCTTCGGCCTCGATCTTCTTATGGGGATTCACCCCCAACTCGCATCTTTCCGCTGGGCGGGCGGCAGCTTCCTGAACAAGCTGATGGTGGTCAACCTGTGGCTGCTGGGGTTTAACCTGATTCCGGCCTTTCCCATGGATGGCGGCCGCGTGCTGCGAGCTCTGCTGGCCCGACGCATGGAGTACACTCGCGCCACCCACACGGCGGCGCGTGTGGGCCAGGCCATCGCCTTCTTGTTCGGGTTGGCGGGTTTGTTCATGGATCCATTCCTGGTTTTCATTGCGCTCTTCGTCTGGATGGGCGCCGAGCAGGAATCGGCCATGGCGCAAATGCACAATTCGCTGAGCGGAATCCCGGTGCAGCAAGCCATGGTCAAGGATTTCGGGGTGATCCGGCCCGACGACCCTCTGGCCAGGGCGGTGGAGCGCGTCCTCGGCGGCTGGCAGCAGGACTTCCCGGTCGTCTTTGGCGATCACGTGTTGGGCATGCTGACGCGGGAGTCTCTGATGCGGGCGCTTGCCCAAGGCGGCATGGACAGCCTCGTCCGGGACGCCATGAGCCGGGAGTTTGTGACGATCGACTCGCACGAGATGCTGGAGAAGGCGCTCGCAACCATGCGCGAGGCCAATTCGCGCTCCGTGCCCGTCCTGCATGATGGCAAACTGGTGGGCTTGCTCACCATGGACCATGTGGGCGAACTGCTGAGCATCCAGACAGCGCTTCGTCAGGCCCAGCACACCGCCCGGCTTTCGCCACAGAACTGATCCAACCCGGTCAAGCAGATGGTCAAGCCTGATACGAATCCCTCTGCGCAGTGGCGAGACTGGTGGTACCATGATCTCCACTCCAAAACCACAGGGAGGAGGAAACTCATGAAGAGGTTCATGCTGGCTTCTTGCTTGGCTCTGTTGCTTGCAGGCTTGGCGTTGGGCAAGGACGCCGCGACGGCGAAGGCCGATCTTGCCGACAGCAAGGGCGGACACGTCGGCACGGCAAAGTTCAAGGAGACTTCCAAGGGGGTGAGCCTGGCCCTCGAAGTTTCGAGCCTTCCCCCCGGCGTGCACGGGTTCCACATCCACGCGGTGGGCACCTGCGACCCGCCGGATTTCAAAACCGCGGGCGGCCACTTCAATCCCGAAGGGAAGAAGCACGGATGGGAGAACCCGGAGGGCCATCACGCGGGCGACCTGCAAAACCTGACCGTGGGCGCCAACGGCAAGGCGAAGGTCAAAGTGGTGATCCCCGGAGTCACGCTGGGCGACGGCCCCAACTCGCTGTTTCAGCCCAAGGGTACGGCGCTCGTCATCCACGCCAGTCCCGACGACAACAAGACAGACCCTTCCGGTAATGCCGGTGCACGTATTGCTTGCGGTGTGATTATGAAGTAAATGACTTCGCTTATACCGCCTTGGCTGTTGCGAACGCGAGCGCCAGCAGGGTCTTCTGCTGCACCTCGTGGCCTTTACCGGATCCGGTGGCCGGGCTGGGGCTGGCAGAAAGTTTTACGGAACGCACCGCGCGCGGCCGTGCCAGCCGCCGCAGGCGGGGCATCACGAAAAACAGCGCGCCCATGTTGGCAGGTTCTTCCTGTACCCACACGACCTCGCGCGCGGAGGGGTGCTGGTTAAGCGCCGCCATGATCTCTTTCTCCGGAAAAGGATAGAGCTGTTCCAGTGCAAGGACGGCGGTCTGTGTATCGCCGCGTTTCTTCCGTTCGGCGCGGAGGTCATGGACGATCTTTCCCGTGGCCAGTAGTACACGCTTAGCGTCGGTCGCCTCGCGATCAGGGATTACCGTCTGAAAGCGCCCGCTTGTAAAGTCCTGCAAAGGTGACATCGCGGCGGGATGACGCAGCATGCCTTTGGGAGTGAAAACCACCAGCGGCTTGCGCCAGCGCCGCAATGCCTGCCGCCTTAGCATGTGGAAGTACTGGGCCGCCGTGGTGGGCTGGCAGACCTGTGTGTTGTCGCGGGCCGCAAGCTGCAAGAAGCGCTCCGGGCGGGCGCTGGAGTGCTCCGGTCCCTGTCCTTCGTAACCGTGCGGCAGCAGCATGACGAGTCCGGATAGCAATCCCCACTTGTCTTCGCCCGCAGAAATGAACTGGTCGATCAGGACCTGCGCGCCGTTGGCGAAGTCCCCGAACTGCGCTTCCCACAGCGCCAGCGTCTCAGGGTAATCGCGGCTGTAGCCATACTCAAAGCCGAGCACGGCGGCTTCCGAAAGGGGGGAATCGTAGACTTCGAACGCGGGTTGCGGGAATGCGATGTTGGCGAGCGGGGTGTAAGGGTTCTCCGTCTCCGTGTCAATCAGCGTGGCGTGCCGCTGGTTGAAGGTGCCGCGTCGACTGTCCTGGCCGGTCAAGCGCACTGGCACCCCCTGCCGCAGCAGTGAGCCATAGGCCAGCAGTTCCGCCGTGCCGAAGTCGATGGCATGGCGGCCCTGCGCCATCTGCATCCGCTGGTCAAGGAGCTTCTTCACTTTGGGGTGGACCGAGAAGCCTGTCGGGACACGCACCATCAGTTCTCCGACAGCCCTCAACTCTTCGGGGCACACCGCCGTCTCCACTTCAAGAGCCGGATCGTAGGCGCCGCCCTGGAACTTGTCCCAGTAGGACGGGAGCTGGCTCAGCCGGGGATTTTTCCGAATGGTGCGCGCGCGCTTGAGGGCAGCCTCGAACTCGCCCCGGATCTCCGCCACCCGAGGCGCCGGGTCGATCTGATGGCGTCGCGCATAAGAGTCCCACACCGGCGGAAGTTCGGCGATGCGGCGGTAGCGCACCGGCTGCGTCGTGGTGGGATCGTCGATCTCGCTATGGCCATGCCGGCGGAAGCCGATTAAATCCACCACCACGTCGCTGTGAAACTGGTATCGATATTCCACCGCCCAGCGCGCGGCTCGCACCGCCGCGTCGGGATCCTCCGCATTCACATGAAAGATCGGAATGGGCAGGCGCTTGGCCACGTCGGCGGCAAAGCGCGAGGAGGACGTGTCCTGGGGATTGGCAGTGAAACCGATCAGGTTATTCACCACTACGTGCACCGTGCCGCCCACGGAGTAGCCGTCAAGATTGGCGAGGTTGAGCGTCTCCGCCGCCGTCCCCTGGCCGGCAAAGGCCGCGTCGCCGTGCAGTAGAACCGGTAGGACGCACGTGGTGCCGCGCCCACAGAGGCGGGCCTGCTTGGCCCGCGCACGACCCATCGCCACCGGATCCACCGCCTCCAGGTGGGAGGGATTCGAAACCATGTGAATCTCCACATTGCGGCCTTCGGGCGTCACATAATTGCCCGTGGCGCCCAGGTGATATTTCACGTCTCCGCCGCCCAGGAAGCTGCGCGGGTCAACGTCCTCAAACCGAGCGAAGATATCCTCTGCGGGCCTGCCGACAATATGCACCATCACGTTCAGGCGCCCCCGATGGCTCATGCCCAGGACCATCTGCTCGGCCCCGGATCCCGCCGCGCAATCCAGCATTTCCTCCATGACGGGGATCAGCGCCACAATGCCTTCCAGGGAGAAGCGCTTGGTGCCGATGTAGCGTGATTGCAACACCTGTTCAAAAGTTCCGGCGCGAACCAGGCGCTCGAGCACGCGCTGGGAATCCACGGATGGAGGCTCTCCTTCCAGGCGCTCGGCGATCCACTGGCGGCGCTCCCCATCGGCAATGTGCATAAATTCCGCGCCCATCGTCCCGCAATACCACCGGCGGGCGCGTGCGGCAGTTTCGCCCTCCACCGCCAGCTCCGGGGGCGCCAGAGGCTTCAGGTAACCGAGTGGGTCAAGGTCCGCGGCGAGGTAACCCCAGCGACGGAAAGCATCAAGAATGGCTTGATCGTTTGGCGAGTTCATAGCCCTTCAGTATACCTGCCCCACGGGGTTTCGGCAGCGGGTGTGGGTCCGGGGTTTTCATCGTTTTTGCGTGTAAAAGGGTCGAAAACCCTGTGAAAAACTCGATTTTCAACCTGACTCTTTGTCGCTCGGCCCTGTATTTTCATAGATATAGTCGGTTCATCCTTCATTTTTAACATCTTTTTTCTCATCTCTATTCCGTCGTTCCGGCTTAACCAGCTTTTTATCAGTATTTTGCATTTTCGCAATTGATTCGCTTTGTTGCCGTAAGGCCATGCCATTTCATAAACATTGTCGCCTCGGCTGCCAGGTATCGATCGCGAGGGTCATTGGGTCTGTTTTTGACGAGCTCCTTCCTCGTGCGTGAATCCACCCCCCCGCGAACCGATTCCCGCCTTTTGCAGCACGATGGCGGCCATAGCCTAGCTAGGCGGGTCGGATCAGCCCCCGGTGGTCGCTGTCTTTGAACTGGGGCAGGCGTGATCGTAATATGCAGGTTTCAGGGAGGGAATTGGCGGGATGTTTGAGGCGCGCCCCAGTCTGCCGTCGCTCAGAACTTCCGCATGTGGATTTCCGTTCCGCCGCGCTCGAAACGGACTTCGTCCATCAGTTGGTTGACCAGATAGATCCCGCGGCCGTGGTCGGAGAAGACGTTTTCCCCCATCGTTGGATTCGGGATGGAGGCGGGGTCGAAGCCAGGGCCGGGATCGCGCACCACGATCAGGAGGCCGTGGGACTCGTCGCAGGCGATACAGAATTCCACGTCTTTGGAGGGGTCGTTCCGGCAGCCGTGGATGATCGCATTCGCCAGAGCTTCCTGGAGGGCCAATTCGATTTCGTACTCCTTGCCCGCTCCACACTTCATTTCATTGATGATTCGGGTGACGCCGCTGACGACGGGTCCGAGCGCGTTAATGTCTGCCTTGATCGTGGCGGTGAAGCGAACCACCATCTTCCCTACATCAAATTCACATTGCGACATGGGATTTGTATTCATGAGTGCACCCCCCGGGGCGAGCAAGGGAAAATTTGCCCCTGAAACCTCTTAGGCCCATCTTAGGTTGCTCCCCTGGGCAAGTCAACCCTCACGGGAAGCCGCAAATCTTACGTTACCGGCTTTCTGGATTGCCTTTGCGCAGCGTGGAATTCCCGAACCAGCCGGGAGTACTCCGGGTCGGAGCGGAGGGAATCAAAGGCAGGGTCGATTTCCACAAAAACCATCCAGCCCTCGCGGTTCTTAAGAGCGCGATCCAGAAAGGTCAACGCGGCCGCCTTGTCACCGGCAAAGACCATGCAGCGGGCGTCATCAATTGCGCCTTGGGTGTAATAGCGATTGCCGGGAATCGTCAGGTCCCTCAGCACCGCCGCGTAACCTTTTCTTTCGTACGTGGCCAGCATGCTTTTCTCGTCTTCC
>DATJVT010000020.1:0-3684 GCA_035501695.1 Terriglobia bacterium | reverse complement strand
ATATACAGAATCTGCTGCGCGAGGATCATGACTGTCGATAATTCGATGCGGAGCTACAAATACTTCCTGGGCTGTGAAAAAATCAACAATCTCGCGCAGAGACGCGGTGGCGCGGGGATTCGAGGTAAATAACTGCTTTATTCTGTTTGTCCACTCCGCGCCTCTGACTCTCTGCGCGACGTGGTCTTGTTTGAAAGCCAATTCTTTCACACATTCCTGACACCTTTCCCCCTGAGAGGGCGAGATACGCGTTTCCCCATGCTGCAATCACCGGACGCGCACGGAATTGCCTACGACGAGCGGTACGTGTGGGAGTGAAAAGGATTGTTCCGCCCCTGATTTAGCCCCAAAGGGGCGAAATAACAAAGCCCAGGCCAACGGCCTGGATTTAAATTGCCCCTCAGTTCTTACCCCCAGCCCTGAAAGGGCGAGATACGCGTTTCCCCATGCCGCAATCACCGGAGGCGCAGGGAATCGCCTACGACGGGCGGGACGTGTGGGATTGAAAAGGAGTGTTCCGCCCTTTCAGGGCTGGGATATCGGTTTGGGTCCCGCTGACCCAGGGCGTTGCCCTGGGCTTCGTTAGATCGCCCCTTTGGGGCTGAATCTACGGCCCTCTAGCAAGTAGCGCGGACCACCCCGATCTGAAGGTTACCTATTCGGAAAACATCCTTGGAGACATGAAGGAGAAAAGGGGGAGCCCTTTTCTTACTTAGGGAAGAAGGGGGTCAGGGTTCGCAGGAAGAAGCAGGTAGCCCGGACCGTCTGTCGGCTGACGGGTCCGCGTCTCTTACGTTCGGACCGCGATCACCTTGCCGCACGATAATCACCATCCAGGTTGCACCTGAAGTACCGCGGACCACGGGGGCGGTGGCGCTACCGGCTGCCATCTTACGCATGGGGGGAGGACGGTCTCAGCGTCGTAGTGGATGATGGTTAGCAGGATCGCGCCTTGCCGCTGGCCAATCCTCAAACTTTCGCTATAATTCCGTGGCCGGATATCCGAATCAGGAGAGTAAAAAATGGCAGATGTCGTGATTCTGGGAGCGGGACTCATGGGGAGCGCCTTCAGCTTTCCCCTGGCGGACCTGGGGCACACGGTTCACCTGGTGGGAACTCACCTTGACCGCGCCTGGATCCAGGGGGTGCGCGATTCCGGGGTCCATCCCAAGCTCAAGCTGAAGCTTCATGAGCGAGTAGTCCCTTACACCCACGACCAGCTTGCCGACGCCCTGCGCCGCCGCCCGGAACTGATCGTGCTGGGCGTCAACTCGCTGGGGGTCGACTGGGCGATCGAAAACCTGGGCACACGGCTCAAGGACCCGCCTCCCATACTGATGTTAACCAAGGGACTGCGGGGACGCGACGGGACGTTGCACGTCCTTCCGGCCATCGTGCGCGATGGTCTGGCTCGCTACGGTCTGAAAGACGTGTCGGTGGGAGGCGTGGCTGGGCCCTGCATCGCGGGAGAGCTGGCCGTGCGCCGGGACAGCAGCACTATCATCACTTATGCCGATGGCGCGGTGTTGGAGCGCGTCTTGAAGCTCGTCGCGGCGCCCTACTATCACGCGCGTCCCAGCACCGACATTGTGGGCGTGGAGGTCTGCGCAGGCTTCAAGAATCTTTACACTCTAGCCGTGGGTTACCCCGCCGGGTATCTCGACCGGCTGGGCGAGCCGCCGGACGGGCCGCGCGTGCACAACCTGGCTGCCAGCTTGTTTGCCCAGGCCATTCGCGAAATCTGCCATGTCGTGGTATTCCTGGGGGGAAAACCCGCCACTCCACTCGGCCTACCCGGTGTGGGAGACCTCTACGTGACCTGCCAGGGCGGCCGGAACATGCGCATTGGCTACCTTTTTGGCCGGGGGGAACGATTCAGCAAGGCACGCACCGATTATCCCGCCACGGAGACCATCGAAGGAGCGCAGTTTGCGGACGCGATTGGCTCCACGATGGAGGCCTGGTTCCGGGAGGGCCGCATCCAGCGTAGCGCGATGCCCCTGGCGGCGGCAATGATCGATGCCGTCTGCCACGATGTGCCCCTCACCATCCCCTGGACCGAGTTCCATCGAGATTAAGAGCGTTCGGGCAAAGGCTCCCGGTCGGCTAACGCACCCGCAACCACGCGCGTGGCCGGAAGTTCCTGGTCCTTGTACTGGAGTTGGTAGAGCTTGAAGTAGATCCCGCGCTGCTCGAGCAATTCCTGGTGTGTCCCCACCTCGCGCACCCGTCCCTTGTGCATCACCACGATCTTGCTGGCGTTCTGAATGGTGGAGAGCCGGTGCGCGATGACCAGCGAGGTTCGATTCTCGATCAAGCGGCGCAACCCTTCCCGCAGCATGTGCTCGGTCTCCGGGTCCACGCTGGAGGTGGCTTCGTCGAGGATCAAAATGCGTGGATTGTGGGCCAGGGCGCGCGCGAAGGACAGCAACTGCTTTTGACCCACGGAAAGCGTCGCCCCGCGCTCCCTCACCGGCTCGTCAAAACCCGCCGGCAGGCTGTCAATGAACTCCTCCAGTTTGACCTGGCGGGCCGCGGCGCGAACCTGGGCGTCCGTAATTCCCTCCGTGCCCAGGCGAATGTTGCTGGCGATGGTTCCCGAGAACAGGAACGGGTCTTGCAGCACGATGCCGAAGTTCCTGCGCAGATCGCCCAGTCGCAGTTCGCGAATGTCAATCCCGTCAAAGGTGATGCCGCCTTCCTGAACATCATAAAAACGCAGGATCAAGTTGGTCAGGGTGGTTTTTCCGGCGCCCGTGTGGCCCACCACCGCCACGGTTTCACCCGGTTCGATGGCGAAGCTGACGTTGTCCAGGACCTTGTGGTTGTCCGTGTAGGCGAATCCGACCTTGTGAAACTCCACCTCTCCCCGCGGGTCTGGGAGTGGGCGCGGCTGGGGGGGATCGGTGATCGTCACGGGCGTGTCGAGCAATTTAAAGATGCGCTCCGAACTCGCCATCGCAGCCTGGAGAATGTTGTATTTGTCGCTCAAATCCTGAATCGGACGGAAGAATCGCTGGGAGTATTGAATGAAGGCGATGGCAGTGCCCACGCTCACTGCCCCGCGCATGGCCATCCCCCCGCCGCTGTAAAGAATTACGGCGACCGCAATAACCCCGACCAGTTCCACCGCGGGGTAGAAGAGGCCGTAAGCCAGTATGGAGTCTTTATACGCCTCCATGTGGGCGCGGTTGGTCGTCTCGAATTCATCGAAGCTGCGGTCTTCACGATTGAAGAGTTGAATGACCGCCATACCGGTCAGGTGCTCCTGCAGGTAGGCGTTAATGCGCGCAATGGCAGTCCGGATGCGCCGGAAGGATTCGCGCACCGCCCGCCGGAAGGAGGCGGTGATGAGGGCAATAACCGGCAGCACGGCGAAGGTCAGGAGGGCCAGCCTCCAGTTGACCTTCAGCATCACCACCATGATGCTTAAGAGGGTGAAGAAATCCCCGAAGATCGCCACCACGCCGGAGGAGAACAGGTCGTTCAGCACGTCCACGTCCGTCGTCACCCGCGTGACCAGGCGCCCTACGGGATTGCGGTCGAAGAAGCTCATCTCCAGGTTTTGCAGGTGGCGGAAGATCTGCTGCCGGAGGTCGTACATCACCTTCTGCCCTACCACCTGCATGGCGAAGGACTGAGCGAACTCCAGCACAAAACTCAGGACTACCGCCGGGAGGAAAA
>DATJVT010000019.1:0-5768 GCA_035501695.1 Terriglobia bacterium | reverse complement strand
AATACGTTTGGGCTATGGCATGGGCCACCCGGAGCTGATCGAGTGCCTGCAACGCATTCGCTCCCCCTTCAATGCCTCCAGCTTGGCGCAGGTTGCAGGCATGGCGGCGGTCGACGATCACGAGCATATCGCCCGGTCGGTGGAGAGCAACCGCCACGAGATGAAATTCCTGACCGGCGAGTTGACCTTGCTGGGGGTGCACTACACGCCTTCCTTCGGGAACTTCCTGCTCATCGATACCGGCCGGGACTGCGAAGAGGATTTCATGCGTTTGCTGCACGAAGGCATCATCGTGCGGCCCATGAAGCTCTACGGCTTCCCCACCTGCGTGCGCGTAACGGTGGGACGGCACGAGGAGAACGAGAAGTTCCTCGCGGCATTGCAGAGGGTGCTGGCCGCTGTCTCCTGACAAACATATGCCCGATCCGATCCGCGACATTCTCGAACAAAACAAGACGCTAGCGGTGGTGGGCTTGTCCGCCAAAACCACGCGCCCCAGCCACGGCGTGGCCGCCTACATGCAGCGCCACGGATATCGCATTATTCCCGTCAATCCCCAAGAGGATGTGGTGCTAGGTGAAAAGGTCTACCCCACACTCGACGCGGCGCCGGAGCCAGTCGACGTGGTGGTCATCTTCCGCCGTTCCGAGTTTGTGCCGGAGGTGGTGGATGCCGCCATTCGCAAGGGCGCCAAAGTGGTGTGGATGCAGGAAGGCGTGATCCACGAGCAGGCCGCCGACCGTGCCCGCGCCGCCGGCCTCAGAGTGGTGATGGATCGCTGCATTCTGAAGGAACATGCCAAGCGCTTTGTGACGAAACGGATTTGAAGGATCATCCCTCGCAGATCCGAGTGAGGGGGGCACTTCACAGGTCCGCACTGGCGAAAGCGACTATACCCCGAACCGTCAGGCCTTTGCTGCTTCCTTCATGGTTCGGGTAGGCCGGCATTATTTTCCGCCAGTTTGATGTTTCTTCCACTCCTCGATGGCCTGCATTCTCTCCCTCAACCTTTTTTCAAACCCTTGGTCGGTGGGGCGATAGTACTTGCGGTCCTTGAGGTTGTCGGGCAGGCACTGCATGTCGGTGAGCTTATCCTCGGCGTGGTGGGCGTATTGATACCCTTTGCCGTAGCCGAAGTTGGCCATCAATCCGGTCACGGCGTTGCGCAGATGGAAGGGGACGGGTTCGGCGAGGGTCTCCTGCGCGTCGCGCGCCACTTCGCCGTAACCGACGTAGAGGGCGTTCGATTTTGGCGCAAGCGCGAGATAAACTGCCGCCTCTGCCAGCGCCAGGTTGCCTTCCGGCATTCCCAGAAAATGCACCGCCTGCATCGCCGCCACCGCCACACCCAGAGCGTGGGGATCGGCCATGCCAATGTCCTCCGATGCCTCACGAATCAGCCGGCGCGCGATGTAGAGGGGGTCTTCCCCCGCCTCCAGCATGCGTCCCAGCCAGTATAAAGCGGCGCTGGGATCGGAGTTGCGCACGGACTTGTGCAACGCCGAAATCAGGTTGTAATGCTCCTCACCGGCCTTGTCATAAAGCAGGACTTTCCGCTGAATCGCGTCCTCCACCAGGCTCTCGGTTATGGTGGCACGCCCGGCGGCATCGCGCGGGGCCGCCGCCACCGCGGTTTCGAGCGTGTTATAGGCGGCGCGGGCATCGCCGTTGGAGAAGACCGCGATCTGGCGCAGAAGCTCTTCGGAGATCTCGATGGGCCGCGATCCGAGACCGCGCTTCTCGTCATTCAGGGCACGCCGGAGAAGCGTCTGCACCTCGTCAGTGGAGAGCGCGGAGAGCATGTAGACCTTGGAACGGGAAAGCAGCGCGGCGTTGACTTCAAACGAAGGATTCTCCGTGGTGGCGCCAATCAGCACGATGTCGCCGCGCTCGACGTAGGGCAGAAACGCGTCCTGCTGAGCCTTGTTGAAGCGATGAATCTCGTCGATGAAGAGCACTGTGCGCCGGCCGTAATGGCGGGATTTCTCCGACGCCGCCATTACTTCCTTGATCTCCTTGATGCCGGAGAGGACGGCGCTGAAGCGCACAAAGTCACTGCGCGTCTTGCGCGCGACAATAGTGGCCAGGGTGGTCTTGCCGGATCCGGGAGGACCCCAGAGAATTATCGAGCCCAGTTCGTCGCGCTCGATCTGGCGCCGCAGCGGCTTTCCCGGTCCCAGAATGTGCAGTTGACCCACGAACTCTTCCATCGTCTCGGGCCGCATGCGGTCAGCCAGAGGCGAGGGAGTGGCAGCGCGCTGTGTAGCGGCCTCAGCGTGGTCCGGAAGTGGGGGCTCGAACAGGCTCATGGGAATCGGCTCATTGATTCATCGGGTCATCGGGCCACTGAAAAGCAGTCAGTAGTCGGTAGTCCGTTGTCCGTCGCAAGAGATACGCGGCGCTCCAGAGGCTCAAGCCACTGACGACTGACAATGGACGACGGACAGCCTTCAGATGATTCGAAGACCCGATGGCCAGATGATTCAATATCTGAATCCTCTCTGTCGCGCTGCCTCATAAAGAAAGATGCTCGCCGCCGTTGCAGCGTTCAGGGAATCGACTTCCTTGCGGATGGGGATGCTCAGAAGTTGGCTGGCGTAGCGGGAGATGTCTTCCGGCAGGCCGGTGGCTTCGCGCCCGACGAGTATGGCCAGCGGTCCCCTCAAATCCGCCTGGCTGAGCGATGCCGGACTGTTGCGATCCGCTGCCACAGTGCCGACGCGCCGGCTCAGCAAAGGCAAGGCCTCCTTCGGGTCGAGCCCGCAGACCAGCGGCAGGCGGAAGATGGCGCCCGCCGAGGAGCGCATCGACTTGGGATTGAAAGGACTAACTGTCTCCTGCAAGGTCAGGAAGGCGGAAGCAGAAAAGGCCAGAGCCGTGCGCATCATGGTGCCCAGGTTGCCGGGGTCCTGAAGGCGGCAGGCGACCACTACCAGTGCGTCGCGCATGGCCATAACCTGTTCCAGCGTATATGCGGGGATTTCCACCAAGGCCGCAACCCCCTGCGGGGCCTGTGTCTGCGCGACGCTCCCAAATACCCGGTCCGGCACCTTGGTCACCTCGGCTTCCGCCGGCAGGCGAGCAAGCAGGGCGGAGAACTTTTCCGCTGCCCCGCCAGCTACTATCACGCTGTGAGTCTTAATCCGAGGCCCGGCGTTCAGCGCCTCCTCGAGCAGGAACGGACCTTCCACGGCCAGCCATCCCTGCTTGGTTATGCCGTCGGCAAGCGCGCGCCGGAAGACCTTGATGAGGGAATTGGCGGGGCTGGCGATTTCACGGGAAATAGGAGTGCGCATGAGAAAACCTTGCCGATATGAAAGTTACGAGCACAGCTTAACGCGGCCGCATCGCGAAGTCGAGAGCCGTCGTGCTTGCGCCGCGCCTGGAGCTGGTAGGGTCAGCCTTATTGTTGGAGTTTTTGAAGCCTGGTGCCGAAGAGAGGACTCCGTCCTTAGGTGCTCCTCTTTTTTCCAAATTTTATGGTAGAACTTGACTCCCTAAAACACAAGGGGAAGCGATGCTTGCTTTTCGGGATTTTGAATTTTGCCGATAGCAATGGAAATATTTAGCCTCCGATGGCCCTGAAAAATGGTAGGAAATGGTAGGAAGAAAGTGGCTCGGAACGGCAAAAACACACTGGCGCGGGTTGGAATGTCTCTCTCTAATCTGCACCCTTCCAAACGCTGCCCCCCGTCCACAAGACCCAAACCGACATAGGCCGGCCAAGTTCTCCTTCACCCACCCCATGTATCGCAAGACTTGACCGCACACTTGGCCGTCGGCCTCGCCCGCCTTTGGTTCAATGAGGACGAGGCACCGGTCCTGTCCACTGCAAGGATGTCAACGAGGATATACCTCACAAATGGGCATTGTGGAAAACTGAGCAATTTTGAACAGACATTGCACCGTCGAGGATGCTTTAATTCTGAAGCGTTTTCATACGTGATAAGTAAACAGAAGCAGGAGAAAGATGCAAAGCCCTTGGTTAGCCGCTTCCCCGCAGATGTGGCGGTCTGGAACATCGTCCAGCGAGGATGGGAAGCTGAGAACCGACATCCGAGCCATGCCCCAGTTCAAGCACGTCCAATGTCCTGATGGGGCATTGGAAACAATCTGCATGAAATGCCTGCTCCCGGTGGGCACCTCCCTCTCTGAGCAGGCATTGCTGACTAGTGAGGCGGAGCACACATGTAAGGCACAGCCAGCCTTTCTTCAGGGGACGCCCCCAAATCCCAAGTCTGCTTCTTAAAGTCTATTGCCCTTGAGGGGCTCCCCCGACACTGACCCCGACCTCAGCCAGTGGCTTCGCTGGGCGGCGGAGGAAGGCAACGCCCCGTCCTTCGTCTGCAAGGTCGGCAAGGCCGCTCTTATAGCTTGCACGCCCGATTACGTTCTGCTCAAGCCAGTACTGGTGGAACTGAAACGGCGGTGTCCACAACCACCTCAATCACACAGAAGAGGGGCAAAGAGATTCTCGCAGGCAACTGGTATGCGTGCAAGGAAGGGTGCCGAAAATGTCGTGGGTTGGACTCCTGATAAAGTGAAGGCGTTGGTGAAGTTGAGGAGCTGTCTGCTTTTCCTTGCCAGAGTCGGGAAGAACACGTTTGACCCCTGCCAACTTGCTTATCCTGAGCGAGGAAAGGCTAACGGACGCCCTCGCTCAAACCCGTGCCTAATGCTACCTCGGACTGAGGTCCAGCGACTGATGGGCGAGGGGGTGGTTCCAGCGGGGTTCCAGCGTGTGCGGTCACTGTTCCCCTGCCCCTTGAGATATGTGTTGATGAAGCGCAGGGCATCCACACGCTTCATGTCTTCAACGTACTGACTCTCGAGGAGATCCTTAAAAAGACGGTAGGAAAGTGGTAGGACGGATTCCTTGAGGTGAAAAAGAGCTTGATATTACTGGTATTTTTTGAGCTTCTGGTGCCGAAGAGAGGACTCGAACCTCCACTCCCTGACGGGAACTACACCCTGAATGTAGCGCGTCTGCCAATTCCGCCACTTCGGCACGCGGACTGCTGCTGCGATTCCCAAACGCGGCGCGCACAATGCGCTTGAACGCGGCGGTCGCAATTTTTCATCTTGCCATTCGACTACCCCCCTGTCAAGCCTTGCGCTCTGCGAGGGTGCGCGACACAGACGCGGGTGGTTCGGCGTTTCTCTTCTTCTGTGCCGTCAATCTGTACGTATATTAGGCTTACAGAAAGAGGAGGTGGTTATACCCCCAACCCTGCCTGCCTTAGAAAACGAAAAGGGGCAAATACTGGACGACATTGCCATGCGGGACAGTTTCCTGCCAATCGGGAACTGGACATCGAGGGCACCGAGTTTTCCGCGGGAGTGTGGCGCACGCAGGCGATGGGCGAAGTGACCCGACCCTGCCCCCGCCGCGCCAAGGCCCTGACGGAGGCAGGTCTGTACGACCTCACCAAAGTGGGTCATTTTGACGTGGCGTGGCCATCTTGGCCAGAACCTCAAGCGGGCAGGATGGCCCTCCCCCTTTGGCGAGATTTGACTCCAAATACCGAAATTTGTTATAGATAGAAGTGGGTATTTTCGCCGGAGGGATTTTCGGCACCCTGATGGATGTCCCAAGGCATTGAAATGAAGGCACTTAAATCAACAAAGCGCTCCACGGTCGGGGCTCGAAAAGCTGCCTCCCGGATAAACCATGCCACCGGCCGGGGACGAAACGTATCCAGGCCGAGTTCGCGATTGCGCCACAACAGAGCAGCCAAGCAGGGGGTAAACGGGAGGGACAAGGCGGG
>DATJVT010000018.1:0-16288 GCA_035501695.1 Terriglobia bacterium | reverse complement strand
CCTGCCGTTCCAATCTCTGCTTAATCTGGTCCACCAGCTCATTCATGTCAACCGGGCGCAGGAAGATCATTTCAAACCCGTGCCCGCGCAGACCTTTCTCAACGATGTACGTCCTGCTGGCGATGATCCAGACGGGGCACTTCGCGGACCATTGGGATAGTGCGTCCACGTCGGTCGAGGGTTCGTCACTGGCGGAAATGTCGGCGACGATCAGATCCGGGAGGTTGGCGCCCGACTCGAGTCCTGCCAAGGCCTCGGAAATGGAATCGTGGGCTTCCACCTCCAATCCCTCCTCAATCAGTTGCGCGCGCAGAAGCGCTCGGGCCTGCCAATCTTTCCCGGCGAGGAGAATGTAACTCACGATCCGCCTCCGCGACCAAGCTATACAGGACGACATAAGTTCCTGCGCATTGCCCGTGGCGGCGCTCTCTGCGCGCCCGGATTGTAGCGTCGATCTCCGATCGACGGCGGCGGTCTGAGACCGCCGCTACAACCGAATGCGCAAGCATTTATGTCGCTCTGTATAGCGTCCAGCTTCCAACGGGGGTATTATGCGCCTCAGGCGGCGGTGAGGGAAAGCGCCGGCACATCCCGGGTCGTCTGTCCTCCCGCCCGCCGGACGGAGGTTGCTCTTATGCGCATTCTCCTATCAGGTTCCAGTGGATTGATCGGTCATGCCCTGGTCAGTTTCCTGACCGCCGACGGCCACCAGGTTGTACGCCTCACTCGAGCGCAGACACGCGCGACCGGCCGGAACGTTTCCTGGAATCCCATGGCAGGAACTCTCGACCCCGACGATCTGGAAGGGTTCGACGCGGTTATTCACCTGGCGGGAGAACCGATCGCCGGAAAGTGGACGCCCGCCAAGAAGACCCGCATTTTGGAGAGCCGCGTTCAAGGTACCCGCCTGCTGTGCGAAGCGCTCCGGCATCTGCGGAGCCGGCCCATTGTGCTGATTACGGCATCCGCCATCGGCTATTACGGCGACCGCGGAAAGCAGGTGCTGGACGAGGACAGCTCCGCCGGATCTCTCTTTCTCTCCGAAGTTACAACAGCCTGGGAAGCCGCCACGGAGCCGGCCAGGCGCGGCGGCATTCGCGTGGTGAATCTCCGCATCGGCTTCGTGCTCAGCGGGGCGGGTGGGGGCTTGGCCACTATGCTTCTGCCTTTCAAACTGGGCCTGGGCGGACGCGTGGGGAGCGGGCGCCAGTACTTGAGCTGGATCGCTATCGATGACGTGGTGGGAGCCATTTCGCACGCCATCCTTTCCGATAGCCTGCACGGCCCGGTGAATGCCGTGTCGCCCCAAGCCGTTACCAATCATGAGTTCACCAAAACCCTTGGCCGCGTCCTGGGCCGCCCCACCCTATTCCCCCTGCCGGTCTTTGCGGCCCACCTGATATTCGGTGAAATGGCCGACAACCTGCTGCTGGCCAGCGCGCGGGTCCAACCGGCAAAGCTCCTCGCCAGCGGGTACGAGTTCCGTTTTCCCGGACTCCAAGGCGCGCTGAAGCATGTGTTGGGGAAGAGATGAGGAGCCGTGAGGTATACTAGACAGGACGACATAAGTTCCTGCGCATTGCCCGTAGCGCCGCTCTCCGCGCGCCCGGATTGTAGCGTCGATCTCCGATCGACGGCGGCGGTCTGAGACCGCCGCTACAACCGAATGCGCAAGCATTTATGTCGCTCTGTATAGACGCCTGCGGGGAGCCGAGAGATTGGAGGGCATCGCGCCGCACCATGAAAGTCAACGTATTCTTCTTCGGCATCGCGCATGACCTGGCGGGCATCAACCAGGAGCGTCTTGAGATCCCCGAAGGAGAGACGCTGGCGGGGCTGCGGCGGCAATGCGAGGCACGCTTCCCGCGCCTGTCGCCGATAGCCGGTTCGCTGATCTTCGCGATCAATCAGGAAATCGCCAAGCCTTCCGCGTTCCTGCACGACGGGGACGAGGTGGCGTTCATGCCTCCGGTGAGCGGCGGCGCGGGCGCCGATTTCTTCCGCATAACCCGCCATCCGATTCCCGTCTCCGAGTTGGCAAAGGACCTTCGCGCTCCCGTGGATGGCGCAGTGGTGATTTTCGAGGGCATTGTTCGCAATCACTCGGGCAGCCGCTCGACGCTCTACCTGGAATACGAGGCCTACGAGCCTATGGCGATCCGTAAGATGGAAGAACTGGGGAGCGAGGCCCGGAAGAAGTACGCGATTGACGGGATTGGGATGATCCACCGCCTGGGCCGCCTGGAAATTGGCGAAACCAGCGTCGCCATCGTCGTCACGGCCGAACATCGGCGTGCCGCCTTTGAGGCGTGCCATTACGCCATCGACCGCCTCAAGCAAATCGTGCCGATTTGGAAGAAGGAGTATTTCGCGGATGGCGCCGTGTGGTCGGAGGGCGAGCGGGCCCGTTCCAGTTAATGTCAACTGTGGGCAACCCTGCGGCTAGTAAATCCCGGGCCCACGACCCGGTTGGATGGGGATCATGACCGATTACCTCAATGCCGCAGTCGCAATCTCGCAGGAAGCGGGGGCGCTCCTAGCCGAACTGCTCAAGCAGCCTTTGGAAATCGCTTACAAACGCCGGTCCGACCTGGTGACGGTGGCGGACCGCCGCTCTGAAGCGCTGATTGTCAGCCGCTTGCGAGAGCGTTTTCCCGACCACGCCATCGTGGCCGAGGAGGGCGGGAATCACCGGTCATCTTCCGAGTACTGCTGGTATGTCGATCCCCTGGACGGGACAACCAATTATGCCCACGGTTTTCCGATGTACTGCGTCACCCTGGGACTCGCTTACCGGGGCGAAGTGATTGCAGGAGTGGTCTACGATCCCACGCGCCAGGACACCTACACCGTCGAACGAGGCGCCGGGGCGTTCATGAACGGCCAGCGCCTGCGCGCTTCCTCCACGGAAAAACTGAGCGAGAGTTTGCTCGCCACGGGCTTTCCTCCCTTTGCCACCAATCACGATCTGAATATCCAGTTCTACTTTCGCTTCACGGAGCTATCACACGGCATACGGCGCGCGGGCTCGGCAGCGCTCGATCTTTGTTGCGTGGCGGCGGGCCGATTTGATGGTTTTTGGGAACTGAAACTCAATCCCTGGGACAAAGCGGCGGGCACATTGATGGTCACGGAGGCGGGCGGACGGGTAACCGATGTGCGGGGTGCGGCCTTTGATCTGCTCGGCGACGATGTGTTTGTCTCCAACGGTCTGATCCACGACCAGATGCTCGAAGTCTTCGCCACCATTCTGGCGCGACACCCGAAATAGCGTGCCCGCCAAAGATTGTGCCGGGTTAGTGCTTGCCGGGAAGTTTGGGCTTGCTCGCCTCTTCTTTCTGCTTGATCGTCTTCACCGCGAGGCTGCGGATGACTTCTGGGACGTTGCGGTTGAGGGAAAGCCCTTTGAGATCTTTGTCGTTAATCCGGTTGAGTAGAGGCAGGGTAATATCGATGGGCGCGCGGGGATTATTGACCAGGGCGCGCATGACCACGTAGGTCTTCATAAACTTGCGGTTCATGGCGATCAGGCGGAGGACTTCTTCCGAAACGTTCTTGGCCGCGGCATAACTCTCGGCCTCCGTGTCCGTTATCTTGGGTGACTGTAACACCGCGCGGGAGATGATCTTATTGGGGTCGCGAATCAGGATCGAGCGTGTCTCCAGGTTGCCCGTTAGCGCCGCTTTGATCTTTTCCACTACGGTCATTCGGTTGATCTTCTGAATCAGGGTTTCACGTTCCTGCTGGGTTAGTTCATCGTCCCGTTTGGTGACTTCCGGCGGAGCCTCGGCCTGGGCTCCGGTGATGTCCTCGATCTTTGCGCCCGACGCCAGCTTGGCGAGGATCTCCACCGCCTCTGCATCGGTCTCGGCAATCATAGCGGGTTCGGAGTTGGTCAGGGGTTCCGGTGCGGGCACGGGAGGCAGAGGGGCAGACTCCGTGTGCGCGGGCGGTAACGGCTCAGGCAGGCGCGTTGCATTTGCCACTGCCCGTTCGGCCAACGGTTTGGAAGCTGGTTTCTGGTGGAGTAATTGGCGACAATCGGGCGGAAGGCTCGGGTTCCAGAGCAGCGTTTCCCTCAACTCTTCGCGCTCCGGGACCAGGGCCCTTGTCGCGAAACGCAGGACATCGGGCGCGGTCTGCGGGCTGGCGATAACCCGTCGTACCTCCGCCCGATTCCATCCGCGCAAGGTCGCGAGCGCCTTCTCGCGCAGATCGCCAGCGGGGGCGCCGGCAAGCAGAGTCAGGATTTCAATTCTATCTTCCACGGGCAGAGGCAAAGTTCCATCTGAACCCTTGCGAAGGACGACATCGGGCGCCTTGCCGGAACGGATTAGATCCACCAGGCGTGCGGAAATGTGCGGACCTCACGGTTGGGAGTTCTTCAGGTCATCGTGTGTCAGATGCACCGTCTTTACTTCGCCACGCCGGCCCAGGGGTTTCAGGGTCTCACCGTTCAGAGTAAGAATGACAGCTTGCGCGTTCCCGGTCGTGACATCGAAGGATTTATGGGCCTTCAGGGTTTCCACTTCATCCGGATTTAGAACCCGCTGGAGGACAGTCTTCCCGTCGGCATCGATGGCCATCCAGGCGCGTTCCGTAGCGGCCACTTGCAGCACCAGGTCGCCATCGGCCGGGGGCATTGCGCCCACCGGATTTGTGGCGCCCGGGTTGGGCGGTACCGTGGCGGACGTTCCCGCTGGGCTTGCTGTCTTGGGAGTGAGAGTTGGATTAGTGGCGGCGGGTGTACTGGGAGGCATTGTCGGCGCCTCCGTCCCTGCCGGGGGACTGGCGACCGGGGGCGTCGTGGTCTCGCCGGAGGGAGCGGGGGTGGGCACGGGCGGAGGGGTAGCCGGCTTGGCCGTCTCGACGGGAGCAGGCGGCAGCGATGCCGGCGCCTCGGAAACTCGCGGCGCATAGCGAAAAAGTACATATCCCCCCACCAGCAATATCACAGCGATTAATGTGGCGATATAGGGCGTTCGGCTGGAAGGCGACCCGGAAGAGGCGGTGCCCGAGGGCATGCGGCGGAGGTCGAAGTCCGTCTGAGGATGGGCGGCAAGCTGGTATTCCGCCACCACGCGCTCTTCATCCAAACCCAGGTAGCGGGCGTAGCTGCGAATGAAACTGCGCGAAAATATCCCTCCCGGCAGTTTCGCGAAGTCTTCCCGTTCAATGGCGTCGAGAAAGCGCAGGCTGATCTTGGTGGCCGCGGAAATTTCATCCAGGCTCACGCCCCGCATTTCTCGTTCGCGGCGAAGATTTTCACCAAAGGCGGGCATAATAGGGACCTTGTTCGCTCCTGGCTCTTCAAGCCGTATTCATCATATTTTCCCGTGCCTGACAGTGTCAAATGCTTTAACAGGAATTGCCGGCTTCAAATTGTTAAACGAAAGTACCATGTCCATGCTTCATAAAAGGGTTGAAAACGCCTGCTCAATGGTTTAAAAGGTCTATACGCATCTTTATCCGGTTGTCAGTTTGGAAGAGCGATGGGTCCAGAAGAAGAGATTGGTGAACTGAGACGGCAAGTTGAACGCCTCTCACTCTTTCACGAAGTGGGGAAAGCACTTTTCTCCACGCTCGACCTGCAGAAAATCCTTCAAACCATCATGGAAAAAATCAGCGACTTGCTGCAACCGGATACCTGGTCGCTGCTGATGCTGGATGAGGATACGCAGGAGTTGTATTTCGAAATTGCCATCGGCAGCGGCGCGGAGCGGTTGCGGGACGTGCGCCTGAGGCTGGGCGAGGGGGTGGCGGGGTGGGTGGCTCAGCATGGTGAACCGGTCCTGCTGGAAAACCCGCGCAAAGATCCGCGTTTCACGCCCCGTTTGGATGAGCTGACGCACAACGAGACGCGGTCGATTGTTTGCGTACCCATTAAGGCGCACGGCCATGTGCTGGGGGTGATTGAACTCGTCAATGCCCTCGGCAAACCAAGCTTCGGCACGGAAGACATTCCAATTTTGAGAAGCCTGGCCGACTACGCCGCCATTGCGCTGGAAAACGCCCGATACGTGCAGCGCATCCACGAACTCACCATCACCGATGACTGCACCGCGCTTTACAACGCGCGGCACCTCAATTTTGTGCTGGATACGGAGATCTATCGTTCCAACCGTTATGGCTACGAGTTTTCAGTCATCTTCATTGACCTGGACCATTTCAAGCAGGTAAATGACGTGCATGGGCACCTCGTGGGATCCAAGCTGCTCTGGATGATCGGTGATATCATCAAGGCCCACCTGCGCATGATCGATTACGCCTTCCGTTACGGTGGGGACGAATTTGTGGTTCTCCTCCCGCAGACCTCCAAGGAAAATGCCCTCATGGTGGTGCGCCGCATCCGCGACCTCCTCATTAACCGCGTCTTTTTCACTGAAGACAAGCTGAGTATCCGAGTGACCGCCAGTTTCGGAGTTGCATCATTTCCCGAGGATGGCCGCACCCGTAAGGAACTGCTACTCAAGGCCGATGAAGCCATGTACCTGGTCAAGAACACCACGCGCAATAACATTGCGCTTGCTGGACATGGAATTGCCGGCTAACAAGGAGAATCACATGGACCGAAGAACCTTCATCCGCAATACCACACTGGGCGCGCTGGCTACGGGAGTGGCTTCCCGCTCCCTTTGGGCGCGTCCCGCCGGCGACGGCACCACGGGTTCGCAGCCGGACAAACTCCGTCGCGTCGCCGTGACGACCTGGAGTTTGCACCAACTGTTTCGCCAGACGCGGGACTCCGGCACCGACGTCCATGGTGAAATGCTGGACTTGCGCAAATTCCCTGAACTTATCGCCGACCGATTCCACGTTCATAACCTTGAACTATGCAGCACGCACTTTGATTCCACTGAGCCCTCCTACCTGAACGAGCTCAAGCAGAATTTGAATAAGGCCCACGCCCGCGTTATTAATATGCCCGTGGACTACCCCCACGACTGGGACGGCAAAGGGCTCTGCGATCCCGACGACAAACAATGGCGTTGGGAAATCGCCGAGCGCAAGAAGTGGATCGACATCGCCGCGCAGTTGGGGGCGCTGTCGATTCGGCCCAATCCCGGGGGCACGGCTAAAATGACGGACATGAGCCGGCCCATCGCGGCCTACAAGGAGCTTGGCCAATACGGAAAAACCAAGGGCGTGAAGGTGCTCATCGAGAATCATGGGAACGTCGCGGGCAAGGCCGAGAACATTGTCGCCATCATTAAAGGTGCGGGCCCTCAGTGGGTAGGCGCTGCCCCGGACTTCGGCAACTGGGCAGAGGACGTACGTTACCGCGGGCTGGAAATGCTCTTTCCGTATGCTTCAACCATCTGCCACGCCCGGTATGAGACACCCGCCGGCGCCGAAATGAACGGCAAGCTGGTCACCTTCGATTTTGCCCGGTGCATGAAGATCTCCCAGGCTGCTGGTTTCAAAGGAGTGTATTCGGCGGAACTGGCAAGCCCCGGCGATCCGTACGCAGGAACCCAGAAGATTATTGACGAGCTCTTGAAATACCTCTGAGCAGGTTGCACTTTTGGGGAAATGAAATGACCCCGCAGGTGTGAGCTGTAGTTACGACTACGGTCACGCCGTTTAGTATCTACTTTGCCCGTCCCCAGCGCGGCTTGACAGGCGCAGGCTTTTCCGCGACCATTCCCGTTCCACCCTTGGGCTTGCACTCCAGGAGGCTGATTATGGATTTGGGCAGATTGTTTGTGACCCTGACTCTTGTGGTGTTGGGGGCGACATTGCAGTTCTCAACGACTTTGGGCGAGGCCGCGACGCTGAAGCCGCTGGTGGCCGGGCGGCGCGGGGTGGTGGCAGCGGGTCATCCCCTGGTGGCAGAGGCGGGTCTGCGCATCCTGGAGAAGGGCGGCAACGCGGTTGACGCCGGCGTGGCTACCGTCTTCGCCGCCTCGGTGGTGGAAATGATGAGCTTCGGCGCCGGCGGGGAATGCCCGCTGCTCATCAAGCTG
Source organism: Terriglobia bacterium (assembly GCA_035501695.1). Classification (GTDB taxonomy): domain Bacteria; phylum Acidobacteriota; class Terriglobia; order UBA7540; family UBA7540; genus Bog-366. The sequence continues at coordinate 8,321 of DATJVT010000018.1, read as the reverse complement.
AAGGCCGGCCCGGTGGTGGCCATCAATGGCGACGGCATCGCCCCGGCACTGGCGACGGCTGAATTCTATGATCATCTGCGGCGGGATGATCCTCGAATCGTGCTGGAAGGCACAATTGCCGGCGCCCAGGGAGGAATCATCCCTTCCTTCGGTCCGCTCAGCGCGATTGTGCCGGGTGCCATGGACTCGCTTCTGCTAGCGCTGGAGAAATACGGGACCAAAACGCTGGCGGAGGTTATCCAGCCGGCCATCGAGCTCGCCCAGGGTTTTCCCATCAATGCCGGCTTGGAACGAGCGTTGGCCCGGGGCGGACCGGTGGCCGCCAAGTGGCCCGCCTCAGCGAAGGTTTATATGCCCGGAGGACGCCTCCCTAAGGAGGGCGAGGTTTTCGTGCAGGCAGACTTGGCTCGCACATTCGGAACCCTCGCCAAGGTCGAAACCGAGCATGCCGGGCAGGGTCGAACCGCCGCGATTGAGGCCGTGCGCGACTATTTCTACCGCGGCCCTATTGCCAAGCGCATTAGTGAGTTTTGCAAGGAAGCCGGATGCCTGTTACGGGAAGAGGACTTTGCTGCCTTCCATGCCCGCGTGGAAGAACCACTCACTACGACTTATCGCGGAGTGCAGGTTTATAAGTGTGGATACTGGACACAGGGCCCGGTTATGCTGGAAAATCTCAACCTGCTCGAGGGTTTCGATTTAAAAGGGATGAAGCACAATACCGCGGACTACGTCCACACCGTGGTGGAAGCGGAGAAGTTGGGTTATGCGGACCGCGATGCCTATTACGGCGACCCTGATTTCACAGCCATTCCTGCCGCTCTTCTTTCCAAGGAGTACGCCAACCTCCGGCGGCCTCTCATTAACCCACGTCAGGCTTCCGCCGAGCACGTCCCGGGCGACCCCGAGCACATGGCAGCGCGGGCGTCCGAGGATTTCGTCCGGGCGCGATTTCGCCACCGCAACGGCGAGCACCAGGATACGACTTGCGTGAACGTAATCGACCACGACGGCAATCTCTTCTCCGCCACACCCAGCGCGGCGTGGATTCCGGCCGTCATCGCGGGCGACACGGGGATTCCCCTCTCCCAGCGGGCACAGGCGTTTGTATTGACCCCTGGACACCCCAATCTGATTGCGCCGCACAAGCGGCCGCGCATTACTCTTACGCCTTCCCTGGCGTTGCGCGATGGCCAACCTTGGCTGGTCTTTTCCACCCCGGGCGGAGACAGCCAGGACCAGACTCTCCTCCAAATCTTCCTGAATGTGGTTGATTTCGGCATGAATCCCCAGGAAGCGGTGGAAGCGCCGCGGTTTAACTCGGAAGCGATGTACAGCACGTTTGACGCTCACGCCGACCAACCCCTGACCCTGGACATCGAAAAGCGTTTTGATCAAGCCGTGCTTGGCGAACTGGGCGCGCGCGGCCACAAGCTGCGCGTGGGCGCAGATTGGAGCAACCCTACCGCTCCCACCATGGTGGAGTTCAATCCCACCACAGGGGTCATCTCGGCCGGCGCCGATGTGCGGGGACACCGGTATGCTCTGGCATGGTAAGAAAAGGCGGGGGTGGAATTCAGGCATCAGAGCCGCAAAGTCAGCTCCAAGGCATGTTTCATGGAAGCTCAACCTCGCCCCGCTGGTTGAGTTTGAAGTGCGGGTTCCAGGCGACTTCCCAGAGATGGCCGTCGGGATCGGCGAAGTAGCCGCTATGCCCACCCCAAAACACGTCTTGAGCGGGCTTCACGATCTTGCCACCGGCCGCTTCGGCGATCTTCAAAATTCCGGCGACATCCTCCTTGGCGCGGGCATTATGGGCCAGCGTAATTCCCCGGAAGCCACTGCCGTCTGCCAGCACGGTTGCGTCGTCGGCGAGCAGACCCCGCGGATAAAGCGCCAGCACAATTCCTCCCAATTGGAAGAATACGATGGTGTCCTGACTGGCCGAGGACGCCTTCCAACCCAAGCCCTCCTCGTAAAACTTCCTGGCCCTTTGCAGGTCCGAGACGCCGAGGGTCACGATGTTAATCCGGGCTTCCACGAGCGGTGAGCGGCGTTCGCGGCTCTTGGATTCGATATTCTCTCTCTGCACGTTGTATCCTCGACTGAGATAGGGTCAAACCTGGTCATCAAGCTGGACGACTGATCGCCGACAAATGGCTTCATCGCTTTGCGCTCTCGTAACACCCCAATACCCTCAAAAAATTCGTCACCTCACCCAAGTGTCCCAAGGCCTTTTTGCAGTGGTCCTGCCTGACGTTTCCGGCAAAATCAACGTAGAAGGAATACTCCCACGGGCGTCCGCGCAGGGGCCGGGATTCCAGTTTGGTCAAATCAATGTCACGCAGGGCGAAAACGCTGAGGCACTTGTAAAGGGCGCCGGGAAGATTGCGAGTGGAGAAGACGATGGAGGTCTTGTTGGCTCGACGGGAGACTCGATCGCTCTTGGAGAGCAGCAGGAAGCGCGTGTAGTTTTCGCGATGGTCCTCCAAATGGGTCGCCAGGATGCGCGCGCGGTAAACCTCGGCGGCGATGCGGCTGGCAATCGCTGCCGCGCCGGGGGGGCGGCGATCCACCAGCATTTTCACGGAGCCGGCCGTATCGTAAAAGGTGACTCGTTCCACCCTCGGGTTTTTGGCAAAGAAGCGGCTGCATTGTGCCAGCGCCACGGGATGGGAATAGACCTGGCGCACGTCCCGGCGCGTCGTCCCCGGGAGCGCGATGAGATTGTGGACAATGCGCAAGCTCACCTCGCCCACAATGTGCAGGTGGTTGGCGAGCAGCAGGTCGAAGTTCTCATAGATGGAGCCGGCCAGGGTGTTTTCAATCGGAACCAGGCAACAATTGGCGCCCCCGCGAGTAACGCTCTCAAATGTAGCGGCGAATGTTTCGCAGGGGATCACGCGGATGCCCCGGCCCAGCAGTTTGTATGCGGCTTCTTCGCTAAACGAACCACGTTCACCTTGGAATGCGACCAGTGATCTGCCCATGATTGAGTATTCCCCCCGTGGTAAGGTGAAGGCAGGATGCTACCACGCGCGCGAGACGCCGACAATCTCTGTTGCGTGTTACGGCCTTTGGTTGGGGACAACCGGCCTTCGCCTGCCGACCAGACTATGAGGCACCCGGTTGCCGAAAAGAATCTCCCGAGTATTTATACAAACAGTGGGAACATCTTGCCTACCTTGCCGAGGGCGCTCGGCAGAAACTTCTCAGACTCTCTTTCCTTAAGGCCTTCTGATGTGCGGACAACGCCTGACTGGTCAATTCCTTATATCGGCATTGCGACGTCCGGCTTAAATGGCATCCGCTCTGCAAGCAACTCCATGGGAGTCGTGAGATGGACAGTGGATTCTACGCCGCTTGCACGGGATTGCTTGCCAAGATCGATGCCTTGGAAGTGACCGCCAACAACCTGGCCAACCTGAGCACCACCGGCTATAAAGGCCAGTTAGAGTTTTACCGTTCCCTCGAGGCCAACTTGGGGAATCACCGTCTCAGTCCCCTCAACCAGGCAGTGAACGATTACGGCATCCTGGGTGGGGAGTCCGTGGACCTGAAAGCCGGTGAAATGCAAAAAACCGGAAACGATCTGGATTTGGCGCTGGAAGGGTCGGGTTTCTTTGTGGTGAAAACCCCGGCGGGAATCCAGTACACCCGCAATGGTAGTTTCCACACAGACGCCAGCGGCCACCTCTTGACCGCAACCGGTGACGCCGTGATGGGCGAGCAAGGCCCTGTGGAGATTCCCGGGGGCACAATCACCATAAGCTCCGACGGCACGATTTCACAGCAGGGTGCCGTGGTAGCGCAGTTGAAGATCGTGAGGTTCAAGCCCGGGACTTCGCTGACGGCAGCAGGAAACTCCTAGTACCAGGCGCCGGCGGGGACGGAACTTCCGGCGGACGACCCTCGCCTGTCGCAAGGCGTGCTGGAAAGTTCCAATATGAATCCGATTGAGGGCGCGGTCAATCTGATGACCCTGCAGCGTCACTCCGAACTCTTGCAGCAGGCGCTGTCGATCTTTCATTCGGTCTTTAACAACGCGCCCGCGCAGGATCTATCGCGAGTGTCGTAAGGGCAGAAGTCAGGGATCAGGGGTTAGGGAGTTAAGGAGGGAAGATGTTCCGAGCTCTATACACCGCTGCAAGCGGCATGCTTGCGCAGCAACTCAATCTCGACAATATCGCCAACAATCTTGCCAACGCCAGCACCGTTGGTTTCCGCGGTACACGTTTGCAATTTCAGGACCTGCTCTACCAGGAACTGGTCGTGCCCGGATCGGCGGCCTCGCAGCAAACCACCGTGTCGGCGGGGCTGCAAATCGGCCTTGGTACCCGGGCCTCCGCTTCCGAAGTGATGCAGACCCAGGGCGAATACGACAACACGGGAAACTCGCTCGACCTGGCAATCCAGGGCCAAGGCTTCTTTCAGGTGAAACAGACGAACGGTGAAACCGCTTACACGCGAGCCGGCACTTTCCACGTCGACCAGCAGGGGAATGTGGTGACGGCGCAGGGCGATCCGTTGGAGCCCTCCGTGACCATTCCTGCCGGCGCCACCAACATCAGCATCGGGACGGACGGAACGGTGACCGTCACCATGCCGGGGCAGACCAACGCCCAGCAGGTGGGCACCATCCAATTGGCCACGTTTCCCAATCCCGGCGGTCTGCTGAGCAATGGCAATAACCTTTTCACCCCCACCACCGCCTCGGGTGACCCCATCGTGGGCACGCCCGGAGGCTCCGAGGGCCTGGGTACGCTGCAACAGGGCATGCTGGAAAACTCCAACATCAACGTCGTCGATCAGTTTATCCAGATGATCGTCACCCAGCGCGCCTACGAGTCGAACTCCAAGGTCGTGCAGGCGGCGGATCAGATGCTTCAGAATGTCAATAACATGTCCCACTAACGGAGCGCACCAGTCATGCTCGCCTTTCCAGAGAATCGAATGGTAATGCTCCTGCCCTTGCTGGTCTTGATCCCTCTCCACGCGGCGCAATCGGCTGACGTGCCGGAGCATCGGCCCCTCGCGGTATCGTCACGGAAGACCCCATCGATGCCACGTCACATTTCGCGCGCGGAGATCTTGCAGGCCATTCAAAGCGGATTGGCTCAAAGGGGGTTTGCGGAGGGGGAGAAACTTCAGCCGGGGGACCTGAACATCCAAGCTTCTCCGCCCGTGCTCACCGAAGATGCGGGGTTGCAACTGATGCGCATGGGATTCGACCCCATCCGGCGCGAAACGGTCTTCGAGCTCCGGGCGTCCCTGGCCCCGCAGTATCTCCCTTTTGAGGTGAGGATTCATGATGACCATGCGCGCTTCAGCACCCGCTTCCGCCCCGGCGCGCGCAACGGGGGGACGGATGGGGCTGGGACGAATAGTCTGACATTGAACCCGTCAGCTAACCAGGATCCCTCTATCCACAGGGTCCTGGCAAAACCCGGGCGTTCCGCCACGCTCCTTATGCTGGGGCAGAATGTCCGGATCACCACCACCGTCGTCCCCTTGCAGCCGGGGAGCAGGGGCCAGAGCATTCTTGTTCGCGACCCCTCCACCCAGCGCGTGATGAGGGCGGAAGTGGTTGACGACGGCCTGCTGCAAACCACCTTTTAGACGGAACAAGCGATGAACCCACACCTCGAAATTGGAAATTCGAAACTGGAAGCTCGAAGTTCGCGACTCGTTACTCGCCACTCGCGACTCCTTACTCGCGATTCGCAACTCGAGATTCGGCCTCGGCGACTTGGCAGCCGGCTATCGCAATTTGGATTTCGATTGGCGGCACTCCTGGCGGCGGGTCTCCTCACCCCGGGGGCCCATGCGATGGGGTTGAAAAAGAAGGCGCCGCCGGTCAAAGCCCCCCTGGCCGAGTACATCGAGCGGGTTAAGGCGATAAAGCCTCCCCTCCCCCTCACCGGCAGTTTCTGGACGCCGCAGAGCCCCTACACGGACCTGGCGAGCGACTACAAGGCGCACAACATCAACGACCTGATTGTGATTCAGGTGGTGGAATCGACCACGGCGGCGGAAGATGGCGCGGTGAAGTCGGCGCGCAACCTCTCGAACAGTTCCGGGATTACGGGGCTCATGGGAACGCCCGGCCCCACCAGCGGCCTGCGCAATATCTTCTCGGCCAATTCCACCCGCACTCTTTACGGCCAGGCGCAGACATCCTCCGACGCCACCTTAACCACCAGTCTTTCCGGCCGGGTGGTGGATGTCCTGCCCAACGGCTACCTGGTGATCGAGGCGGTGCGGGAAGTGGAGATGAACAACCAGCACCAGACGGTCATCATTCACGGCGTGGTTCGTCCCGGGGACATCGGTTCAAACAACGCCGTGCCCTCCACCGCGGTCAGCAACCTGGAATTGGAATTGATGGGGCGCGGGGTGATCAGCGACGGCGTGGCGCCCCCCAACCGATTGATGCGATTGATCCTTAAACTCGTGGGGTTTTGAAGCCATGCGATCCATCTCAAAGTGCCTTCCGGGTTCAAAAGGTAGCGCCGGTCCCGCCCAGGCGGGGGCGGCCTGCCGCCCTCAAGGGCAGCGCTACCTTCGGAGCTGGCGGCAGTGCAAGCCTTGGGTCAGCCTGTTTGGCTTGCTGATTCTCCTGATCCCCGCCTTAACTTCGGGCAAGGAATCGGAACCCCTCAAGGTCCGCCTGGGTGACGTGGCCACGGTGGAGGGGGTACGCGACAACCTGCTGATCGGATACGGGATGGTGGTGGGGCTGAACGGCACGGGCGACCGCCAGCAGACGGTGTTTTCCGTTCAGACCCTCTCCAACCTCCTGCAAAAAATGGGGATTCAATTTACCGCCTCGGCGGTGGTGGTGAAGAACGTGGCGTCGGTTTTCGTCACCGGCACTTTGCCGCCTTTCTCCCGGCCCGGCACCACGATTGACGTCAACGTCTCGTCCATCGGCGACGCCAAGAGCCTGGATGGCGGAATGCTCCTCTTCACCACGCTGCACGGTCCCGACGGCCAGATTTACGCCACGGCGCAGGGTCCGCTGGTGAATGGAGGCTACTCGGCGGGCACGCGGGGCAATGGGGTGCAGGTGAACCACCCCACCGCGGCGCGCATCCCGGCCGGGGGCATCGTGGAGCGGGACGCGGCGATCGACCTCAGCCATCTCAGCCAGCTTTCCCTGTTGTTGCGCGATCCCGATTTCCAGACGGCCACGGAAGCGGCGGCGGTGATCGATGCGGAGTTGGGGAGAGGCGCGGCCCGCGCCGTCGACAGCCGCCGCATTGAGATTCACGTCCCGGCCCAGGGTTCGGAAGTGGTTTCCGGCCTGCTGGCCAAGGTCGAAAACCTGACCATATCGGTTCGTCCCCCGGCCCGGGTTGTCATCAACGAACGCACGGGAACCGTGGTGATGGGCCAGCAGGTGAGCCTGGGGCCCTGCTCCATCCTGCACGGGAATCTCTCCGTGCAGATCACCACGGAATTCCGCGTTTCGCAGCCCCTGCCCTTCTCCCAGGGCCAGACCCAGGTGGTGCCGCAGACCACGGTGCGGGCGACGGAAACCCCCGCCCACCGCATTGAGTTGCGCGAGGGCGCGAGCGTCGAAGACCTGATTAACGGCCTGGAAGCCATTGGCGCCACCCCGCGCGATATCGTCGCCATTCTGGAAGCCATCCGCGCCGCCGGCGCCTTGCAGGCGGAATTGGAGGTCATATGACGATCGATGCGACGAGCTTTGTGCTAACGAGCTCTGCTCTGCCATCGGGCTCTGGCTCTGACCTTCAGGGGGGGGCGAGGGATTGCGCGTTAGGAACTAGGGGCGTAGCGCCGGGCTTTAGCCCGGCACCTGCCGGCCGGAGGGGCGGCGGCACTTCTGGCTCCGACACCCGCAGGGCGGAGGTCCACCGGACACCGGCCGGCCACACCGCCTCCTCCCCTGAAACCCCCGCCCACCGCAAGCTTCGCAAAGCCGCCCAGGATTTCGAGGCCATTCTCATTTCGCAGCTTTGGGGGGATTTCAAAACCGGCTTTTCGTCTCTCACCGGGGACGCGCCGCTGGCCGGTTCCGATACGCTGAACTCCCTGGCTTTACAGGCGATGTCCTCGGCCCTGGCCAGCCGGGGGGGCCTGGGAATCGGCCAAATGCTGGTCCGCCAGCTCGAGCCGAGCTTGAACCGGGGGAACCCGAACCCCGCCCGCGCCGAGACGAAAGGAAGATAACTCGCGCCGGAAGATGGTTGCCCCGGTCAATGCTGTCTTGAACGCGCGCTTTTCCAAGGTTGGGTATTCCCATCGCAGTTGAACGAAGTCGCGGGGACAATCCCAGGGTCATCTCGCATCGA
>DATJVT010000017.1:0-2935 GCA_035501695.1 Terriglobia bacterium | reverse complement strand
AATGCTTGCGCATTCGGTTGTAGCGGCGGTCTCAGACCGCCGCCGTCGATCGGAGATCGACGCTACAATCCGGGCGCGCAGAGAGCGCCGCTACGGGCAATGCGCAGGAACTTATGTCGTCCTTTATAGAGAGCCCCATCTTTTTCTCTTGCCATTTTGATAATTGTCGTGTCTAATAATTAACTGTCTTGGGGTTTCACTTTGACATTCACATAATTGGCGTATGACTGCGAGGTCATGCTACGCCGAGGAGGACATTGATGGCCGCTACGGTCAAGTTTCACTTTCGGGCGAAGCCCGCTAAAGCGCGCAAGAGTCCCGGATCGAATCGCGTCGGAAAACAGCATCGCCCGATTGGCGATCCGGTGGAGTATCTAAAAAGCAACCCCAAATTTGAGGCTGCTCCCTTTGGCCCTCCCGCCGGCAACCTGGTGATGAGTCTTGACGCGGTCGCCGCAGGCGTAAGCGCCGCCATTGCGAAAGAGAAGCAAATGGTGTTCCACACGGTGGGCGATACGGGGGGAGTCAACGGCACGGAAACGCAGGATTCCGTCGCCAAGGCGATGGAGCAGCAGATTCGAAATCCCGGCGTGAACGGGAGCCCCGCCTTCTTTTATCACCTGGGCGACGTGGTCTATTTCAACGGCATCAGCACCGACTACCCGCAGCAGTTCTTCGAACCCTACCAGTATTACCCCGCGCTGATCTTCGCCATCCCCGGCAACCACGATGGAGATACGCACGTCCGGAACAATGATAAGCCCGACCCGGAGCCCTCGCTGACCGGCTTTAGAGACAACTTTTGCGCTGCTCCCGGAACTCACGCCAGCCCTTACCGCGACGCCATGACGCAGCCCTATGTTTATTGGACGTTGGACACACCACTGGCCACTATCGTCGGGCTTTATTCCAATATCGACGGTATGCTGGATGCGAAGGACCATGGACCCCAGGAAGCCTGGCTGACCCAGCAGATGAAGGACGCCGCGGGAGACAAGTGCCTGATCGTGGCCGTCCACCATGCGCCCTACTCGCTCGACGTAACGCACGGGGGGTACTTCAAGATATTGGAATCGCTGGATAATGCCATTGCCGCTTCCAAGCGGGTTCCTGACATGGTTCTCTCCGGCCACGTGCACAATTATCAACGCTTCTCACGCCAAATCGGCGACCGCACCATACCCTACATCATTGCCGGCGCGGGCGGGTATGCCAACACGCCCAAAGCCATGCATAAACTGCAAACCGAGGGCGGCCAGCAATTCCAGTTGCCGTTTCAGACCACGCACCCTGACCTGACGCTCCAGAAATTCAACCAAACCGACCCGGGATTTCTGAAGGTCACAGTTACCCCAGGCGAGCTGACCGCGGAGTACTACATTGTCCCCTTCGAAGGGTCGGCGAATGGTAACCCATATGATTCCGTGACCGTCACCCTCGGATAACGGTAGCGGCGCAAAAGTTCCCTCCGAGAGGACCTTGTTGGACGGGGCCAGCGCAAACGCGGTGCGCTGGCTCCATGCTGGCGGAATTGGGGCGGGAACATTTAAGAGAATCGCGGTCAACGCGCTGCTTCCTCATCGCTCACTTGACGCTCCGGGGTGGCGCCCCACATGCGCCATCCCCGCCTTCGGATTTCTGCTACAATCTTTCTGAATGAATTCCGAAAATTTTGTTCATCTCCACCTTCATACCGACTACAGTCTCCTGGACGGCGCTTGTGAAATCGAAAGGCTGATGGACCGCGCCGCCAGCCTGAAAATGCCCGCCGTGGCCCTGACGGACCATGGCAACCTCTTCGGGGCCATCAAGTTTTACGAGGCGGCCAAGAAGCGGAATATCAAGCCCATCATCGGGTGTGAGGTCTACGTCGCCCCCGCCAGCCGGTTCGCCCGCGCCGCGGACACGGACCGTCCCAACCACCTCATTCTCCTCTGCGAGAACGAGCGTGGCTATCGAAATCTGGTTAAGCTTGCCTCCTCTGCCTACCTGGAGGGCTACTACTACAAGCCACGGATCGACAAAGACCTGCTGGCCCGTCATGCCGACGGCCTGATCGGGCTTTCCGCGTGCCTGCGCGGCGAGGTGGCCGTGGCGCTGGCCAATGACCGATACGAAGTGGCCAGCAAGTCGGCTTACGACCTGCGCGACATCTTCGGCAAGGGCAACTTCTTTCTGGAGCTTCAGGACCAGGGCATGGAGGAAGAGAAGCGGATCAATCCGCTAATGGTCCGCCTCTCGCGAGAAACGGGTATCCCCCTGGTAGCCACCAACGACTGCCACTACCTCACGGCGGGGGACGCACGCGCCCAGGAAGTGCTGGTCTGCATTCAGACCGGCAAAACCATGAGCGACACGAACCGCATGAAGTTCCGCACCAACGAGTTCTACTTCAAGACGTATGAAGAGATGGCGGCGGTGTTCGGCAGCGAGGTGCCGGAGGCGCTCTCCCGCACCCTGGACATTGCGGGACGGTGCAATCTGCACCTGGAAGCCAAGGAGCACGTCTTCCCGCATTTCGAAGTCCCCGCCGGAGAAACCACCGACAGTTATTTTGAAAAAGTAACGCGCGAAGGATTCGCCTATCGCCGGGCACGCCTGGAGCGCCTGCAGGCCGCCGGCCGCCTGAAGTATCCCTTGCCTGCCTATGAGGAGCGCCTGGAGCGGGAGCTTGAACTCATCAAGCAGATGCGCTTTGCCGGTTACTTTCTGATCGTCTGGGATTTCATCCGCCAATCGCGCGACATGTGCATACCGGTGGGGCCGGGACGAGGTTCCGCGGCGGGCAGCCTGGTGGCTTACTCGCTCCGCATCACGGATATCGACCCGCTGCAAAACGAACTGCTCTTCGAGCGCTTCCTGAATCCCGAACGGGTGACCTTTCCCGACATCGACATCGACTTCTGCCAGCGCGGCCGCGGCAAGGTGATCGAAT
>DATJVT010000016.1:0-7557 GCA_035501695.1 Terriglobia bacterium | reverse complement strand
CTGCCCAACGTCTGGCATCCATACTCTCAGGCTAGTACAGAGCCCAGATACCTTGTCAAGTGAATTCTTGCGGTTTTTCCTACCGGTAGGAAAAGATTTTACAATTTAGCCCGCAAATTTCCTACCGGTAGGAAACGTGATTTTCAGATCGCCGCCCAGGGAGACAAAAGGTCCCCTTGAAGCGGGCACAGGATGGGATCGGGAGGGGGGAAGCGGTGACCCGCTCACTCCTTTCGCAGTGGTCGGGGATTGTACGGTCAGGCGCCGATGTAGCGGGCGTAAAGGCCGCGCGCCACGGCAGGATCATGCGTTCCCTTCACGATGACCCGGCCGTCGGGGAACACCGTCAATTCATAAGGGTCGAGGGAGAACTTGAGGAGGAAGTCGTTGGCCTGCACGGGTCCAAAACGCTCCAGGCGCGCTTTCAGCGCCGCAAGGTCGAGCGCCCGCGACTCGCGCTGATGGATCTGCACGGAGTTACGACCACATAGGCTGACGTGGGTGGCGCCGCCTTGTTCGAGATAGGCATATTCGTGTCTCACGCACACCCGGCACTGGGGATCCCGCGCCACCTTTACCTGCTGGTAGTGGTTGCTCCACAGGTCGTAGGAGAGCAGCGACCCGTGCAAATCCGCTTCACGTCCCAGCAGAATCTTGAGCGCTTCGGCGGACTGGATGGAAGCGGCCCAGGAGACGGCGGGACCGATGACTCCGACGGTGTCGCAAGTCTCGTGCATGCCGCGCGGGGATTCCGGGAACAGGCAACCCAGGCACGCCGTGCGCCCCGGAAGAATCGTCATGGTCAGCGCGTAGCTGGCCACCACCGCGCCATAAACCCAGGGGATGCCGAGTTTCACCGCCGCATCGTTCAGAAGATAGCGGGTTTCAAAGTTGTCCGTGGCGTCCAGGACCACCTGAAAACCCTCGATGAACTCCTCGATGTTGCCGCTGTCCGCATCGGCCACGATTCCCTCGACGCGCACGTCGGAGTTGATCTGGTGGAGCTTGCGTTCCGCGGCCACGGCCTTGGGCAGGCTCTCACGGGCGTCGGCCTCGTCAAAGAGCATCTGGCGCTGAAGGTTGGATTCTTCCACGAAGTCGCGGTCCACGATGCGCACCCACCCCACGCCCGCGCGCACCAGGGCGTTGGCCTGCGCCGTCCCCAGCGCGCCGCAGCCCAGAATCACGGCTTTCGATTGCAGAAGCTTCGCCTGGCCCTCCGCGCCGATAGGCGCAAAGAGAATCTGCCGTGAGTACTTTACTGAATTCATTTAGAGAAGCCTGTTGCGACAGCCTGCCCGCGGAAGTTCTCCCGGCACATCATCCTGTCAATTATACGCTCGTCTCCGCACGGGGACTCCCCCCGATCCATGACCGCTTAGGTGGCGGCTGGAGGGGCGGCTGCAGCCGGTTTGGCTTGGACACTCGACCGGTATGCATCAAGGCAGGCTTGCCGGGAGTCGAAAATCTTGTCCCGGCCGAACTGCTCGATCAAACCCATCCTTTCCATGGTCCCGCGATGCTTAATCTGGATCAGGATCAGGGCCAGGACAACGCCGGCTTTGGCAAGGTCTTGCTGAAGTTCGCCCAGAGTGCGGGCGGCGGAATAATCCATCCCCGTAATCGCGGTGCCATCAACGACCAACCAACGGACAGGCGCGGGTGATTGATCGACCAATTCGTGCGCCTGCTGGGCAAAGAAGGGCGCATTGGCGTAGAAGAGGTCCCGGCCAAACCAGTACATCACGAGTCCGGGTTCGATCATTTTGCCGGGCACGGGATCCTCCAGGCGCCAGTGTCCGGCCGGATCGCGCATGATCACGGCGGTATGGGGGCGGTAACTGTGCCGAACATGGGCCAGCAGGGAGAGAAGCACCGCCAGGATAATGCCTTGCTCCACGCCGAGCAGGACGACCGTGAGCCCTGTGATGATGGCCAGGGTAAATTCGCTGGGTTCGGAACGTCGAATTTCCACCAGGCCGCGAAAGTCGACGAGCTTGACGCCGATCAAAAAGACGATGGCGGCGAGGGCGGCGTTGGGAAGGTAGCTCAAGGGCCTGGTGAAAAAGAGGAGCACCAGACCGACCACCCCGGCTGTGGCCAGTTGCGCCACTTGGCTCTGCGCGCCCGAGGACTCGACCATCGCGGTCTGGGTGGGGCTTCCATTCACCACGAAGGTGCCGGTCAAGGCCGCGGCCGCGTTGGCAGCGGACAGGCCGGCCAGGTCGGCATTCTGGTCCAGTTGCTCGTGGTGCCGCAGCGCGTAGACCCGGGCCGTCGCGGAGCTTTGGGCAACGATCATGACAAAACACGAGGCCGCCACCGGCAGCAGGGCCTCGACTTCCTTCCAGTTCATATTCATACCGGGCAGACCGAAATGGGGCAGGCCTCCCGCCACCGGACCGATGGTCAGGATTCCGTGAGCGGCGAAGCTCCAGTGCGCGCTCGCCCCCACCGCAGCCGCCACCACAATCAGGGGACCGGGAATCCGCGGCGCGAACCGCTGAGCAGCCACAAGCGCGGCGATGACCGCCAAAGAAAGCTCCATAGTCGGCAGGTGAACCTGCGGCAGGCGGGTGATCACCTGGAGGAGTTGCCCAACGGTTCTGCGGGCGTGCACCTCTACCCCAATCATATCGCCTAGTACCGCGATGCCAATCTGGAATCCCACCCCGGAGAGAAATCCGACCAGGACAGTTCGCGAAAGGAAGTCCGCCAGGAACCCGAGCCGGAGCACGCGTGCCAGAAGCAGCATCCCCGCGGTGAGGAGGGCGACGAGCCCCACCAACTCCATGTAACGAGGGCTCGCGATTGCCGCCATCGTGGAAATATGGCTGGCCAGGATGGCGGCGGTGGCGGAGTCCGCCGCCACCACCAGATATCGTGACGACCCGAAGGCAGCGAACGCTACCAGGGGGAGCAGCAGCGTGTAAAGACCGGTGATCACCGGCGTGCCGGCAATCTTGGTGTACCCAAGTGACTGCGGGATGTTCATGGCCGCGAGTTCGATTCCCGCCAGGGCGTCGCGTATCACCCGGCGGCGATCGAAGGGCCGTATGCTTCGAAACAGGAAGCTGGTCTTTTCCACGGTTAATCCGATAAGAGCACTATTCCGCTTCCATTAGCAGCTTTTTGGCTTTGCTGATTTCCTGGAGCCTGGCCTTGTCCACGTCGGGATACGCAAGGTCAAGCGAGGCCAGAGTGTGAACCACCGCGGCTCCCACCGTCATTCGGGTAAACCACTTGTTATCAGCAGGAACCACGTACCACGGGCTGTGCTTGGTGGCGGTGTTCCGGATCATGTCCTCGTAGGCATCCTGGTACGCATCCCAATGGGCGCGTTCCGCCATGTCGGAGCCTGAGAACTTCCAGTTCTTATCGGGCTTTTCCGCTCTTTCCAGAAAACGGCGCTTCTGCTCTTCCTTCGAGAGGTAAAGGAAGAACTTCACCACGAGGATGCCGTTGCGGGTGAGATACCGTTCAAAACTGCGAATATCCTGGAAGCGTTCCTCCCAGATGTGCTTCGTGACCAGCTCCTGGGGAATTCTCTCCTTGGCGAGAAATTCCGGGTGAACCCGGACCACCAGGGTTTCCTCGTAGTAACTCCGGTTAAAAATGCCGATATGACCGCGATTCGGCAGGCATTTCATGCACCGCCAGAGAAAATCATGGTCGAGATCCTCGGCGGAGGGAGACTTGAAGGAAAAGACCTGGCAGCCCTGCGGATTGATGCCGGACATGACATGCTTGATGGTGCCGTCCTTGCCGGCGGCATCCAAGGCTTGAAAGATTAAGAGCAACGCCCATTTGTCCTGTGCGTAAAGCTTGTCTTGCAATTCTGCCAGTGCGCAAATGCCGGCTTCCAGCTCTTCCTTGGCCCGCGGCTTGTCGTCCGCCTTGTATCCCTGGGTGTCGCCCGGATCAACGTCCTTCAACCGGAATTTCTTCCCGTTGGTGATCCGGAACGGCTGGGACAGCTTTCGGGCCCGCTTTACTACTTCCTTGGTTTTCATGGCTGTTCTCTGCACCTCTGCGTGGTTGTGCTTACCCTGCCAATTCTAGCACTCGAGCGACTCTCCTGGAGCCATCCGTTTGCCGCTGGAGGTCTCGGCAGGCTGCTCATATATATGTTGTGGTGAGGGGGTTAAGCTCCTTCGCCTGGCTCGACGAAAAAACGGCGTGTGCCAGTCTATCGCAAGGGACAATCAGGATTGAACTGTCAATTTTGACAGTTCACAGGTCCATGCGCGGTCCCTATCCTTGCGAACAGGGCGGACCCGAGGGCCAGCAAGTTGGTGAATATCGGGGGTTATCAGCATGACCTGGTGGAGGAGTTGTCGCCGGAGCTGAAGCAACAGGCTATGCCTTCCTGCGGCTCCCAATGGCCCGAGGGCTCACAGATGTGGTTGCGACGGAGAATCTGGAAAATTGAGCACCAGAGTGGGAGTAGTTCGGCCAATCCGGGTGGAAGCGAGAAAGAGGAAGTGTAAGAGGTAAGGCGTAGAGACTTCCAAAACTATTCAAGGAGGGTACGTATGGAAAATAGAAATGTTAACTATCGATGGTTATTCGCCCTAACCTTGGGGCTCTGCTTGGTGGGCGCGGGGCAGTTAGCGGCCCAGGACGTCAAGACGGAGTACATGCCGGGAATCGATTTCTCCAAGTTCCACACATACAAGTGGGTGGCCATCGAGGGGGGGGCGCATCCCAACCAGATTACCGACGCGGCGATCAAGCAGTCGGTGGACGGGCAACTGGCGTCGAAGGGCCTGACCAAGACGGATGGTGATCAAGCCGATCTGCTCGTCGGGTATCAGATCGCCGTCGATAAGGAAAAGCAATGGAACGCCTACGGCATGGGCGGCGGTCCGGGTTGGGGAAGATGGGGCGGCGGCATGGCCACCGCCACCAGTTCCACCATCAACGTGGGGACGCTGGTTCTGGATATGTACGATCCGACGCAGAAGAAACTGGTGTGGACGGGAAACTGCACTAAGACGATTGACCCCAGCAAGAGCCAGGAGAAGAACCAGAAGAACCTGGACAAGGTCATGGCCAAGTTGCTGAAGGGTTTTCCGCCCAAGTAGTAAGCGAAGCCACGAAAGCCAATCGTAAGCCTTGGAGGGAACTCTTATGAGAATAGGATCAGGGAAGAGTGTGCGGGTTTTTCTGGTGACCGTATGTGCTCTTGGGGCAGGGATGGGGCTGGTACGCCACATGGCCGCGCAGAGCCCGGAATTGCAGCAGAAAGTGGCCGAAATAAAACAAGCGATGGCCGCCAACAAGCAAGCGCTGGCGCAATACACCTATGCGGAGCAGGTGACAATTAGTCTGAAGGGGGAAGTGAAGAAAGTCGAGCACTTCCAGGTGCGCACGGGGCCGGACGGCAAGCCCCAGAAAACCTCGCTTGACCCGCCGGCTCCCCCACCCGCCGCTGACGAGGGGGGACGTCACCGCCTGAAGGAGCACATCGTCGAGAAGAAGAAGGAAGAGTACGAGGACTACGCGGACCAGATCAAGGCCTTGATCCAGCAGTACATTCCTCCGGATAAAGAGCTGATCGAGCAGGCTCGCCAGCAGGGGAACATCATGGCCGGTCCCGTAGGTGCTCCCGGCGTGTACCAGTTGGTGATTTCGAACTACCTCAAGCAGGGCGACAAGATGACGCTGGTTATCAACAAGGGACAAAAAGACCTGGAAAGCCTTTCGATTGCCACGTTCCTGAACGATCCCAGCGATGCCGTCAATGTCACGGTGCAATTCAGCCGTCTGCCCAACGGGCCGAATCACGTCTCGGCTCAGACGATCAATGGCGTAAGCAAACAGCTCACCATTGCCATTCAGAACAGCAACTACCAGTTGCTATAACCGATTAAGGGCTTTCGTGGCCGCGGGCAGTGCCAAACGCCCTCACGCGCAGTTGCCGGCGAAGGTAGCGCCGCGCAGGTTGCGAGTTTTTCACCCAAGCGTATGTCCAGGGGGGGGTTCCTGTTCCCCATTCGGGAGTAAGGGGCAGGCCCCAATGTTCACGAAGGAGCGGCTGGTGCAGGTCAAACCGCACCCGGCGCGACAACCCCAAGAACAAAAACCCGTCGAAGGAGGAAGAAGAAGAAAATGAAGACCATCAGAATCGTGGCATTACTCGGAGTGCTAGGTCTGAGTCTGCTTGTACCCATTGCTTCGTGGGGACAAGCCGGGACGACGGACCAAGGCATCGACGCCGTGGAGGTGGTCAAGGCCACCGCCACGGTCGAGAAAGTCGATTTGGAACACCGCAAGGTTACCCTCGTTCTGGAAGACGGCAAGAAGAAGACCTACAAAGTGGATAAGAGCGTCCAGAACCTCGACGAGGTCCAGGCGGGTGACCACCTTAAGATCTCCTATACCGAAGAGATCATGATCCTGGCCGGCAAGACGAATGAAACTCCGGCCGCATTTACTGCCGGAGGGGTGGGTTTGGCGCCCCGGGGCGCCAAGCCGGAAATGGTGATGGCCGATACGTCGGTCATCAGCGTGAAAATCCTGGCCATTAACGCGCAAACGCGCCGCGTGACCTATCAGGATCCGGACGGCAAGAAGAAGTCGATCAAGGTCAGCAAGAACTTCCAGAACCTCGATCGGCTTCAAATCGGCGACATCGTGGACATGGGGATAGCCGAATCCCTGGTCGTCGAAATCGTCAAGCCCTGATGGATTGGAGGGACTCTCAGAAATGCCAGTTCCCTTCGAACCCGCCTCTTCGTAAGCTCCTTATGATTTCATAATGGGCCACGGGACTGGCCCGAATACGACCCTGGTCTTACTGGACGGCTTCAACAAATGGCTCTCGTGCTCCCGCGACCATCGCGGAGCAGAAGAAAGTAACCACGGACCCGCGGCTGAAGCAACTCGAACCTCTGCCGCCGCGGCTACCTCAAAAGTCAGAATCCTTCAAAGGAGGATGAACATGTTGCAAACCAACAACCCGGCTCCCAATAACAGGCACGCGCTCGGCGCTTTGCTGCTGGCGGCGGCGCTCATCATCGCCTTCACTCCCGGCCTCTCCCAGGCCAAGCACCCGAAGTACGAAACGATTGAGGCTACGGCCATGGGTACTGGCACCCAGATGGGGCAGATTATCGAAGTCGAACTGCTCATTTACGACTACTCGACGCCGGACGACCGGCAGGTTTTGATCCAGGCATTTGAAAAGGGGCAGAACCAGGGCCTGGTGAACGCCCTCACCAAGATGAAAGCCGTGGGCCGGGTATCGATCACCGGCACGCTCGGCTATGACTGTAGCTTCATCAGGATGGAGCCCACTCCCACGGGGCGGAAGATCCGCTTTGTCACCAACCGCCAGATCAGGTTTGGCGAGGCTTTCTTTGACACCCAGTCCCAATCCTTCAACCTGACGGCGGGTGAATTCGAGTTGAACGACCAGGAGAAGCACAAGAGCGCCGGGGTCTTGTTCCCCGCCGCCCAGCTCGTCGTCGATAAGGAGGGAAAGTTGCAGATCGATCTCAATCAGAACAGCTGGAAGTTGAATGACGTTCTCGATTGGCCTCCCAAGGAGTA
>DATJVT010000015.1:0-5136 GCA_035501695.1 Terriglobia bacterium | reverse complement strand
GAAGACGACAAACCTGCCCAATATGCACCTCAAATGCACCTTTCCCGGCCGATTCGACGCGACTTTCCTTTAAGTCAAAGAAAAGGTGCGATCTTTGGTGATGTGTGACTGGTCGCGCAGTCGGCGCATAGGACAACAGATCCGATGCCCATTTGCATTTTTCGAGCTAAATTAGATATTGCAAGTGTCAGTGTTTACAGTAACTTGGCAGGCGTGGAGGGACTCGAACCCCCGACCCTCGGATTAGAAATCCGATGCTCTATCCGGCTGAGCTACACCCCCGCAAGCTCTAAGCTTACTGCAACTGGACGACTTTCATCAAAGCATTTCAGGCTTGAAGGGGGCCGGCGCTCATGCCGGGAAGTCGATCTTTCGGCCCTGGCTTCGCTTCTGAAAATAATCGCGCAGGAAATCGCTCACTTCCTGCTTCCCTGGCATCAGGGGACGTCGGACCTGCTCGTACTTCCCTCCGCTGACCAACGCCACGGTAGGAGTGAATTGCGAATCGATCACCAACCCCTTCAGCGAAAGTCCGTCGAGCATTTGCTGGAAATAGTCCTGGTAGTCCACGGGCGTGAAATCACATGCAAACACTACAACTCGGCCCTCCATCTTCTCCTTGAGAGCGCGGAATCCCCGCAGGTCATAGAGGGTATAAACGTTGAGCGCCCGCAATCCTTCGGTGGCCAGGAAGTTGTCCGCCTGGTGCGTAGCGTTGCCACAGTAATGGACGCAACCCCCGCCAAAAGCCGTCAGGATGCGGGAATTGTACGGGACCACGAATTCCTTGTAGGATGCGGGCGACATCAGCACCGCGTCATCATCGGAAAACCAGACTCCCGTCTGTCCCCCCACATACACCTGCTGGTCGGAGAAACAATCGGTCAATGATTCGCCGATCACCTCTTTCTGTTTCTTGACCCAGCGAATCAACGTCTCCGTAACCTTGCTCATCAGTTCGTGGGCAACCCCCGGATGGTCCTCCATGAGGTAGATCAGCCCGTCGTATCCCATGAGCTGATTGGCCGTTGTGAGGGGGCCCTGGAAATCCGTGATCCCGGTGGGAAGAAAGCTGCCCGCCCGCATGGCGCGGAGACACTCCAGGACGCGGGGCATCAGGCCGTCCTTTTCCGGGTCTGCAACCTCCAACTTCCGGACGTCTTCCGGACTCTGGACCGGGTAGTGGCGCGGGTTTACGGTGGGGTCGAGCCGGGGAGGGAAATCCACCTGGCAACCCAGGGCGGAGGCGACGACCGCCGTCCCGAACCACGGCATCAGGTAGGGGACAAAGTCATCGTCCACATCCTTCAACTGCTCATAGTAATTGCGCTCCTGAGAACTGATCATCACCTGCGGGTCATCGTAGTAGGGCTCGGGAAACCTCTCAGGATCCTGTCCGAAGGCCGTATAGAGGGCCGAGTTCACAATGAAGGGTGGGGCGTCAAGGTCCTTGAAGGCGAACACGTCTGCCGTCTTTGCCTTCACCTTGGCCAGCCTCTGTTCGAATCGTTGTGTGAAGTCCTCGCGCTCCGCGCTCGACAGGGCCATTGGGATTGGAGGTGTGTCCATCTTCAGCTTACGCCGTTGCGTTCTCCGCTATTGCGATCCCCCGCCGAAGTGGACCGTCGTGCTCAACGGCAGGGTTTGGGACGATCCTCCAGCGTAGACCTTATAGTCGCCGGGGAGCAGTTCCCAACCATTCTTCTGCACGTTGAAGATCGAAAGGTAGAGCGGATCGACTGTCACGGTCACAGTCTTCGCTTCACCCGGAGCCAGCATGACCTTTTCCCAACCGATCAGGCGCTTGAAAGGCTCGCCGGAGGCGGCCGGCAGCACGGCGTAAACCTGGGCAACCTCGGCGCCGGCGCGCTGGCCGGTATTGCTGACGCTGAATGTCACCTGCATTCCCCTGCCTGCCTCCGCCTTGACATCGGAGTATGCAAAAGTGGTGTAAGAAAGGCCGAAGCCGAACGGAAAGAGCGGCTCCTTGCCCTCCGTTTCATACCACTTGTACCCGACTTTCAATCCCTCGTCGTAGTTGGCATCAAAAGGCGGGACCTTGACGTCCCACTGTGGGCGGTCGCTCTTCGGCACGTACTGGAGACCGGGCAGCGTGGGATGCGGCAGGTCGGCCTCGCTCTTGGGAAAAGTCACGGGGAGTTTCCCCGAGGGGTTAACATCGCCGAAGATAATAAGGGTTATCGCCTCTGCTCCGCCGATGCCCGGGTACCAGGCCTCCACGACGGCGTTCACCTTATCCAGCCACGGCATGGTGACAGGCCCGCCGTTCTCAAGGACAACGATGCAATGGGGATTGGCGGCGGCCACGGCGGCAATCAATGCGTCCTGATTATGTGGCAGGGAGAGGTCCCGCACATCAAAACCCTCTCCGGTATGTTGATGGACAAACAAGATGGCCACGTCGGCGGCGGCTGCCACCTTGGCGGCGCGTGGGACGTCCTGCCCGTTGTCAAAGGTGACCTGCGCCTTGGGCAGGCGCTCCCGCATGGCCTTCAGCGGAGGTGAAGGGTGCCACCCATAGGGATTGTTAGGAACGGCATTTCCCTCGGCGGGAGTAACCTGGTCAGACCCGCTTCCGGAGAGCACGCCGGCGTCCGCATGCTCGCCGATGATCGCAAGCGATTTGATCCTGGCGGCATCCAGCGGCAACTGGCCATTGGCGTTCCTGAGCAGCACAATTCCCTTCTCTGCGGCCCGTTGCGCCGCCTCCGCTCCCGTAAAGGGATTGACGGGCCTCAGCACCGGTTCCTGGTCGAAAACCCCGAGGGCGAACTCGGTACGCAAGATCCGATGGACCATGTCATCCAACCGAGCCATCGGGACTTCGCCTTTCTGCACCGCCGCCTTCAGCGCCCCGCCATAATTCACGCCGGTGGGCATCTCCTGGTCAAAGCCCGCCAGGGCGGAAGGCACGGTGCTGTGCGTGGCGCCCCAGTCCGACATGACCCAGCCCTGGTAATTCCAGGCTTTCTTCAGGACGTCGGTCAGCAGGTAGGGATCCTGGCAGGTGTAAACGCTGTTGAGGTGATTGTAGGCGCACATCACGGTGCCGACGTTCGACTCCTGGATGGCAATCCTGAACGCCAGCAGGTCGGTTTCCTGCATGGCGCGTTTGTCAATATTGACGTTCATGACCGCGCGACCAGTTTCCTGGTCGTTCACGGCGTAACGGTTGATGTTGCCGATCACACCCTGGTCCTGCGTGCCTTTCAACTCGATGCCCAGCATTTTCCCAATCAGGAGGGGATCCTCGCCCAGGCACTCGAAGTTCCGTCCATTGCGCGCCTCGCGAATGATGTTCGCCGTCCCGCCAAGGGAAACGTTGAACCCCAGGTCTCGGATTTCCTTGCCCAGCAGCGCGCCGTAATCGTAGGACGCCTTCAGGTCCCAACTGGCGGCGTTCGCTAATGCCGAGGGAAGCGCCGTCGCGTACCGGCCGGTGCGGCCGATGTTGGCCACGCCCGATCGTCCATCCGACATCTGCAACGCGGGAATGCCGAGACGCGGGACGCCCGGAACATAGCCGGCCCCGCCCAGCCATACCTTCAGCGCTTCGCCGCCCTCCAGGCCATGAACCTGCGAGATCTTCTCATCCAGGGTCATTTGTTTGATCAACAGGTCAGCACGCTGGTCAGGCGAGAGACTCTTGTCAGACCAGGGACCCTTGGGTGCCGGCGCAGGCTTCTTTTCTTCCCACTGCTGCGCATGGGCGCGTGGAACAAGGGTCAGCAGAATCGACAACCCGATAAAAGCGAGGGACGGATACAAGTTCTTACGATATGAGGCCTTCCCTTCCATGGACTTCCTCCCGGATAAGGACTCCGCGCACGACAGCGCACCGCGGAGCCGCGCTTAGGAATATGCACGACGGCACTGCCCGCGTGCGCGAGGAAGGTTATGCCAGGCCGGAGGGAAAGACAAGGGGCTTATGGATTATTTCCCCGCCGCGCCCTCCCTAGGTTAGGTTTTAGCTCATTCGGCTTTCTTTTGGGGCCGGTTCAGCACGACCAGATTGTCAGTCACCGCGAAAACGTTGGGAACGGCATTGGCTCGCGTGCGGATGAGGGTATCATCAAACTGATTGTCCACCACTCCTTCCAGCGTCACGTTCCCGTTATCGACAATGATGTGGATCGAGGGCAGGGCCTGGTTGCCGTAGCGCATGCCGATTTCCGAGTCGCCATAGATGGCGCGCGCCTCGGCCCGCCGGATTTGCCAATCCATATCGGAAAGTGGCAACTCCTTGATGTTATTGATGACCTTCGTTACGCCCGGGATTTTCTTTACCACGTTCTCGGCCTCCGACTTGATATCCCACGGGGGATCGGGCGGACATGCGCCCTCCAGGGTGACGACACTGCCATCCAACTTGAAAGCCAGGTCGGTGAAAATCGAGTAATACGGCAACATCAACAGCTCATGGCGGACCTTCTGGGCCAGTTGCGATTCATCCGGCGGCCCCGCGGTGAAAACATCATCGTGGGTCTTCTTGCCGGCCAAGGCCACGCCGGCGGCCAAAATCATCATAGTGGTAAGGACCAGTAGTCTACGCATCGGCGGTTCCTCCCTTGCGTGAGATTTGCCCTTTGGTTTGATGCTCGAACGACCTTTTATGGTTCGATAAAATAGAGGGTACTGTCCCCACTCGGGGACCCACGGCAGATAAAGCAGGGCCTGCGACAAGTCGGTTTTCTCGTTCTTCGCAAACACGTTCAGCAAAAACACTGGTACAGCTTCGCCGCTATAAACGGTTTACATAGCTCGCTATACGTTAAAAACGGATAGACGTCAATTAACCGGCTAGGCCGGCAGTTCAAGGCTTCCTGCGTGGTTTACCTGATGGGCTGGCGGAGCCACATCCCGGACGGTACATGGCGGAGAGGGTGGGATTCGAACCCACGTTGGAGTTTACCCCAAACACGCTTTCCAAGCGTGCTCCTTCAGCCACTCGGACACCTCTCCGTGGCTTCGCGCCGCGCTGGCGCCGCGGAGAAGGATTCCGGGGCCCAGGGATGATTCGCGGCAACCTAAGCAGTATAGCATTGGGCAGTCCCGACGGCCAGACACCATTGCCCGAGGTGTCGTCAAGCTTTTTGTGTAAAAAGCTCCAGGGTG
>DATJVT010000014.1:0-7475 GCA_035501695.1 Terriglobia bacterium | reverse complement strand
GGCCAATAAGAAGCGGTCGATGGCGAAGACGTAAGAACTAGTCTTCAGTTATCAGTAGTCAGTTCTCAGTTAAGCCCGGAAGGGTTGGCTGGGGGCTGGAAGCTGAAAACTGACAACTGACTACTAAGGACTGACAACTATATGGCGAAAGCGGCGGCAAAAGCTGGCAAGAAGAAGGTTTTCAAGAAGAAAGAAAAGCGTATTGTTCCCATCGGCATCGTGCACGTGGAGGCCACCTTCAATAATACGCACGTGGCCATCACGGATACCGACGGGCGGGTGATCTGTTGGTCCAGCGCCGGCTCGTTGGGCTTCAAGGGATCGCGCAAGGGCACGCCTTTTGCCGCGCAGCAGGCGGCCATGCGCGTAGCCAACGCGGCGCGTGACCATGGCATGCGCACGGTGGAGGTACGCGTGAAAGGGCCCGGCGCGGGGCGGGAATCTGCTATTCGCGCGCTGGCTACCGCGGGCCTGGAAGTGAGAAACATCCGGGATGTGACGCCTATCCCCCACAACGGGTGCCGTCCGCCGAAACGTCGCCGGGTGTAACCGGAAGAGCGAAACTTGAAATTCGAAGCTCGATGCGGTGGATGCGATTTTCGACTTTCGTTTTTCGAGTTTCGAACAGGAGGTTGGTTTGGCAAGATATCGTGAGGCGGTCTGTCGGCTTTGCCGGCGCGAAGGGGTCAAGCTCTTCTTGAAGGGACAGCGGTGCTTGACGGACAAATGCGAAATTGAAAAGCGCAACTTCGCTCCGGGTCAACATGGGAAATCCCGCCGGCCCAAGATTGTCGGGTACGGTTTGCAATTGCGCGAAAAGCAGAAACTGCGCCGTCTTTATGGCATCCTGGAGGACCAGTTCCGCGCCTACTTTGAGAAGGCCGCGCGCATGAAAGGCGTGACGGGCGAAAACCTGCTCCTCATGCTCGAGCAGCGGCTGGATAATGCCGTATATCGCCTGGGACTGGCGTCTTCGCGTGCCGCGGCGCGACAGTTGGTGCGCCACGGGCATATTCAGGTATCGGGCCGCAAAGTGAATATTCCGTCCTTCACGGTTGTCCCCGGCCAGGAGATTGCTCTTCGTGAAACCAGCCGAACCCTGGCAAGCGTGCAACGCGCCCTGGACCTTTCCGGGGGCCGGAGCGTACCCCCTTGGATGCAATTGGACCGCGAAGCCATGAAGGCGAAAGTGATCTCGCTGCCCAAACGCGAGGATGTTAATTTCCCGATTCAGGAACAGATGGTGGTCGAACTCTACTCGAAGTAGTAGGGATGGGCTTGTACCAAATGTGGCCCGCCGAGGTGGGCCTCAAGGGAGGGTTGATAGCAATGCTTTGGAAAGGGTTTCAGAAGCCCAAGCGCCTGGTAGCAAACTCCGACACGTTGACGGACAAATACGGTCAGTTCGCCGCGCAGCCCTTTGAGCGTGGGTTCGGAACGACCATCGGCAACGCCCTGCGCCGTGTGCTCCTTTCCTCCATCGAGGGAGCCGCTATTACGGCCGTGCGCATCGAAGGCGTGATGCACGAATTCTCGTCCATTCCGGGCGTGGTGGAAGACGCCACCGACATCATTTTGAATTTGAAGCAGATTCCCCTGAAGATGAGCGTGGAGGGGCCCAAGACTCTTTATTTGAACGTCGATACGCCCGGCGAGGTAACCTCGCGGATGCTTCAAGAAGAGGCCGAGGTCGACGTCCTGGACAAGGACGTCTACATCGCCACGGTCAGCGAGGGTGGCAGCCTGCATATCGAAATGCGGATCAAGGTCGGCCGGGGGTACGTTTCGGCGGAAAAGAACTTCGACGAAGACCTGCCGATCGGATACATCCCCGTCGATTCCGTCCATTCTCCCCTGCGCAAGGTGAATTACACCGTGGAAGCCGCGCGCCTGGGACAAATGACCGATTACGATAAGTTGACCCTGGATGTGTGGACCAACGGCGCCGTAACCCCTCAGGACGCTGTGGGGCTGGGGGCCAAACTCCTCAAGGATCACATGAATATCTTCATCAACTTTGAGGAGGAACCGGAGATGGTGGAGGTCGTGCAAGACCGCCCGGTGACCGTTCACAACGAAAACCTGGACCGCTCCGTGGAGGAGTTGGAGCTTTCGGTTCGCTCCTACAACTGCCTGAAGAACGCCAATATCACTACCATCCGGGAACTTGTGCAAAAAACCGAGCAGGAGATGCTGAAGACCAAGAACTTCGGCCGGAAGTCCTTGAATGAAATCAAGGAGATCCTCTCGGCCATGGGATTGAGCCTGGGGCTGAAGTTCGATGAGAAAGGCAACCCGATTGCTCCGGCTCCAGAGCCCCCTCTGCCGCAAGTCTGAAGAGCAGTGGTCAGTTGTCAGTTATCAGCCGTCAGTCAATGACAAACCGAAGCTGACAACCCAAAAGTGAGACTGAAAAAAGGAAGTTGCCGGTTGTCGGTCACTCAGAGCGCAGTATTATTGGTGTGGAGTTACTGAAGACGATAACTGAAAACTGAAAACCAGGTTTTTCAAAATATGCGACATCGGAACTATGGAAAGAAACTGAGCCGGAATACGGAGCATCGGCGCGCGCTGCTCCGGAATCTGGTAACCTCGCTGATTCTGCGGGAGCGAATTGAAACCACCGTGGCAAAGGCGAAAGCCGCGCGGCCGCTGGCAGAGCAAATGATTACGCTCGCCAAGCAGGGCAATCTGGCTGCGCGGCGCCAAGCTGCCAGCTACTTGCTCGATCCCGCCGCGGTGAAGTTCCTCTTTGACGAGTTGGCCAAAAGGTATGCCACGCGGACCGGAGGGTATACGCGTCTGGTCCATGCTGGATGGCGGAAGGGCGACGGCGCGGACGTGGCCGTCCTTGAGCTCGTGGACAGCGAAGTCCTTCACCGGTTGGCCGCCAAGCGCGCCAAGAAAGCCGAGGCCCAGCGCAAGGCCGCGGAAGAAACGAAAGCCAAGGAACAGGCTCAGGCTCCTCCGCCCGAAGAAGAAGGCGGCGACAAGAAATAACTGTGTAAGGCTGGCAGGCGGGCACGCCTGCGTTGAACATCCCGACTCGAAGGCTTCTCGCTTCGGGCCGGGATGTTCTTTCGACGGGGGAAGGCTCAGCCATGGGAAATGACCCCCTCGCGCCCCGGCGCTCCCCCGCGCACCCCGGCCCAAACCTCCCTCCCAACGTCTGGGTTCTTTCTTGGGTAGCCTTTCTAAACGACACTTCCTCGGAGATGAGCTTTTGGCTCCTGCCACAGTTCCTGGTGGCAGTTCTGGGCGCGCCTCCTATGGCTTTCGGCTTCATCGAGGGCGCGGCGGAGACCATAGCCAGTTTCTCCCGCTTGCTCTCGGGCTTGCTTTCGGACCGGCTTGGCCGGCGCAAACCCTTGGTGGGGGCTGGATACTCAGCTGCCAATATCGTGAAGCCTCTCCTGGCCGTGACCACGTCGTGGCAACAGGTCTTCTGGATTCGCTTCACAGACCGCGCCGCCAAAGGGTTTCGGGGGGCTCCCCGCGATGCGCTGCTTACCGATTCCGTCGATCCGGCGCAACGGGGGGCGGCGTTTGGTTTGCGCCAGGCCATGGACACTGCCGGCGCCATTGCCGGGCCTCTTGGCGCGATCCTCTTCCTCAAGCTCTTTTCCGGAAATACCCGTGATGTCTTCTGGATGGCGGCGATCCCGGGCTTGGTCTGCATTCTTCTAGTCTGGCGCAGCGTGAAGGAAACACGTCCACGGGCGGCTGGCCCGACTGGGACCACCCCTCGAGGAGGACGACCCCGTGGAGTCCTGAACACGCACCTCTACTTGCTTCTTGCCGCCGTGGGCATCTTTTCACTCGGCAATTCCTCGGACCTGTTCCTGGTCTTGCGCGCGCAAAACCTGGGCTTGGGAACGTGGGCGGCTCCCGCGTTGGGATTACTCTTCAACATTGTCTATGCCTGCATGAGTTGGCCGGCCGGGAAGTTCTCCGATCGCGTGCCGCGCCGCTGGCTGATTGTGGCGGGCTATGGGATTTATGCCGGCGTATATGCGGGCTTCGCCCTTGCGCGGACGCCCCATCTGATGTGGTTTCTGTTTGCGGTCTATGGCGTGTACTACGCTCTTACTGAAGGCGTGATGAAGGCCTGGGTGGCAGACCTGGCGCCGGCGGACGCGCGGGCTTCGGTTTTCGGACTTCTCAACTGGGTGGTGGGAGTGGCGGCGTTTCCTGCCAGTTTGCTGGCGGGTTGGATGTGGCAGCACTATTC
This sequence comes from Terriglobia bacterium, assembly GCA_035501695.1. Classification (GTDB taxonomy): domain Bacteria; phylum Acidobacteriota; class Terriglobia; order UBA7540; family UBA7540; genus Bog-366. The sequence continues at coordinate 3,244 of DATJVT010000014.1, read as the reverse complement.
GCCCGCCCTACCCTTTGCCTTTTCCAGTGGACTTTCGCTGGCGGCCGTCTTGGTGCTGCTTTTGGTCTGAGCCCTAATCCAGCCAGTAATTCGGCGCTTCCTTGGTGATGATGACGTCGTGGACGTGGCTCTCGCGCAGGCCGGCAGAGGTAATGCGGACGAAGCGGCTTCGCTGCTGCAATTCCTGAATGGTGCCGGCGCCGCAATATCCCATGCCGGAGCGCAGACCGCCCACCAGTTGCCCTACCAGGTCGGCCAGGTTGCCTTTATACGGCACTCGTCCCTCAATGCCCTCCGGAACCAACTTTGAGACCTCGCCCCGCGCCACTTCCTTTTCCTGGGAGTAGCGGTCGCCGGATCCGGCGGTCATGGCGGCAATCGATCCCATGCCGCGATAGGATTTGAAGCTGCGCCCCTGATAAAGGATGGTCTCGCCCGGGCTTTCCTCCGTGCCGGCAAACAGGCTGCCCAGCATCACCGAACTGGCGCCGGCGGCAAGGGCCTTGGGGACGTCGCCGGAGAATTTGATCCCTCCGTCCGCAATGAGGGGAACGTCGTTCTTGGCTGCTGCCCGCGCGCATTCGGCAATCGCCGTGATTTGCGGCACTCCGGCGCCGGTGACGACGCGCGTGGTGCAGATGGAGCCGGGCCCGATTCCCACTTTCACCCCGTCCACCCCCAATTGGATCAGGTCGCATGCCCCCGCAAAGGTGGCCACATTTCCGGCCACGAGCTCGATGTTGGGGAAACTGTTTTTCAAGTTGGCGACGGCGTCGAGCACGCGCGTCGAGTGGCCATGCGCGGTGTCTACCACCAGCACGTCCACTTTCGCCCTCACCAGTTCCGCCGCACGTTCCAGGTAATCCCCCGTGGCCCCCAGCGCCGCGCCTACTCGCAGGCGTCCCTGTTCGTCTTTGCAGGCCAGCGGGTATTTGATCTTTTTCTGAATATCTTTTACGGTGATGAGACCTCGCAGGTTATACCCATCATCTACGACCAGCAGCTTTTCCACACGATGTCGATGCAGGATCTTTTCGGCCTCCTCCAAGGTCGTCCCGGCAGGAACGGTAATAAGATTCTCCTTGGTCATAACGTCTTCCACCGGAAGATCAACGCGGTCCTCGAAGCGGAGGTCGCGGTTGGTGAGAATGCCCACCAGCTTGCCTTCCTGAGTAACGGGCACACCGGAAATCTTGTATTTCTTCATGATCTCGAGCGCGTCGGAAATGAGGTTCCTGGGTCCGATCGTTACGGGATCGACGATCATGCCGCTCTCCGACCGCTTCACCTTGTCCACCTCCATGGCCTGGTGCGCAATGGACATGCTGCGGTGGATGATGCCGATTCCGCCCTGCTGCGCCAGCGCAATGGCCAGTCGCGATTCCGTAACCGTGTCCATGGCGGCGCTGACGATGGGGATGTTCAGGGTGATGTTCCGGGTCAGTTGCGTCCGGGTATCCACCTGGGTTGGCAAGATTGCAGATTTATTGGGGACCAGCAAAACGTCATCGAAAGTAAGGCCTTCCGGAATGGGACCGTCCAACATAGCCCTCCTTGTGCCCCAGCGTGGTGCTGAAGGTGATAGGTCATTCTAGTTCGCCCCACCCGGACCGTCAAGGTGACCGGCGTTTTCGGGTCGGCGACCTGAGTGTTGTAACCTCCGGATTCACTGCTGGGGGGCGCCGCCGGGACGAGGACGGCTAGGGGCCTCGTGAATTGGAGCGGGAACCAGGCGTCCGGCAAAGAGATGAACCAGAAAGATTGCCATGAGGCCGCCGGCAAGTCCGAGAACAAACCATCCCATGTTGATGTGTGGATAGAACACGGCATAGAGTACGAGTACCCAGAATGAAGTTGTCAAGATCGGGATTCCGACGGCAATGAACATGGTTCCTGAGAAGCCTGGGAAATACCACGGAAACTGGTCATGCACGGACCTGCGAGCCCACCAGGAGGTATCGATCTTTATGGCCAGGCCCTCTTCCAGCGGCAACTGCGTTTCCTCGGGGCGAGGCCGGTGGCCCAACTGGTAGAACTCAGACAGGTGTGAATCGATGGCTGTCACGCCGGGAATGGACTCCAACAGACGCAAGTAGGCGCGCCAGAACTGAATGATGCGGACGCCCCGGAAGCCCAGCGATATGTAGAAGAGCGAGAGTACCAGGCCGAATAGGGCTACAATCAGGCTGATGTTTCGCCCGGTTTCGGTGGCAGACGTTGCAAAGGCGAGAGCAGTAGCGAGAAACGCTTGCACCGTCGTGAAATTGTTAATGCGTGCATAAAGGATGTGATCCTCGTGGTACAACCGCTCGAGAACCTTTGACCACGCTTGCCTCGGGTCGGGAAGCTTTGTATCGTAGCTCATCACGGCCTCAAACGCCCCCGCCAACTATCGTCCATTGACTCCACAACGCGCAGACAAAGTATAGCTTATCGGAAATGCGGGACATGACAGGAGGGGAGAGGGTTGGTTGCGGGGGCTGGATTTGAACCAGCGACCTTTGGGTTATGAGCCCAATCTTTTGGTAAGAAAGAGCACGTCAAATCCCTCTAATGCATTGATTTCTCGTCGCCCGAAACACAAAAAGACCGTCACAAATTGCCAAGAACCTGCCAAGAGTATTCGCCAAGACGGAACGCCGACTGTTTTTCAAAAAGGTTTGTCCTGCTACGGATAGCTCCTAACAGACCTAGTCCATGGCATCGAAGATGCGTGACTTGAGCTGACGGAAGTTGCAAACGTATGTCCATTGCCCCACGCGGCGAGGAGGACACCCCGCTACCGTACTTCAGGAACCCGATCATCGCCGCCGCCGTCTCGTCGTACTTCTTCTCGCCCACGCTCGCCGGAGCCTCCGCTTCAAAAATCTCGCCGCACAGGTTGCACCGTGTTCTGTCTGGCCGGAAACCATTCTTCTCGGCCATATAAGAGTGTCACGCGAAAATGGGGAAAAACCGGCCTCGCAAAAACCGAAATCGCCAGAGTTTTTGGCCACCCTTCCAAGCGAGCTCAACCTGGACCTCGCGTCGGTCTGTATGCCCGCGAGTCGATCGCAGTGGGACTGGCTCGGAAGGGCGTTTCTGCCCGTGAGGGGGCCTCGTTCCGCGTAGCGGCGGCAGAAAGTGGGCGATACCAGCCAGGGTGGTCCTTACCACCCAGAGACGCTTCGATATCCAGCCTTCGACCAAGATTTCTATGGCGAATTAAAAGCGAAAGTGCTACATTACTCACCCAGGGTGGATC
>DATJVT010000013.1:0-4943 GCA_035501695.1 Terriglobia bacterium | reverse complement strand
GCGCTTTGGGCGAAGTCTTTAATGGTTTTTTGATTGTCCAGTTTCTGCGCAAACCACACGTATTCGTATTCTTGCCAAGGTTTGACGCCGTTGCGGTGTGTTCCCGTATCCTCCATGTAGGCGAAGGCGCTTCCATCCGCGGCGGAGAGGTTCATTCCCATCTTTTGGGAGAGTTGCACCACCGACTCCGGCGGCGGTGGCGTCTTGGGGCCGTTGCTGATCCAGATGACGCCCGGCTGCTTGGTGAAAGCGCTCCAGGCCGGGAAGGGCTGCTTGTCGGTCTTGTAGTTCACCTGGTACACCACCATGAGGTCTTTGCTTCCATCAAATACATCGCCTGACTGGTTCAGGACCATGCGGGTTTCGCCGTTCCACATTCCGATGTTGCCCTTGATGTAGTAAAGCCTCTCCTCCGGACCGTGCTCGAGCCCCTTGTAGTTGTACTGGACTTGCGTCACGCCCGGGATCATGGGCACGCCCATGGGCATGTTGGGGCCCACCGGCAGGGACTCCACCGCGGAGGCGCCCACCTGAGCCGAGGCCTCACCCAAAGTCCCGGGACCGACGGAGGTGCATCCGGCCTGTTTCCGCTCCCCCTCCTCTTCCTTGTCCGATTCGCCCATCTTCTCGATCATATGCGCGCCATAGCCCTTGAACTTCTCTTTCAGGATGTTGGCAAAAGCATGGGCGACGAAATGGTTGGCTTCATGAAGGAATTCCTTCCCCTCCTTCGCCGCTTCTTCCGCCCCCTCCTGGGCGGCCTCGCCCGCCGCTTCCTTTGCCGCCGCCTCCTGTGCCAAGGCGGTCCCTTCTCCCATGAGCGAGTACGCCTCGCCAATTTCCTTGCTCAAGTTATAAAACTCGGGAAGCTTGCCGAGGATGTTGATGCCCATGTTGGTGTACTTGACCAGGTTGGCAACACCACAGAGGTCGGGATCCAGGTCGTAGGCGATCACACCTCCCCCGTCGATATCTCCGTGGTCGTTCACTCCGATCGTGAAGAGGGTCGCATGCTTCACAGCCACGCTCATCAGGTTCTTGCGCCGAAAACGCACCTCGTAGCTCGCTCCCCAGCCTTGCCACACACCCGCCAGCTTGGTGAGGGTTCCCTGATTGGGCTGCGGCAGGGGGCCAGAGCCAGGGCCAGGACCGGGATTGGTACCGGGACCTGTCCCGGGATTGGGGCCAGGGTTTGTCCCCGTTCCTGTGCCAGGTCCAGTTCCGGGACCTGTGCCCGTGCCAGTCCCAGGACCGGTGCCGGGGCCAGTCCCCGGCCCCGTTCCCGGGCCGGTGCCAGGACCGGTGCCGGGCGGCTTATTTCCACTCCCCGGATTGGGCGCCGCCCAGGTGGACGTCCCATCTCCTTCAGAAAAAACCTTGAAGGGGAGAATCAGCGTCGTTCCCGTGATTGTGTACGGCCGGTTGGTTACGCTGATCCCCAGTTGGGGAAGAGAAATGGTCATCAAGCCGCGCGAAACGCTGAAGTGGCCGCTGTCAGTGAAATTCTCGCCCACCTTGAGGGCATTAAAAATGGCGGTGCCGCTGTTAGTAAACGTTATGGTTACGAAACTCCCTTTGCCGGCCTTGCCGCCGTCGGAGTCGCTGACGAATGAATAAGGGCCGGAAGGCGTGGCGACTTGCGCAAGACCGATGGAACTCCCGCAGGCCAAAACGATCATTAAGGCGAGTGCCCAGGCGCGGGACCGAGTGAATAGGAAAGAGGTGTCGTGGTTCAAGGCGTACCTCCTGCGGGGCCGGGGATGGCGGGAAAGATCACCTGCAAGGTTACCGGGGTTCGAATTTCAGAAAACTACGGCGCAAAGAACAGGCGAAGTATATGGCGACTCGATGGGATTGGCAAATGATACTAATGGGGTGCCGCAGTTGTACTTCTGCGGATAATTTCATGCTAGGCTTGTGGCAGTAAGGGTCCTGGATTCGTAGTGAAAAGAAATCCATAACCGCGAACAAGCCGAGGAAGGTATTTGAAGCTGACCGCAATTATCGAAGGCGAGGGTAATGGCTTCGGATCGCTTTGTCCGGAACTGGATGTTGCCAGCCAGGGAGACACCCTAACTGTGCCAGTCCCAGATCATAAGGAAATCCGCATCGGTACCCTGCTGTCTATTATCCGCCTGCCGGGCGTGCCGCGGAGCAACTTCGAGGTTTGATGGTTTATGCCAAGGTGCCCGCGCTCTGGATTTGCAGCTTATCGACGAGCTACCCTGGAGGCAGGATGAAACGACTGATCATTGCCGGATTGTTTCTTCTCTTCCCGATGGCTGTGGCGCTCCCGCAGTCTGCGCCTGCGACGTACCATCTGGCTCCGTCGTCCAAACGGTGACCTATGGTTACTTCGATCCCTCCACCCCACCCGTGCTGCGCATACGCTCGGGTGACACGGTGGAGGTGGAAACGCTGCCCGGGGGGGGGAGCGCGGCATTAGTATCGGCAGGGCTGCCTCAGGACCAGATGCAACCGGCCCTTCTGGAGGTTGAACGCGAGGTCAAGGACCGCGGGGAAGTGCCGCACATTCTCACGGGCCCGATCTGGATCGAAGGCGCCGAGCCCGGAGACACGCTGGAGGTGAAGATCCTCTCCATCGAGCCCGCGGTTCCCTATGCGTGGAACGGCATCATGCCGGGGCGGGGCTTCCTTCCGGACGAGTTCCCGCACGCGCATTTCAAACTGACTCCCCTCGATCTGAACCGCAAGGTGGCTCTCTTCTCGAACGGCATCGAGATTCCCCTCCGGCCGTTCTTCGGCGTCATGGGCGTGGCTCCGCCGGCCGCCACCGGGCGCGTAAGCAGCGGCCCGCCGTGGATTCACTCCGGAAACATGGATAACAAGGACCTGGTGGCGGGGACGACACTCTACATGCCGGTGCACGCGAGCGGCGGCTTGTTTTCCGTGGGGGACGGGCACGTGGGCCAGGGAGACGGGGAAGTCTGTGTGACCGCCATGGAAACGGCCTTGCGGGGGACCTTGCAGTTTTCCGTGCGCAAGGATATGCGGCTGCGCTGGCCTCGCGCCGAGACTCCCACCCACGTCATCACCATGGGCTTTCACGAAAACCTGGAGGAGGCCGCGCGCATCGCCCTGGAAGAAATGCTCGACTACTTGGTGCAGGAGAAACACCTGGATCGCGACACGGCGTATATTCTTGCCAGCGACGCCGTGGATATGCACATCACGCAACTGGTGGATGGAAAAAAGGGAGTCCACGCCCTCCTGCCCAAGGCGATCTTCGTTCGCTAAGGATGCAATCGCCTGGTAAGCGTGAAACGCGGATCACCGCCAATTCGGTCCGCGCTGTCCGGGTCAGTCTTTAATCGCCTGGTAAGCCAGCGTGATGGCCTTGGAGGACAGGTTCAATTTTCCCGCCGGGTGGAGCTGTCCCATAAAGATGGCGATCAAGTCCTCCTTGGAATCGATTATGAACGATGTGTAATAGAACCCTCCCCAGTAGTATGAGCCGATGGAACCCAACTCGGTCAGTTGCGGCTCGTCAGCGGAGGTTCCGAATCCCAGGCCGTAATTGCCGCCGTCGGGTTTACCGATCACGTGATTATGGCTCATCAACTCGACGGACTTGCGGCTGAGGATGCGCGCGCCGTTCAGTTCACCCCCGTTCAGCATCATCTGACAGAAGCGGTAGTAGTCCTCCGCCGTGGAGCACAATCCGCCGCCGCCGGAGAAATAGGTGTGCGGGCCGCGGTAGGGGTAGTCCGCCGAATACTCGAACCCACCTTCGTGCATCACCTGGTTGTCCCGAATCGGCTGCAATCCCTTCTGCTCGTCGTAGGCGTAGGCGGTGGCAATGCGCGCCACTTTCTCCTGCGGCGGGAAGAAGCCCGTGTCTTTCATTCCCAGGGGTTGGAAGAGGCGTTCCTGGAGGAACTTGTCGAAGGGCATCCCCGAGACCACTTCCACCAGTCGACCCAGGACGTCATCTGCCAGGCTGTATTCCCAATCGTCTCCCGGCTGGAACAGGAGCGGTTGGGCCGCCAGCCCCTTCACCCCGTCGGCGATGGTTCCCTCATGCTGCAAGATGCCGCTGCCGACGTTTGCGTCGCGGTAGGCCTTGCCCAGGCGGGCGTTCCACTGATACGTCAAACCGGAGGTGTGAGTGAGGAGATTAAAGATCGTGATGGGCCGCTTGGCGTCGACCAGTGCTCCCGGCGGAGATGTCTTGTCCTGCGGCCACGGCGGGTCGAGGACTTTCATGTTCTTGAATTCCGGCAGGTAGTCGGAAACGGGATCGCTCAACAGAAAGCGGCCCTCTTCGTATAGGATCATCACCGCTACGCTGGTGAGAGGCTTCGACATCGAGCAGATGCGGAAGATGCTATCCTTCTGCATGGGCTTGCGGGTGTCTCGGTCCGCCATTCCCACCGCCTTCAGATAGACGATCCTTCCGTGCCGCGCCACCAGGCTGACGCCCCCGGCAATCTGCCCGTCATCCACGCTCTTCTGGATCGCCGCGGCAATCCGCTCCAGGCGCTCGGAAGACAGGCCGACATCCTCGGGTTTGGCCGTGGAATCTGCCGGGGCAGCTGGATGCGAAGCGGCCGGGGCGCCCGGCTTGGGATGCGCCGGCGCTTGCGCCTGAACGAGGCTCGCAAATATGAGTAAGTTTGCCAACAGCACTAATGCGGGGATCCATCGTTTTCTCATGCCCACTCCTCCCTGAAGCGTCTTTTCGAACGTCTCTACAGGTCCCTACCCGCCCGACACGGCAACAGGTATGGTAACGTCGATCTCAAATCGACTGCGGCGGAAATTGCCGGTACAGCTTAATGCTCAGAGTGGCGGGCCTGCAACCAAAATTGGAGAATGAGCCCGGAGCGCGGGCCACCGCGTTTTGGGAGTGCGGGAGCGGCAGCTCCCGCCTTCCGCCGTCAGTTTATACGGTGGAGTATGAGGCGACGGAGGAGAGCGGG
>DATJVT010000012.1:0-3014 GCA_035501695.1 Terriglobia bacterium | reverse complement strand
ACCGAAGCCTCCGCCGCCACCCCCAAAACCACCCCCACCCCAACCGCCCCCTCGGCTTCCTCCGAATCTGGGCAAGAACCAGAACAAAATGGGCACCCCGATGAGGAGGATAATGAACAGAAGAATCAACTGTCCCTTTGTCAGGTGAATGTCCTGTACGTCGCCCTCGGGGGCAGCAGGGGTGGCCGCGGGGAGGTCGGCCAAGCTATCCAGGGAAACGTGACTGTCCTGCGCAATTACCTCCGCGATCTGGCTGACCATCTGCATGACGGCGCCGTTATAGTCGCCCTGGCGCAAGAACGGAACCATGCTGCGTCCGAAACTGCCCACCTTGCCATCCGGAAGGATGGGTTCAAGGCCATAGCCGACCTCCGTCCAGTACTTGTGATCGTCAGTGGCGAGCAGAACCATCACGCCACGGTCCATCCCCTTGGCCCCCACGCCCCACTTCTGAAAGAGGTGATTGGCAAAGTCTTCCGCTGTGTCATCTTCCAGAGTCTTGATCGTGACCACGGCGATCTGGGCCTTGGCTTTCTGATCGACTTCCGTACTCACCGCGGTAAGTTTTTCCACCGTCGTCGCGTTGAGTACTCCGGCAAAGTCGTTGACGTACCCCTGGGGGTTGAGGTTTTTCCATTGTTCCGCATGGACATTCTCAACGGGGAAGCCGGCCAGAAGTAAGATGAACAACAGAAATGGGCAGCAGCAGGAGCGCACTTTGAAGTAGCTGGGGAGGGGCGGCATTAGTTCGCCTTTCCTTTGGCACGAGCTTCGATCTCCTCAATCTGCGGCTTGGCTTTCTGCAATTGCGCTCTGGCCGTCTGTGCGAATGACTTTACCCCCGCATTCTGTTCATTCACGGTGTCACTCCTTTCTCTTTCATTCGTGATTTGGGCCTTAGTAATCGGTGCCCGTGAAGAATGCGTGTTCACCGACCCCCATGAGTTGGGCAATGCGAAGGCCAAACCTAAGCTCCTGAAAACACTTCGACATGCAAACCATAGGGTCACCAACTCTTCGCGAATTCGCGAACCTCGCTAAAAAATGACCGGGGTGGTTGTCAGCTAGGGGTTTCACTCTGCGTTCGCAGTCTCACTGCAAAAGCCCTATAGCGCGCTCTGTCCGCATCTGACCTCCGCTGGACGAGCCGATATTAGCGATGTATGTGGAAGACGTGCTTCTTGACGTCGGGCCAAAATTCCTCAAAGGCATTGGCTGCCAGGAGTCCGCCGAAGGTTTCCGAGGTGCGCAAGAGCGCGTCGTGCGAATTGGCTTCGCTGTGAACGCGCCAGGAGTTTGAGAGGAAGTTATCCCCGAAAATCGCAATGTAACGGGCATAGGCGGGCCCGAAGCTGCCGCCGCCTCCCCGCGCAGCAAACGCCAGCCGTACTACGTTTCCGACGCGAGCCTTGAAGGGCCGGTCCGGCACACGAAAATAGCGCGGATCTTCCCGGAGGATAAGGCCGACGCCTGCCTCAATGGCATTCCCTGTGACGCTTCCGGTCATACCCATTCCATAGCGGTCGGCAAAGCCTCCCCAGTGCGGCCCATACTCTTTCGGCCGGGCAGGAGCCGTTCCCAAGGCGGCCGCGCAAATTCCCCCTGCCAATTTCGCCGGGTCCATCGTGTTGGTGGTGAACCAGCGGAGATATTGTCGAGGCGTGAAAGATTGATAGGGTGCCTCCAGCGTCTCCGGTTTCAGAGGCGTCAAAAGTGAGGGGGAACTTGGACCTTTGGGCTTATGATGCGTGCGCAAGAGGGCCGACTGACGGGGCCCCACTATGCGGCCAGATGGGATGGATTGGGCCAATCCAACAAGATTGGTCGCGAAGAAAATGGCGATGAAAATTGCAAAGCGCCGCGAGAGGGCGGCACCACGAGGTATTTTTGTGCCAAATCCAATTGGTGTGCGCATTCTTTGATTCGATCTCTTGCCTCTTGGACTCTTTCACCACTCTCCTCGGACAAACGAATGACAACGCGTCTACCCATGCGCTGTAATGGGCGGATACTGGGCCGTCGGGAGATGCAACTCCGACCGAGCCTGCAGTAGCTGCATGACCTGGGAACGTGAGAATATCCCTTGCAACGTGCCATTGGCCACCACCGGCAACTGGTTGACATCGCTCGCGGCCATGAGTTTCAGCGCATCCAGAACCTGCGTGTCAGGAGTGATGATGTGCAAATTCTCCAGCGGGCGCATGGCGTCGCGCACGGTAGTCTTATCCCAACGCTCGCGTGGGATGGCGCCAACATCGCGTGGGGTAATGAAGCCCACCAGGTGACCATGATCCTCCACGGCGTAGCAGCGCTGGCCGGTCTGCAGAAGGTACGTGTCAACAAACTCCTGCAAACTCATGGTGCGGTACACAGTGGCACAGTCGCTTGACATAACCTCAGAGACTCGCATTCCCTGAAACGCCGCCGTAATCTTCGACTGTCCATAACTTGCTTTGGCTGCATCCATCAGAAACCAGCCGATAAATGCGATCCACAACCCCCCAAAACCGGCGCCGGAAAAAAATTGCCATATCCCATCGACAATGAACAGAAAGGCCACAACTTGGCCGACGCGCGCGGCGATACGGGTGGAGCCGTATGCGTTCTTGGTAATCGCCCACACGATCGAGCGCAGCACGCGGCCACCATCGAGCGGAAAGCCAGGGATCATATTGAAAACCGCAAGAATAACGTTGATATATCCCAGCCACACCAGGACGGCGGTCATCGCGGTCCGCGGTTCGGCCGGACGGTGCCAGCCCAGGCTGACCGCGATGGCGAGGCAGCCAAACCCTATAATCAGGCTGGCGATCGGCCCGGCGATCGCAACCCAGAATTCTGTCTTCGCGTCGGTGGCATCGTCCTGGATTTGAGAAACCCCGCCGAGCGCGAATAGGGTGATCGCCTTGACTTTCAACCCGCGGGCCTGGGCCACCAATGAATGGGAGAGTTCGTGTAACAGCAAGCTAACAAAAAACAGGACAGCAGTGAACAGCGCGGTGATCCAGATCTGG
>DATJVT010000011.1:0-17553 GCA_035501695.1 Terriglobia bacterium | reverse complement strand
GCCAGGCTGGATCCAGTGGTGGCACTGCGGCATGAGTAGAGCAGGGATTAGGGGTCAGGTATTAGCGGCATTCTTGCCTGTGCCACCCCTCAGTAGGTGGCCCTGCCGCCGGAGATGTCGTAACACTGGCCGGTGGTGAACGAGGCCTCGCGCGACACCAGGAAGTGGACCAACGCGGCTATTTCCTCGATCGTTCCCGTGCGGCCCATGGGAATGCGGCTCACCATATACTGAATGGTCTCCGGGGCGATGGTGTCCAGAATCTTGGTCCGGATCACGGCCGGGGAAATGGCATTGACCGTGATGTCGCCTTTACCCGCCACCTCCTTGGCCAGCGCCTTGGTGAGGCCGATGACGGCGGCTTTGGTGCTGGAGTAGGGAATGAGCGTGGGGTTCCCCTCTTTGCCGGCAATCGAGGCCACGTTCAGAATGCGCCCATAGCGTCGCGACAGCATCCCGGAAATCACGGCGCGGCACATCAGGAACACCCCCTTGTGGTTGACAGCGTACACCTGGTCCAGATCATTCTCTTCGAGCTCCCAGAGAGGGAGCGTCCGCCCCGCAATCCCGGCGTTATTCACAAGAATCTGGATGGGGCCGAGCTTCCGCTGGACCTCCTCGATGGCTTGGCGCACCGATGTAGCGGAGCTCACGTCGCAGAACGCGCCCACGCCCTTCACGCGACCCGCCACTTCTTCGGCGGCGGCGCGATTCGTGTCGAGCACGGCGACGCGTGCGCCGGCCTCTGCCAGGCGCGCGGCAATGCCCTCGCCGATCCCCTGACCGCCGCCCGTAACGATTGCAACCTGTCCCTGGAGTGAGAAGAAGTTCTCGTTAGCCATAAGACTGATAAGATACACGAGTCCAATAAATCGGTCAGGAGAAATGTAATGAAACGCCTTGCAGGCATCGGGTTTATAGCGATCAGCCTGGTCTTAACGATTGCCGTGGCGCCAGTTTCCTCTCAAAACGCCAGGCCTCAGCCTTTGGCTTTGCCGCTGCAATGCCCGAGCGGAGATTGCCCGCTGCTGAAGGGCACACCCCAGACGGCGGGCATGCGCAGCGGCTACGTGCGGCTGGAGCCGGGTGAGACCGTAGGCTGGCATACGACGGGGAAAAACGAGGAATCGCTGGTGATTCTGGCTGGGCGCGGGGAGGCGCGCCTGGAGGGACAGCCGCCCCGACCCTTCACCGCCCCCGCTCTGATCTATATTCCGCCGGCCCTGAAGCACAATGTCGCCAACACGGGGAATAAGGTTCTGGAGTATGTTTACGTGGTCGCGCCCGCCCAGGTTTCCCCCTGAAGCCCGCCCGCCACGGAGGGCCATTTCGTTGCCGCGAGCCTCTGGCAAATCCCAGCCGGTGGTGGCATACTTCCCCGCGAAGATTTGTGCCGGTAAGCACCACGGCGTCATTGACTCTGCCGCCGAGGGATGCTATAGGAGGCATCCCAGGCCGTTGCCGGGCCATGCTGTGGTGAGGAGTTGCCGGCGATCGCTGCTTCCTATTCCTGTTCCCTGGAGCGCATCATGGAGGTTTTTGACAAGGTCAGTCAGCAGTCGCTGGACCGTCGCGACCGCCAGTTATTTGTCCTGTCATTAGTTATGGTCGTCATTCTGGGTGGGGGCATGGCATTGCTGATGTATCCCACGGTGTTTGGCAAGACAGCGGTAATTCCCGTGGCGCCGTCCCGAACCCTCTTCTTTGGCTTTTGTGTGTTGTGTGTTCTCATGGTGATCTATTTGGTTCATCGGCAGTTCGTGGTGCAGAGCCTGCGGGGAACCCTGGCTGCGGAGCGCGAGGAGTTGGCGCGCATCTTGCAGCGGTCCAGTTCCGAGCTGCTGGGGACGCTGCTGGGGTTCAGCCACTTCCAGGACCGCCTGACCATGGACTTCCGCCGCGCCGTCCAGATCAACGAAGCGCTCTCAGTGATCCTGGTGCGCGTTATCCCCTCCAAGATGTTCGCGCAGGGCCCGCAGGCTCAGGTGGCTTTGGGAGATGTGGCCAAGGTCCTCAGCCGCAAGCTGCGTACCGAAGATTCGCTCTATCGGTTGTCGTCGGAGGTTTTCGGGATTGTACTGCCCGGTGCCAAAGCGGGGGCGGCACAAGAGGCAGCCACGCGCCTTTCAGAAGGATTGGCGGACGCTTCCGGGGCGAGTAACCGCTACACCACCGATATTCAAGTTGTGAATTACCCGGAGCACGTCAGTTCTGCCTCCGAGATGGAGCGGCGTGCCGCAACCATGATCACCGGGGACTGAGCCGCGCCGGGTTGTGTCTGGCGGTTCGCAAGAATGCCCCACAAAAGGTGGTTAAAGCTTCTTAGTTCGCGGCGGGCGGTGACAGAAGGCCATCGGTTTTCGAACTGAAGGGAGTCAGGGACAATTTCGGTTCGCTTACTCCCTCCCTCAGGATCTCGATCTTGCCTTTGAAGTAGGCGCCGTCTTCAATGGATATTCCAGGCGCAACCAAGTCCCCCACCACTTGTCCCGTCTTGTGAATTTCCACGCGTTCCTGCACGGAGATGTTGCCGTGAACGCAGCCGTGGATGACCACGCGGGCTGCCTGGATTTCGGCCTTCACCTTCCCCTCCGGCCCGACCGTAACGCTATGCCCTTGCACATTGATTGTGCCTTCGAACTGGCCATAGATCACCAAGTCTTCGCTTCCCGACACATCCCCCTTAACCATCAGGGAGCGGCCCAAAAGGGTTTGCCCGGAATCAACCGGAATGACGGCGAGAGCCTTCGCTGGTTCCACCATACTGATCTCCTCAGTGGGTTTTGCAGGGGGCGCCGGTGCCGGTGTAGCGAGAGGGGCCCGCGGGGGAGCAGGGGCAGGGGCTGGTGCCGGCCGGTGAACGGTCACAGGCTTTTTTTCCCACAACATAAATGAGTTTAGTGCCTGGCGCGCTTCTGGCGTTTCCCCACACTCCCGAGCCATCGCCATGTGGGGCGCCTTTTACTCCGCGGAACCTCCACAGAATAGCGCCTGCCGCTAAAGAGCACGTTTGCTGCCAAGGGTCTGTGGCTCTAACTGCCAAGGCATCTATGGGTTGAATCAGCTCTTGTTCCCCCGGCACGATCTGCGCGGGAAGATCTTTCACGCCCAGAGAATATATTTCATGCCAGTTAGAGTTCCTACGGAAGGTTCTTCCCAAGAGTGCAGCTGCGGCCTTACTCGCCAGAGACTTACTCTCAGATTTGAACCAGTACAAGGCTGCGTTGTGATACATATAATCCGGGTTTCCCAGAAGGAGCGAAATCAATGGGACTGTTTTTCTGTCTTCTCGGAGCCATTTCTTTTGGCCTCATGGGCACCACATTAAAGGCGGCGGAACGTCGGAAGGCCAATGCGGCCGGGCTGGTAGTCGCAACGTATAGCTGGCCCGCCCTCATCATGCTTGCCTGGACGCTGCTTTTTACCACAGGCGGGAAGATTCCGGGCAAGGTGTTCGTGATTGCCTTGATCTTCGGGGCGTGCGCGGCGGTCGCTTCCCTGGCATTTCAAATGTCTATCAGTATCGGCAAGGTCACAGTGGGCTGGCTGATCATGAATATCTCCGCGGGCACTCCGGTGGTGATTTCGATCTGGATGTACCGCGAAAGCTTGACGCCCTTGAAGATGGCGGCGTTCGGATTGGCACTCTTCTCAGTCTATTTGCTTTTTTGGGGGCAGGTGATTGAAAAGCGCGCCCTTGTCCGGACGCCCAGAGAAGGAAGGTGAATTCGGCATGTGGTTTCTCCTGATGCTGGTGATCCTCCTGACTAATGGTATGAGTTCCTTCGGACTCAAGATGATCGCGGCCTGGGGGCTTCCCCCGGCTATCAAATACCCATACTTGACCGTCTGGTACGCCGGCGGCTTGGCGGCGATTGCTCTCCCCACGTTCTTGAAAGGTCTTCGCGTGGGGAGCATGGAAATTCTATGGGGAGGCCTGGCAGGTGTCCTGAGCGTTGTAGGGCAAGTGGCGATGGCCATCGCGTTAGGTTCCGGTGTGCCCGGGCACGTGGTATTTCCCACCGCCATCGGCGGGTCGATCTTCGTCGTGGCCCTGGCGGGGCGGTTGGTATTCGGTGAGCGCATGAATCCGCCTACTGCACTGGGCGTGGCCTTGGGTTTTTCCGCCGTGATTCTGCTCGGTGTGAGCTGAGATCAGGAAAGTGTGTTTGCCGCATGAGCGATTTTGCGATACCCTAAAGCCACAGTAGACCAGGTCGAGGGTAGCAGATGCGCCATATATGTTTGAAATACGGTTTGCTGCTTGCGAGCCTTCTTTTGGCCGCTCCCTCCGTGGGCGCTCAGCAACTTGGTCAAGTCCTTCAGCAAGGCCTCTCCAGCATTGAGAAGCAGCAGTGGATAATCGCGGGGCAAGTCAAGAACCTTCGGGGCGAGCCGGTAGCCAACGCCAGGATTCAAGTTCATTACGCCAGTGAGGGAATTTCCCAGCACAGCCTGGAGGCCAGTTTCCAGGGCAAATACAGCTTGACCCTCGAACTGGATACTATCGCCTATACAACCCTGACGGTGACAGTCTCTGCGCAGAAGGCGGGATATCTCCCGGCCCGAGAGATTGTAACCTTCAACAAGAGGGGCGTTACATATCCCATCGATCTGGTCATGTTGCCGGAAAAGCCCGATGTGACGACATTTCCCCTGGACCAACTCTTGGCCGACTTGGCGCCGCGATGCCAGGCGGCCGGCGCGCTGGGATTAAAACCCGAATCCGCCCGCCAGGATTTCTCTCGCGGTGTGGATCTTTTCTTTTCGCAGAAAGACCCCGCCAAAGCTTTCCCGTTGCTTTCGGCCGCGGCGAAGGCAGCTCCCCGGTGCGTGGAATGCAAAACCATTCTCGGGCTGGTGGATCTTCAATATGGCGGGCTGGCCGGTGCTCAGCAGGAATTCGCCGAGGCCGCTCTCGTCAAGTTGAGTCCCGCCGAAGAACCAAGAAAGGTCAATGCGTTCCTCCTCCTGGGGGTGATTACGGGCTGGTCGGGCGAATACTCCAAAGCGGCGGGATTATTGATGCAGGCGTTGGCCCTGGCGCCGCAAGACCCTCTGGTATTGCAAGAGTTGGGTCGAACGCTTGTCAACCAAAAGAACTGGGAAGCGGCCGATGAATACCTCCAGAAGGCAGTGAAAGCGGGAGCCTCACCAGAGGCCCATCTTCTTCGGTGCCGCGCCCTCCTTGAAGAAGGCGGCGTGGAGGAGGCAGACGCGGAAATGCGGGCTTACCTGGGAGGACGCGACATACGGGACCAGCCGCAACCGACCAGGCTTCTTTACACCCAGGTGCAATCTCAAATCAGTCTTTTGGCTTACCGGCGCGCCAACCCATGGGTGGATGAAGCCCTCCCCCAACTCCTGAAGGATATACCTGATCTTGCCGGGCTGGTGCCCGTTGCCGATCAGGCTCCCCTTGATTCCATCCTGCAAAAGACCGGTCTGAATGTGGAAGCCTTCTTTAGGGGTTTCCAGAACGCCACGTCCCACGAGCGCATTGACGAGCAACAAATCGGAAAGGGTGGGAAAGTGAGGCGATCGCTTCAGCAGACGTTTCAATACCTCCTGCTGGCCGCACCCTTCCAGGATGGAATCAGCCTCGATGAGTATCGGACGAATCTTACCGGGGCCGTAAGCGCCCCCAGTGGCCTTGGTGATGGTTTCATGTTGACGGCGGGATTCGCCTCCGCCGCGGTGTTGTTTCATCCGGCATACCAGCCAGGGGGAAAATTCAAACTGCTGGGGCAAGCCGAAGTGGACGGCGTGCCATGCCATGTGGTGGCCTTTGCCCAGGTTCCCGAGAAGGCCAAGACGTATGGACGCTTCAGCTCCAACTCCGCCACGGCTTTAGTGTTGCACCAGGGCATCGCATGGATCGACACGGCCGATTCCCGCATCGTCCGCCTGCGCACCGATCTGCTGCAACCCCTTCCCAGCGTGCGCTTGCAACGCGAGACCACGGAAATCCGTTACGCGCTGGTCAAATTCAAGGAAACGCCTGCGCCCGTTTCACTGCCCACTCAGGTCACCGTTACCGTGCAATGGAAGAGCAAGGCGTTTCGGAACCTGCATCAATATACGGATTTCAGACTCTTCAACACCGAGGCCCAGGAGAAGCGGCAGGCCCTTTCACCTCCGCCCGCTGCCGCCCCATCGCCCTGAAAACTCACGCTGGCGACGGGTCATAGCCACATCGCTTTCACATCCTCAATCACCTCGCGTGCGGCCTGCTCCACCTGCTGCTCCCCCCAACCAGGATCGAAGTGGGTGCGAGGGTCCTGTTCCTCGCGCAGCGCATGGTCCGGCGTCGGGGCGCAATCGAAGGTTTCTCCATCCACGATGGCGTAATCCACGTTGCGCAGCTTGCCGGAGGGGGGGAGCTTGGAAAGATCGACTGATCCCGGCCATGTCGCTTCCAGCATGGAGGTTTCATGGGACGCGGCGTGGCCGATCGCTCCAGCCACCAGGGATCGCGGAAATCCCGGGTAAACCCACATGACCCGCTTGGGCTCGAAGCCGGAGTTGAATTCACGGCATAATCGGTCCAGCACGGCGCGCTGATTGTCGGCGCCATGCCCGTTCACGATCAAAACGCGACGAAACCGCATGCGGCTGAAGAGAATATGCAGGATGTCGCGCACCACCGCGGCAAAAACTTCCTCGCGGAAATAGGCGCTGGCCACGGAATTATTGGGGAAATCCATCCCTTCCACAAACGCATCCCGGCTGAATCCCAGCGACTCCAGCATGTTGGGCTGGCGCTCCCGTTCCGTCCCCACGAAGAGGGGAGGGAAATAGGGGCATTGGAATTCTCGCGCCAGGCGGCGGGCGAATGCATGAGCCAGCAGGTTGTCGCAGCCCATGGCCAGGTGCGGACCGTGCCACTCCAGAGGGGCCAGCGGGAGCAAAACCAGTCCGTTGCGTTCCCGCGCGGCTGCCACCTCGTCTGGAAGTAAGAAGGCCATATTCCAGTCCCCTTGCTCGATGGGGCGTATGCTCCGGGGACCTCTCGATTCAGTCATGCGATGAGTCCTCCTTAAGAAGAGAATGAGGCAGGCTCTCGATTATACTCATTTTGGGTTATGGAATTTCCCGGAAAGATCAGTTAATGGCCCACTATTTCCTTGATTTTGGTGACCAGGGCGTCGGGGTCGTAGATGGGTTTTTCCAGGTAGGCGTTGGCGCCGGAGGCGGCGAGCAGGCGCTGGCGGTCCCCCTCCATGGCGTGGGCCGTGGCGAGAAGAATGGGGAGCGTTTTCCCTTCAGGGATCTGGCGAATCAGGCGCGCGAGTTCCAGGCCATCAACCGGACGACCCTGGTGGTGGCAGTTGCGCAACGAGACATCAAGCACAAGAGCGTCAAAGGATGAGCCTGCCACCATTGCCAGGATGGCGTCCACGTCCTCGCTGAAGGTCACCTGAAAACCGCCGGCGCGTTCCAACGCGAGACGGTAGAACTTGGCGACCAACGGATTATCTTCCACCACTAAAATGCGCAGCATGAGGTTTCCCGAAGTTCATCGATCGGCGTCAGCTGTGTGGCTCCTGGACCGATGAACCTGATTCTGCGGAACGTTTGGAAGGGCGCAGGCTTTCCTCCATCCGGGCCAGGAATCTCTCGCCCTCCAACGGTTTCACCCATATCTCCGGAGTGATCTGAAGAAGCGAGAGCCTTTCCCGGACGTCCGCGGGGTCGTACCCGGTGACCATGAAGCAATGAATCTCCCGGACCAGGGCCCCGGTTTGGAGTTGGGCCACCAGGTCCGCGCCGTCGCCCAGTTCCGCTCCTGGCCGCTGGGGCAAGGCCAAATCCACGATGACCACCTGGGGCCGAAAACGGCGGGCAGCATCGAGCCCATCGTCCGCCGTAGCCGCCGTCAACACATAGTAGCCGTGCTTGGTCAGGAGGGTCTTGAAATAGTGGCGAAACTCCGCATCATTATCCACCACTAGAACTCTTGCCCCCGCCTCGTTACCCGCCGCCAAGAGTGCTTCCTTGCCCTTCAAGTGCGCCACGTCGGCTTGATCCCTGCGCAAGGGGAGAGAAAACGTCACGGTTGTCCCGCAACCCACGCCGGCGCTCCACAGTTTGATGCGCCCGCCCATCATCTCCACCAGACTGCGGCAGATTGCCAGCCCCAGGCCACTGCCCCCCTGCTGGCGGGTGAACGTGCTGTCCAACTGTTGGAATTTCTCGAAAAGGTGCGGTTGCTTGGAGGGGGCAATGCCGATGCCCGTGTCCTGCACCTCCAGTTCCACAAACCCCCGGTCCGGGAAAGCGCGGCCCCGCAGGGTTATCCACCCCTTGTCAGTGAACTTCACGGAGTTACTCAGGATGTTGATCAGGACTTGCTTGGCGCGCGCCGGATCGGCAACTACAAGGGGAAGGGAAATAGCCTCGGTCTCGTCGACCAGCGTCAAATGTTTGCCGGCTGCCTGGACCCCGACCACGGCCTTGGCTTCCTGAATCACCGACTTCAGATCGAAGGCGTCCGGCGTTAATCGCAGTTTCCCCGCTTCGATCTTGGCCACGTCCAGGAGATCGTTGACAATGGAGAGAAGGTGTTCGGCGCTGGAATAGACATCGCGAAGCAACTCCCGCTCTTCATCACGGCTGTCGCACAGGCCATCCAGAATAAGCCGTGAAAACCCCAGGATGGAATTGAGCGGGGTGCGCAGTTCGTGCGAAGTCGTGGCCAGAAACTCCGTCTTGACGTGGCTCAATTCCGCCAATTCCAGGTTGGCCCGCTCCAACCTGCGGTTGAGCTCGCGCAAGTGGCGAATGCTTTCCTGGAAATAGGATTCGCACATCATATTCATGTCGAGATTCAGAATCTTATCCAGGGCGAGTCGCGTGGCTTCGAGTTGTTCGTGATGAGGTGAGAGGAGTTCACCCAAGCTTTCCTGAAGGTGGTTGCGTACCACGCCCATGGCGCTGATCATATACCGTTGGGGCAGGCCGATCAGCACATGGCGTACTCCGATCTTGTAGCGCTCGGCGGCGTAATCCTCGTCGAAAGGACCTCGGAACAAGCGTCTGGCCCACACTTGCAGCGTCCTCTTCAGGCGGTCAATTTGTTCCTGGCCGCCCGTGAATACTTTGCCCGCCTCGGGATGCTGGGTAATCTGGTCGTAAAACCGCTCCGACATGCCCGCCAAAAAGGGGTCCATGCGTTCGCCGACGGCCTGAAGGAGCCGGGCATCTTCTCCGTCAAAGCCAACGTACCGCTTCATCTCCTCGAAGAATGTTTCGGGCTTTCTGGTCACCTTTTTTGCCTTATGATAAACTTAGCTCTGAGCGTCGCTGAAAGGGAAATATCATAACATTGGACCGGGTGCGGCTAAAACGGCTTTTGCGATTTCCCCCGACTTTCCGCCAGAATTTGGTTTTACTTTTCACCTCCCTGGCCGGGATCATTGTCTTGGTGGGTGTGGAAGGCTATCGGCATGGATTGACCTTGCCTTTAGGTTTGGCCATGGCCTTGCTCGCTGCACTTTCCGCCGCCACGGGAATGCTCATTTACCAGGAGCGCCAGTCGTGGGCTCTCCTTACCGACTTGCGCGGTGTTATCAGCAAGATAGCTCCCACCTATCCATCCTTAGTCCAAATTACTCCCCCTTCCAATAGCACGGTCGCGCTGGAAAAGGAAATTCGTTCCCTCACGGAGAACTGGCGCGAGTTTTGCGATCACTGCCAGCGTGTCCACGACACCGAAATGGTACAAGCCGAACATCTGGCAACCATGGGGGAACTGGCCGCTGGCGTGGCGCATGAAATCCGCAACCCGCTGGCAGGCATTGCCGGCGCCATTGAGATTATCAGCAAGGACTTCCCCAAGGATCACCCCGACCGCGAGATACTGGATGACCTCCGGCAGGAGGTACGGCGCATTGAAAAGGTTCTGAACGATCTTCTGACTTACGCGCGCCCCAAGCCCCCTCAATTTGGTATGGCGGACCTGAAGGACACCGTGGCCCGGACGTTGCAGTTAGCCCGCCAACAGATCGGCAGCAAGAACGTGGAGTTCTCCATCCAGATTCCTTCGCCGCTCCCCCGATTCCGCATGGATGCCGAGCAATTGCACCAGGTGTTGTTGAACCTGGTGCTCAATGGCATCCAGGCGCTTGATCAGGAGGGTAAGATAGTGATCCAAGCCCGGGTCCTCGGCGGCTCCGCCGCGCCGAACCGGCCCAATTATGTTGAGATCTCGGTCACCGATACGGGGGCAGGAATATCGCGGGACCAGATCGAGAAGATCTTCCGGCCGTTCTACACCACCAAGCGGGGCGGCACGGGATTGGGGCTCTCACTTTGCCGGCGCATCATCGGCCAGCACGGTGGGACGCTCACGGTGGAAAGCGAACTCACTAAAGGGAGCCGCTTTATCATTCGCCTCCCCATGCGCGAGGCTGTAGAGGAAGTACATGCCTAATGAGAAAGTGCTGATTGTCGATGACGAAAAGCTGATCCGCTGGTCGGTGCGCAGGCAGTTGGAGGAGTGGGGCTACGCTGCCATCGAGGCTGAAAGTGGCACCGGCGGACTGGCGCAGATTCGCGCCGAAACCCCAGACCTGATTCTTCTTGACGTGCGACTCCCCGACTTGAGCGGCATTGAAGTCCTGCGCGAAATCAAGCAGAACAACCTCTCAATTCCCGTCATCATGATTACGGGCGATCCGCAGCTCGATGACATTAAGACCGCTATCAAGCTGGGCGCGCTCGACTTCATCAAGAAGCCGCTGGATTTCGATGAGTTGCAGGTCACCCTGGCCAACGCCATTGACCGCTCCCGCCTGCGTTCCGAACGCGACAGCCTGCGCGATGAGGTTCGCAAGCGTTCCGGCTACCACGAGGTGGTGGGAAAATCGCCCCGCATGATCGAATTGATGAACTTCACCCGCAAGGTGGCAATCAGCGAAACCTCCACCGTGCTCATTCAGGGTGAGAGCGGCACCGGGAAGGACCTGATCGCCAAGGCCATTCACTACGACAGCGCGCGGGCTGACAAACCTTTCGTCGCCATAAACTGCTCGGCCATCCCCGAGACGTTGATGGAGGCCGAACTCTTCGGGCATGAACGCGGCGCCTTCACCGACGCCAAGGCGCAGAAGAAAGGGCTCTTTGAAGTTGCTGACGGCGGCACCCTCTTCCTCGATGAAATTGGAGAAATGTCCACCTATCTTCAGGCCAAACTGCTGCGCGCGCTGGAAGAGCAGACCATCCGCCGCATCGGGGGCGTGAAAGATATCGGAGTGGATATCCGCGTCATCGCGGCCTCCAATCGCGACCTGGAGCAAGGCGTGCGGGACGGGACTTTTCGTCAGGACCTGTTTTACCGGCTCAGTATCATCCCTATTTTTATTCCACCCCTGCGCCACCGTAAGGAGGACATCCTTCCTCTCGTCGAGTTCTTTATCGATCGTTACAACTTCCGCTTCCGCAAGACGGTAAAAGGTATCACCCAGGAGGCTCGCGACCTGCTGCTGCAATACGACTGGCCGGGAAATGTGCGGGAGTTGAAGAACGCCGTCGAACGCGCCATGATCCTGGAGGATTCGGAATACATTCGCCCCACATACCTGCCCATTCAGGTTACCGGGCAGACGCAAGGTTACGACGCTGCCATGCCCGTGAGCGTGCCGGAAGGGGATTCGATTGACACTCCCTTGCTCGTGACCAGCTCTGCGGCCTCCTGGCGTCCGCTCCCCTCGGGAAGGATGATCCCCATCCTCGAACTTCCCAAGGCAGGCACGTCTCTGGAAGAGGTGGAACGCGAACTGGTGGGCTTGGCGCTCAAGCAAACCGTGGGAAATCAGACCCACGCCGCCAAATTGCTGGATATTTCCCGCGACGCCTTGCGCTACAAGATGAAGAAATTTGGGTTTGACGCCGAGGCGGAAGCCTAGCTGTCCCGGCGCCCCTCTCGACCTCCAGGGCGTGGGAAGAGGGCAATTACCAGTCCATGGCGTGGTAGAATAAACAGGAGGGAAACCCATGGCCACCAAAACGGGCATCACGTGGGAAGAGTTCCTTGCCGCCGGCAAGGAAGGCCAGCGCTGGGAGTGCGTCGATGGGGAGGTCGTGTTCATGTCGCCCCTTTTCAGACCACACGGTAAAGCCAACATCCAACTGGATTATGAGCTCGTTGCCTACACCCGCCGGCATCCCGAATGGGTCGCTTACGGAACCGACACGACCTTCACGATGGCGAACGGGAACTGGCGCTGCCCCGACGCGGCCCTGGTAGGAAAGGAACGTGTCGATGCCTCCGACCCCAAGGGCCCCGCTCCTTTCCCTCCCGACATTGCTTTCGAGATTCTATCGCCCGGCGACACTGGAACCGAAACACAGAGCAAGCGCCAGGACTATTACGAAAGCAAGGTCATTCAGGTGTGGCTGGATCCGCAACGCAAGACCGCCGAGGTCATCTCACCGCTTCGGCCCGCCCAGCATTTTCGCGCTTCCGAGGCTATGACCTTTCCCGAACTTCCTGACTTCCAAGTGGACCTCAACGGCCTGTTTGCTTAGGAGGATCCGCCCGTAGAGCTTATGGGATTGCTTCAAGACTCGGATGTCGCGGAGATTCACCAAAGACTGGAGGGAATGACCAGCCCGGTCAAGCTGATTCACTTTACCCAGGAACTGAATCTCGAATATGGCCGTGAAGCCAGGCAATTGCTCGAGGAATTGGCGCAGATTTCCGACAAGCTTTCCTTGGAGACCTATAACTTCCTTATCGACAAGGACAAGGCGGCGGAGTACGCGATCGACAAAGTCCCTGCCACCGTCATCCGCAACAGCAAGGATTACGGCATTCGCTTTTTTGGCTTGCCCGCCGGGTATGAGTTTTCAGTTTTGATTGATGGCATTTTGGCTGCTTCGAAGGGCGACTCGGGATTGCTTCCTGAAAGCCGCGAAAAACTCGCCCGGATCAGTCAACCCCTTCACTTGCAGGTTTTCACCACCCCCACCTGACCCCACTGCCCGCCGGCCGTGCGTCTGGCTTACCAATTCGCCATCGAGAGCGACCTTGTTCGCGCCGATGGCATTGAGGCCACCGAGTTCCCCGACCTCGCCTCGAAGTTCCGCGTTTATGCCGTCCCCCGGACCATCATCAACGATGGGGATTATATTGAGGGCGCCATGCCGGAAATGGTTTTCCTTGACCAGATCCTGAAGACGCTGGCGCCGCCTGAGGAAGCTTGATGCATTCCGGCCGCTTGGGCAGGGCGCGGGCCAGTTCAAGGCGCTAATACTTCAATACGGAATACACCTCATACGGGCCCAATTTCTCGCGGCCCTTCAGGTCCTCCAACTCAATCACGAACCCTACGCCGGCCACGCGGCCGCCCAGAGATTCCACCAGGCGGGCCGTGGCGGCCGCGGTTCCCCCCGTTGCCAGCAGGTCATCGATAATCAACACCTCTTGCCCCGGGCTGATGGCGTCACGGTGTATTTCAATCGCGTCCTTGCCATATTCCAGACTGTAGGACATGGTGGCGCGTTCGGCGGGCAACTTGTTGGGCTTGCGCGCCGGTACAAATCCCGAGTTCAAACGATACGCCACCATGGGCGCGAAGATGAAACCCCGAGCCTCAATCCCGATGACGCGATCGATCTTTTGCGCCAGGAACGTGTTGGCCAGCACGTCGACGGCCCAGTGCAGGCCCACCGGGTCCTTCAGCAGCGTGGTGATGTCGTAAAACAGTATGCCCGGCTTCGGATAGTCGGGGATTTCGCGAATCAGCTTCTTCAGGTCAATCACAAGTCCTCCGTCAAAAAGTATAAAGTGTAAAGGACAAAGGTTAGGGTATAGGTCCGATTCCGGGCTTCGCACTTGCGATGCGTTTTCCTTTACCCTTCATCCTTTACACTTTATCCTTCAGTATTCTTACCACCCTCCCTCAATAACGAACCGATTGTAGCGCGTGTCCACAGGCTCATCCGATTCGTCAATGGCGGTCACGCGCGCGCTGCGCGGGCCTTCGGCCAGATGGCGCTTCAGTTCGTCGAGAGCCATGGCACTACCGATGGCGTAAACCTCCACGTTGCCGTCCCAGAGATTCTTCACGTACCCGCAGATGCCCAGTTGCGCAGCAACCCGTTCCGCGAAGTAACGATACCCGACACCTTGCACGCGGCCCGCGATAAGGAACTTCTTGGCAATCTTTGGCGCTGGCTTGGCCATATCCAGGCAAGTATAAAGGGTAAAGGGTAAAGGCGAAAAGCTATGGGGTAAAGGGTAAAGGTTAAACAAGAGTGCGCTCAGATTCCCTCGCAGCCCTCACCTTCTCTCCATTGCCGCTTTAACCCTTTACACTTTACCCTTTAATCTTCGTTCCTCTCCCGTTCGATCTGCTCCAGAACCCGTGTGAGCCTGCCCGGGTAGTTGGTGATAACGCCATCGACGCCGTCCAGGATCTTGCGCCGCATGTGCAGGGGATAATTGACCGTCCACGGGATAACCCGCAACCCCGCGCGATGGGCGCGGCGGATGAGCCCGCGCGAGGCGATCGCCCAGTGAGGAAGCAGGGCCTCCGCGCCCAGGGCCTGGGCGCGTCGAACCGGGAGCAGGCGGCCAGAGAAGTCCAAGCCCAGATGGGCTTCCTCGCTCAAGCGCCTCGCGATCTGAAGCGATAGCAGGTCAAAGGAGACCACCCGCACCAAATGCCAAAGTGCGGCACGTTCAATTTCTCGCAGGATCCGGGCTGCGGCGCCCGGCCGGTAATCCTTGATTTCGATGAAAGCCTGGCATTGCCGCGTTGTGATCCATTGCAGAACTTCCGCCAAAAGGGGAATGCGCGCCCCGGCGTAACGTTCTCGCGCGCGAAGGCGATGGCGGCGATTGAACCACGACCCCGCGTCGAGGCGGCGCAGCACGCTCGCCCGATGCTCCCATACCCAGCCACTGCCGGAAGTGGTGCGCGTAAGCCGGGCGTCATGAATGACCACGGGGACGTCGTCAGAGGAGAGTTGAACGTCGAATTCAATTCCGTCCGCGCCCTGGTGCAGCGCCAGGTTGAACGATGCCAGGGTATTCTCCGGGGCCTCGCCCGCCGCGCCGCGATGTCCGATCTTGAGGGGCGGCCACTCCAACGGCGCGGGCCTGCGATCCAGAACGCGTTTCAGGATGGGTGATAAACCTGCCACCTGAGCTCCCCAGGCATCACGGGAAGTCCACGTCAAGGGCATAGATTTCCTGGATGCTGGTGTCGCGAACCAACAGCGGTGATCCGTCCGGCGCGAGGCCGGTCCAGACTCCCAAGGGGCCCATGGCCGACGGAAACCCCTTCAGACTGACAATCCGCTCCAGCTTGCGGTCGCTGACGCGCATGCGGAAATAGCCCGGTTCGTTCTCAAAAGTCCCATTGAAGTAGACATAGTCCCCGTCCGGTGACCAATTGGGGTAGGCGATGAACATCGAGGTGAACTCAGTCCAGTGCTGGGTTGCGAAGTCATAGAGCAGGGAGCGGGATGAATCCAGTGATAGGGCGAGGAGGAAGCGCCCATTAGGTGACCAGCGGGGGGAATAGAGGCCATCCGACCCCGGCAGCTTGGACGCCGCGCGGGTTTTCAAATCGAGCATGTAAATCGCGGACCCCTGATTGCTTTCCGCATTCTCTCCAAATACCAGCGATTTGCCGTCGGGAGACCAGTTGGGGTCGGCCAGGTTGGTTCCACGGCGATAAACCGGTTCAGGCGAACCTCCCGTTGCGGGTACGACGTAAATCTGCATGGGCTCGCTGGGCGCATGGCCAAAAAAGGCGACCTGCTTGCCATCCGGAGACCAGCGCGGCAGGTAGGCCTGCATGGGTGGAAAGGTAAGTTGCAGCTTCTCGGTTCCGTCTGATTTGCTACGCCAAAGGGTGCTCTCCGCCAGGTCATCGTAAGCGACCCATTGTTTATCAGGTGAAAAATCGAGCCCGAGCGCCGAAATTCCACCCAGGTAAGGCTTGAACTGCTCTGATTTCGCCTCGTAGCGCACTAATTCCGCCCGCGGTTGCCAGCCTTCGACGAACAGTTTCTTGCCGTCCCGGCTGGGCACGGGCGCGCCGACGTTCATCGGCCCGGTCGTCAGTTGCAGAGGCTCATGGCGAGCCGACCGGAAAAAGCCATTATTTTCCTTGAGAGCCCAGATATTCGCCGTTCCCTCGCGGATCGCCTGGAAGACGAAGTACCTACCGTTCGCCGTCCACCGGCCACAACACTCGTTAGCGGGGTTATACCAGCCCGGCAGTAAGGCGTGAAGATTGGATCCCTCCGCCGACGCTTCCCAGATCGAGCGGCTGTTGTGTTGCGGGTCGTCCAGGGTGAAGCGCAGAAGGGATCCGTCAGGAGACCAGCGAAGATCGCTGGGAAATCCGCCCGTGGTTAATACACGCCGGGGTTCACTTCCATCGCCGTTCGCCAGGAATATTGCCATCCCTTTGCTGTACGCAATGCGGTTCCCGTCCGGCGACCAAGCCGCGTTTTGAACCTCGAGGTTGCTCATGAGGCGAGGTGCGCCGCCCAGCACGGGAAGAGTCCACAGGGCCCCTTCGGAAACCGTCCCCAGGCCCTTGGTCAGCAGGAGTTCCGAGCCGTCGGGAGAAATGTCAAACAAGCGGAGAATTTCGGGGTCCACAGCCGTTATGGAAGTCGAAACGGGAACCGTTTCACCACCCGAGACGGAGGTCTGGGCAAGGCCAGTGGAGTCGACATAATAGAGTCGAGTGCCGTCCGTCACCATACCGCCTTTGGGGCGGTTGGTGCTGGTCAACTGAACGGTTCTCAGCACGCGCGGCAGGGGCAGAGGGCGCGTTACGAGGTTCCCCAGAATCAACACCACCGCGACGAAAACCCCGCCCGCAATCGCCGCCCAGACGGGCCATCGGCGCCCCGTCGGTCGGGAGCGATTATCCGGAGGCGAGTCCAAGTCCACCGCCGTCACCCGGCTGCGCCCCGAATCGGAATCACGCTTCAGGCGCTTCAGGTCAGCGCGCAATTCCGCCGCGCTTTGATAGCGCAACTCCCGGTCCTTCTCCAGCGCCTTGTGGATGATTCTTTCCAGTTCGGGAGGACACTCAGAATTCAGGCACGTGGGAGGGGGGGGCTCGCGGTTTAAGATCGCCTCGTAGATGACCCCGGAGCTTTCTCCCCCAAACGGAAGCGTCCCCGTGGTCATTTCGTACAACACCACGCCAAACGAGAACAAATCGGAGCGCGCATCTGCTTCCCTCGCCCGCACCTGCTCTGGCGACATGTACGCCACCGTGCCCAACGCCGTCCCCGGACTGGTCAGGTGTTCTTGCTCGGGAGGGGTGGCGGCGCTTTGAGTCTTTAAACTCGCTGCCTCCCCCCAAGAGTCGTCTGCAGCGGTGGCCTTGGCCAGGCCGAAGTCCAGCACTTTGGCGCGTCCCCGCTTGGTAATAAAGATATTCGCCGGCTTGATGTCGCGATGGATGATGCCCTGGCTGTGGGCGGCATCCAGCGCGTCGATGATCTCGATGGCGAGGTTGAGGAGTTGTTCCAGCTCCATACGCCCGGCCAGCATCTGATGCTTCAGCGTTA
>DATJVT010000010.1:0-3891 GCA_035501695.1 Terriglobia bacterium | reverse complement strand
CTGCACGACCCCGAAAAGGGGAACGGGAGCGATCGGCTGGATCAGCACGATGCCGTAGAAAATCAGATCCCACAGCGTGAGCACCCGCCGCAAACGCGGCTGGGCCGGGGATGAATTGGTTTGAGCTGCAGAGTTTACATCGCCCATCAGAATTGCCTGCCTGTCCTTTCGCTCTCCTTTACCCCAACGCGCTTCAGAAGGGTGTCAGTATCTCACGATGAGTATATGGCGTAAACGGCGATTCCAGATTCCCGCGCAGCTATGTTACGATGCCTGATTAGCGGAATTCCGGTATATTGCTAACTTTCCGGCCCCTCCGGACCTGGAAGAACCCTCGAAGGATGATCCAAGGCGAATGACGAATCTCCAGACTCCTCCACGCCCGCGCATTTTGAGCGGCATGCGGCCCACGGGCAGACTCCATTTGGGTAACCTGGTGGGTGCCCTCCAGAACTGGGTGAAATTGCAGGATAGTTACGATAGCTTCCATTTTGTCGCCGACTGGCACATGTTGACGACAGGCTACGATGATACGCTCGGCTTGCAACGCGACACCTGGGAGATGGTTACGGACTGGCTGGCCTGCGGGCTTGACCCCGTCAAGGCCACGTTCTTCGTCCAATCGCGCCTGCCGGAGCACGCCGAGTTGCACCTGCTCTTCTCCATGGTCACTCCGCTCGGATGGCTGGAGCGCGTGCCCACCTACAAGGAACAACTGGAAAACATCAAGGACCACGACATCAACACCTACGGGTTTCTCGGTTATCCCTTGCTGCAAGCGGCGGACATCCTGATGTACAAACCGCGTTATGTTCCGGTGGGGGAGGATCAGGTTCCGCACGTGGAATTGACGCGCGAAGTGGCGCGGCGATTCAACGATGTCTT
Organism: Terriglobia bacterium; assembly: GCA_035501695.1. Classification (GTDB taxonomy): domain Bacteria; phylum Acidobacteriota; class Terriglobia; order UBA7540; family UBA7540; genus Bog-366. The sequence goes on along the minus strand of DATJVT010000010.1, from coordinate 3,006 downwards.
CGGCGAGGTCATCCTCAGGGGAGAGGAAGAACATCCGGCTGACGCTCCCTACTGGGACGGGCTGGCCACGAGCAGCGGTATAGGCGCGCTTGCGACAGGTGCACTGACCGCGGGGGACAAAATCTCGGCCATCAAGGAGACCTTCCGCCGCGCGCCGCTGGACATGCGAGCGCTTTACCTCAACCGGGGTTTGGGAACGATGCGCGAGATTTTCCCCGAGCCCGAGGCTTTGCTGACTTCCTCGCCGCGGCTGCCCGGGACGGATGGCCGCAAAATGTCGAAGAGTTACGGGAACGCGATTTTCCTGACTGACGCGCCGGAAACTGTCTCGAAGAAGCTTGCCACCATGGTGACCGACCCGGCGCGCAAGCGGCGCACCGATCCCGGCAATCCGGAGATCTGTCCGGTTTTCGACCTGCACAAGATTTTCTCCACGCAGGAGACCATCGACCGTGTGAACCGCGAATGCCGCACGGCGGGTATCGGCTGCCTGGACTGCAAGAAGCTGGCAGCCGGACATCTGAATGGCTTTCTCGCTCCCATCCAGGATCGCCGCAGACCTTACGAGCAGAATCCGCAGAAGGTCTGGGACATCCTTGAGGACGGAACGGAGCGAGCGCGCCGGGTTGTGCAGGAGACGATGGCGGAAGTCCGCAAGGCGGTGAACCTGGTGCCGTAACTAGCTTTGCAGTTCTCAGCTTTCAGTTTTTAGTAGAAAATCTCCACCGGCCCTCGTCCCTCGGGCACCCTCTCCCCAAGTGGGAGGGAGGTGGAGTATTCTGTGAGCTGATAGCGGAAAGCTGATAGCCGATAGCTCTTTGCCATGCCCGACGAAATGCACGCGCCCAATCCGGAAACCCCCGCGGTGGCTGAATCGCCTGAGGGTGGAAGCTCTTCCTTGAGCGGCGGTCCTCACGATGCCTCGGCAGCCGCCATTGGGGGTGAAGTCCCTGCCCCCGCTGCGAAGCGGGTCTCGCATCTGGCAGCGCCGCCCCCGGCGGTAAAACTCGGGGCTTACGAAGGCCCGCTCGACCTGTTGCTCGACCTGATTCGCAAGCAACAGATCAACATCTACGACATTCCGATCGCAAAGATCACCCAACAGTATCTCGACTACCTGCACATGATGGAGGAGCTGAATATCGACGTGGCGGGGGAATTTGTTTTCATGGCAGCGACGCTCATTCACATCAAGTCGCGTATGCTCCTGCCTCCGGACCCCACCGCGCCCCCGGAAGAGCAGGAAGATCCCCGGGCCGAACTGGTGCACCAACTCCTGGAACACGAGCAGTTCAAGAACGCCGCGGAAATGCTCAACTCCAAGCGCCTTCTGGAAGACGCCATGTGGTCGCAGCCAGGCATAAGCGAATTTGCCGAGGCCGCGGACGAACCCGGATTGGTGGTATCCGTATTTGATCTGATCTCGGTGTTCCGCGAAATCCTGGAGCGCGCCAAGAAGCGGCCCCAGCTGGAAATCCGCCGGGAGGAAGTCAGCGTGGCACAGATGGTTGAGCACGTCAAACAGGCCCTGCGCGCCAGCCCCGGGCCCGTCCCGCTCACGGATCTGGTCGGCGATTTTACCTGGCGGCAGGCGTTGATTGCCCTGTTCCTCGCCTTGCTCGAGATGGTACGGCTGCGCGCGGTGCTGCTGAGGCAAAAGGATCTGTTTGCCGCCATCACCGTTGCACGCAGCAAACGATTTGACGAAGTTCTCGCGGCCACCAGTGCGGCAGAACTGGCGGCGGGACTGGACGACGAAAGGGTAAAGGGTGAAGTGTAAGGGGTGAAGGATAAAGTCTAAAGGGTAAGGTATGAAGAGTAAACCGCGAGGTTGCGTTTTAAACTTTACCCCTTACACTTTACTCTTTTGAGAGCCAAGGACAACGGACAAAGGACGAAGGGCAACGCACGACCTCTTTTATGCTGACTGACGAAACTCTCAAAGCCCTCATCGAGGGCATTATATACGTTGCCCCGGAACCCGTCACCCTCGACGGGATCATGAAAGTCCTGGAGGGCGAGGAGCGCGATCGTGTGAGGGCCAAGCTGGAAGAGCTCGTAGCCGATTACGAGCAGGGCGCGCACGGCATCCAAATCCGCCAGGTGGCAAATGGTTACAAATTCTCCACCAAGGCTGAGCACCACGAAGTCCTGCGGAAGTATGTGAAGAACCTCAAGGCGCCGGTACGGCTCTCCAAGCCCGCGTTGGAAACGCTGGCCGTGATTGCCTACCGCCAACCGGTGACGATACCGGAGATCGAGCAGATTCGAGGCGTCGATTCCGGAGGAGTGATCCACACTCTGCTGGAGAAAAAACTAGTGGTGACGTCAGGCCGCAAAAGCGTGGTGGGCCGGCCGATTCTCTACCGAACCTCGAAGGACTTTCTGGTGCACTTCGGGTTGAAGGACGTGGGAGAACTGCCCAGCCTGAAAGAATTCGAGGAGCTGGCGAAACGCGCGCTGGGCTCGGAATGGGCCGCGGAACAACCTCCAACGGCTGAAGCTGCTGCCGCCACAGTTCCCGTCGCAGGCGCAGAGCCCGCTCTGGCAGGCCTTGAAGTAGCCTTAGCCCCCGGCGAGGCCTCCACTGAGGTTGTTCCACCTCCCGCCGCGGAGGCAGCGGGTGCGATGGCACAAGCTCCCGCGGAAACGCCGACCGAGGCAGCACCTGAAGCTCCTGATAAGAGCACTGCCGCAGAGAATCTACAGTTGGCCGAGGCTCCACGCCCAAGTGCAGAGTCTGCGCAGCCCAGCGACGAGGCTCCCACGGCGCCGGCAGGGGACACAACTTCTCTCGACGACTCGAGGGGAAACCCGGAGGGCCATGAGGTGTAGCGGAGACCCGTTTCACATCGCCCACGGCTGTCACCGACTCCGGACCCCGGACTTCGGACTCGGGACTTGAATTCATGCAACAGCGCCTTCAGAAGATCATCGCAGATGCTGGTATAACCTCGCGCCGCAAAGCGGAGCAGATCATTCTGGAAGGCCGCGTCACCGTCAACG
>DATJVT010000009.1:0-2523 GCA_035501695.1 Terriglobia bacterium | reverse complement strand
CAATGACGCCAGCTTTGGGGTCGGCCAATGGGACCTCCGCGGCGCCTACAAATACACTTCGGAAGCTTACGGCGGGTACCACTTCAACGTAAATCATGGACTTAATGTGGACGCGGGAATTTTTGTCTCGTACATCGGCCTGTTCAGCTACTACAATTTCGATAACTGGACTTACCAGCCATCGTACGTTTCCTCGAACACGCCTTGGTTCTTCAACGGCGTGCGCGTTCAGTGGTTCCCCACCAACAAGCTGAAAATCGAACCGTGGTTCATCAACGGATGGCAATCTTATGCCAAATACAACAGCCATCCGGGTTTGGGAGGACAGCTTCTGTGGATGCCGAAAGAATGGTTTAAGCTGGTCGCGAACCAGTATGGCTATGGACAGGACAACCTGGGCCTTCCCCACACGGAACGTCTTCACACCGACGATAGCATCGAGGTCAGGTACTATCACGATCCCGAAAACCTCGGCATTTCGCAGATGGCATTCTCCCTCACGGGCGACGCGGGATGCCAATATGGCGGCGGCCTGCAGTGCACCGGCGCACCTAGCAAAAACAAGGAATCGTTTCTGGGGTGGATGGCCTATGACCGGATTTGGTTCCACAAGAATCTGTATGCTTTCACCTTGGGCGGTGGAGAGATGAGCAATTGGGGCCGCTACCTGACGCTCCTGCCGCCGATCAACGGGGCCGACGCGGTGACGGGTTCGCCTTACTTCCCGGAGTCCCCCGGCCTCAGGGCCCACATGTGGGATAGCACGGTCAACTTCCAATACATGCCGCGAGAGTACATCACGTGGTGGACGGAGGTTGGATATCGTCACGCCGATATCCCGTATTTCGCGGGCCGGGGCGGAGTCACACCTCCCGGCTACCCTTTTGGCGGAACTAATGGCGCTCCCGGGCAGTACGCGTGTATGAGCGGAGCACCGTCGGGAGCAACCGATCTCCCGACCGCGACTATGAATTGCGCCAGCGCCGGCGGCGTCTGGTTCCCCGACCTGCGCCGCAGCGAAGCGAAGCTTTCTTTTGGTGTGATGGTGAAGTTCTAATGCCGCAACGGAGTAACGTATGCGAAACCTGTGGATGCAATCGATCTCTCTGATAGCAGCCGCGGCCAGCCTCACGGCGGCGGATTCATTCTGGAAGAGCAAGCCGGCCAACCAGTGGACCGAAGAAGACGCGAAGCAGATTCTTGTCGCGTCACCTTGGGCAAGGGAGGTTAACGCCGTCGTTACGCGCCGCTTGACCGAGGAAGAACTCAGACAAGGCGGACAAATGGGACAACCCCTCGGCGTCGGCAATGAGGGGGTGGACCCTAAGGGCAGCGGGCCGAAGGTATCGCTGAATGTCTTCACGGGCCCTGGAGGCGATGACCGCAGCCGACGGTCTCTTGCGAGGCCGATTGCATTGAAACTGCGTTGGGAGAATGCTCTCCCGGTTCGCATCGCGGAGTTAACATCGCACGCGGTAGAGCTTCCCACCTTGGATGGCGACGGTTATCGCATCGCTGTCTACGGCATACCCGGCGCCGGTTTCAAGGGCCAGCCCGAAGAATTGGGCAAACCCCTGAAGAATCTGGCCGCCTTGAAGCGCGAGGGGAAAAAGGACGTGAGGCCGGTCAGCGCCGAGGTGTTCCAGTTGGAAGACGGCGTGGTGGTGGTCTATCGGTTTCCTTTGTCCGCGGAAATCACCAGGCAGGATAGGCAAATCCGGTTCGAGGCGCAAATCGGCCGGATTGTGGTCGCGCAAACTTTCGAGCTGAGTGAAATGGAGTTTATGGGTAAGCTCGAACTTTGACGTTGAGACGTTCAACGACACTGCATCAACGGGATGATTTAGCCACCTTGGGAGACACCGGAGCGGCCCGGCGGATACCCGCTTTATTCATCCGGGCAGCGGACTCCCTTTGGATCCGGTAAACCGCGGAATTCATCAGGAAGATTCCGACGCCGGCGATCCAGGCCATCGTGTGCATGACAATGAACTGGCGCTTAAACTCCGGGCCCAAATGACTCCACCACCACGAAGTGCTTCCGTACGATTGGGGGATTTGCGTCAGCAGGTAATACCAATCGCTAGTAAGGATCATAAGAGCTGTAATCGATGGCAGGAAGGTCAACATGGAAAATAGTCCTCGCGACAGGCGAATTGCCAGAAAATCACGACGAATCGCAGGGGCCAGGTTATCTGGGTAAACCACGTCTTCGGCAACGGCGGCGTTGAGCACATACGACTGGCGGGCTCCCAGGATGAGGTATCGACTCTCCACATCGTCGCGGCGGTCGACATCGCTAAGCAGCGAGCCTAATTCCCCGCTCATCCGGCGCATACAGAGCAGGTAGTAAGTGGAAGTCATTAGTAGCCCAAGGGCGCCGAAGATATCCATGTCGGCCGAGCCGAGCTTGATCCCGAGCAGGGAGATACTAATAGCCTGATTATCGGAGAGATTTCTTGCTTCCTGGGCGTCGCTCTCATATTCAAGCTTTTGTGTCCACGACTGGAGGTCCTTCTTCCG
>DATJVT010000008.1:0-12469 GCA_035501695.1 Terriglobia bacterium | reverse complement strand
GCACCCGAGCGCTTGGCGGAGTGGATCGAGGCGATGCGAAGTCTGCCGGTTCCAGCGCCCAGTTGAAGGAGGCGTCCTTATCGACGGATTTGTGAGGGGCTTTTTGCCGCGAGACTGATCAGGAAGGTGGAAGTCTGCCTCCAAAGCCGCCCTGACAAGCCCCGCCAACCCACAGGAGGGGTCGGACCGCGGAGGGCTTCGCATCCCCTCCCCGCGAAAGGACACGCGAGCCTCGCTTTCCCGACTGCGGCGAACTCTCCCCGGCTCCCCATGCCGCTATCGACGGATTGGGGGCCCCCAACACATCTTGACGGCAAGAGAGCCAGGCAATAGACTCTTCACACCTTGGGAGGTGGAGAATGACAACTGCGGCTGAAACGGACCGAATTCATAAAGCGCTGGATACTTTTGCGATTGAACTCCCGTCGTGGGGGTTTGCCAATACGGGCACGAGATTTGGGAAATTCATCCAGGACTCTGCCGCCACGACCACGGAAGAAAAGTTGAACGACGCGGGGCAAGTGCATCTCTTTACGGGTTGCTGCCCTTCCGTGGCCACGCACGTTCTTTGGGATTTCCCGCAGGGCCTCAAGAGCACGCCTGAGGTGAAGGCGGCAGCGAAGAAGGCAGGCGTTCGCCTGGGGGCGATCAACCCCAACGTCTTCCAGGACCAGATCTATAAGAACGGGTCGTTTGGCAATCCCGACCCCGCGATTCGCCATGCCGCGCTCGATCACATCCTGGAAAGCGTCGAGATCGGCAAGCAGACAGGCAGCCGGGACGTATCGCTCTGGTTCGCGGATGGGTCGAGCTTTCCTGGGTCAGCGTCCATCCGGCGGCGGAAACAGTGGTTCGCGGAGGGCTTGCGGGAGACGCATGCCCACCTCTCGCCTACCCAACGGATGCTGGTGGAGTACAAGCCGTTTGAGCCGTATTCCTATCACACGGACCTGGGCGATTGGGGCATGTCGCTGCTGCTTTCGCGGCACGCTGGGCCCCAGGCAAAGGTGTTGGTTGACACCGGACACCATTACCAGGCGCAGAACATTGAGCAGATTGTAGCTTGGCTGCTCAGCGAAGACATGCTGGGAGGCTTCCACTTCAACGACCGCCGGTATGCCGACGACGACTTGACGCTCGGATCCATTGATCCCTACCAGGTCTTCCGCATCTTCAACGAAATCGCGTGCTTCGAGTGGGAAACCGGCAAGCGGGCCGACATCGCCTATATGATCGACCAGAGCCATAACCTGAAGAACAAGATCGAGGAGATGATCCAGACGGCCGTCACGGCACAGGAACTCTACGCCAAGGCCGTGCTGGTGGATCAAGAGAAATTGGCGCATCACCAAACCAAGGGTGAATTGCTCGATGCGGAAGAGTGCCTGAAGCAGGCCTTCGGCAGCGATGTTCGCCCGGCCATTCGGGAATGGCGGAAGAGCAAAGGCCTGGCGGCAGAACCCCTCCAGGCGTTCCGCACCTCCGGCTACACGGCGCGGGCCGAGCGCGAACGCGGGGCAAAGAACAAAGGATCCGTGGCCAGCTACGCCTGAAAATCTTCGGCAGGAGCGGTCAAATGTGACGTCGGTAAGGGGAGGCACATCGGCAATGAGCGTTGCCCGAAATATTGTGGCGGTGGATTTTGGCGCGGAGAGCGGACGCCTGGTGCTCTGCCGTTGGAATGGCAGCGAAGGGACGCTGGAGGAGATCCATCGCTTTCCTAACGGCGCTCATCAAGTGGACAACCATCTGGTGTGGGACGTCGACCGTTTGTGGGGGGAAGTTCTGAAAGGCCTGACGAAGGCAGCTGCTAGGACGGAAGGCCACGTGGACAGCATCGGCGTGGACGGGTGGGGAGTGGATTACACCTTGCTTGATGCGGCCGGCGAGCGCATTGGGCATCCCCATTGCTATCGCGACGCCCGCAATGTAAGGGCGATGGAAAAGACGCTCGCCCGGATTCCGCAACAGCGAATCTATGAAATAACCGGAATCCAGTTCATGCCCTTCAACACCATCTACCAACTGGCGGCACACGTGGAGGAGTTCCCCCAGGAGTGGGACCGCGCCGCTCGTTGGTTGACCTTGCCCGAGTATTTTCAGTTCCGGCTGACGGGTGTCATCGCGGCCGAGTACACGCAAGCAAGCACCTCGCAGTTGCTGGATGTAAGAAACAGATCCTGGTCGCCGGAATTGGCTTCAAGCCTTGGGCTGAGCCTGGAAAAGTTCCCGCCCATCGTGCAAGCCGGCACAGTGCTGGGAAATCTGCGGCCGGAGGTTGCCCGGGAGGTGGGTCTATCTGGCACGCAGGTCACTGCCCCGGCGTGTCACGACACCGGGTCCGCGGTGGCGGGGATTCCATTCCCGCACGAAGGCATGGCCTTCATCAGTTCCGGCACGTGGTCGCTCGTGGGTACTGTCCTGCCTCATCCCGTGGTCGTGGGGGGCGGGCAAGGGAAGACCTTTACCAACGAGGGAGGCGTGGCCGGCAGCATCCGGTTCCTCCAAAACGTCATTGGTCTATGGCTCCTCCAGGAGTGCCTGCGGGAGTGGAATGCCCTGGGCCTGCACCTGACAGCCGCCGACTTGGCTGGGCAGTGCATGCAGACTCCTCCCGAAGGGCCATATTTCGACGCCGACGAAACGGCCTATCTCGCTCCCGGAAACATGGTGGAGCGCATCAACGCCGGTCTGCGGGCGGCGGGGTTTGCTGAAGAAAAACGGCCGGCAGAGCTGGCCGCAATTATCTTCCGCAGCCTGGCCCGCCGTTACGCCGACGTAGTGAGCGAACTGGGAAGGCTTTCGGGCAAGTCCATAAATCGTATCTGCATTGTGGGGGGCGGAGTCAAAAATGAGGCGCTGAATCGTCTGACGGAACTGGTGACCGGAATTGAGGTCGTGCGCGGACCGAGCGAATCCACGGCGGCCGGGAATATTGCCGTGCAAATAGCCGCGCTGGAAAATACGGTCACGCTCGATCAGATTCAGGCCATCAGCGCCAACTTGAAGTTCGGGTCCCCACAGTAGGCTGCCCCTACCCCAGATCTACATGGTCGCGACCGCGTTCCACATTTGAACCCTTTCATGATCCTTTCCCAATTTGGACCGAAAACCCTGATCGAGACGGGTTTCGGTGTGCCCTTGCTCCGACCTCGGCCTCGCCGTATCTAATAGATAAGTAACGCCTTATTTCCATTTCCTGCTTCCTCCAACCGATTGGTGCGATTCTCCTCCATGTGGACAGCGGTTTGCTTTTTCAGGAAAGCGCCCATGGACCCCGATAGCAGAGGAGTCGAGACAGGAATCACAATGCCCCTTCGGCGCGCGCCGTATGCGTTGTTGGGTCTGGCGCTGATGGCCGCCCTTGGCACGCTTGGATGCCGGAGCTCATCCCAAACCTCAAGCAGCAATAACGCACCGGCCTCCGCCGTGAAGGCAGTTCTACATCTGGAGAGCTTCGTTGTGAATCTGGCGGACCCGGAAGGGAACCGGTATCTCCGTGTGGGAATTGAAATCGGATTGGGGAGCCCGCTTGGCGCGAAGATGGGAAAGGATGGCGAAGGCGAAATACCCGTGGCACGCATTCGGGATTGCATTCTCACAGTGCTTTCAACCTGGCGCTCTGATGCCCTGCTGGCCCCGGAAGGGAAGGAAAAGCTCAAGGCCGAACTCGTAACCGCCCTCCGGAGGCGCGTGCCTGGGCTGGATGTAAACGAAATCTATTTTACCGATTTTCTCGTCCAGCGTTGACATATGGGAAACCCCGAGCTTCTAAACCGGTTGGTGGAATCAACTCCCATGCCCCGGGAAATCTGGGCTGAAGCGCTGGAACTTCCCTGCCATTTAAGCGTTGCTCTGGAGGTACCGCATTACACCGTTCGAGACCTGCTGGGGCTAACTGTCAATTCGGTAGTAGACACGCGACGCCGAGAAGGCGCGCACGTGCCTGTGCTTGTTAATGGCGTCATGGTGGGGTGGGCGGAATTCGATGTGATCGATGGACGGTTAGCAGTCCGCATGACGGAAATGGTCTGAACCGGACCACCGAAAACGGCCTGCACTCAGTCTGACACGAGAGGGGAGGGAAGAAATGGGAGCCGATGCCGCAAGCCATTTCAGGCCCCGGGCGGAGGCGGCTTGGGGGTTCGCACTCAAGAGGGTGTGGCAGTTGGCCCGTCGCGCTGTGACGTCTCGGCGGACGAGACGCCTGCGCGTGTCTGAGACGCTCTCGTTGGGGGAGCGGCGCTTTCTGGCCGTCATTGAATTCGACCACCAGGAGTTCCTGGTAGCGGGAAGCGGTAATTCTCTACAACTTCTGGCGCGGGTGGAGGGAGGGAGGGTAGTAGGGGATCCCTCACAGCCAGCGAATCCGCCGGGACAGCAGGGGTGGGTTCCACGATGAAGCAACCCTGGTGTCTACGTCTGGCGAGACAGTCGGCGATGGGGATTTCCGTAGGATTAATCCCCACGCTGGCCGCCGCGGCACCACCCGCCACTCCGAATGGACTAGTGATCCCTGGGCTGACGCCGGGCAACTTCTCTGTGCCATGGAACATCATTGTCCTTCTCACCATACTCACCCTCCTACCCGCCCTGCTCCTTGCCATGACGCCCTTCGTGCGGCTGCTCGTAGTCTTTCACTTCCTGCGACAGGCGCTCGGAACACAAAGCACTCCCACCAACCAAACGCTCATAGGGCTGGCGCTCTTCTTGACCTATTTCATCATGCAGCCGGTGGGGGTGGATGTTTACCGGGAGGCCATCACTCCCCTCCAGGACAACAAGATCAGCGCCCTGGAAGCACTCGATCGCGGCGCTGTTCCGTTGCGTCGCTTCATGCTCAAGTTCACACGGCAAAAAGATCTGGCGCTGTTCGTAGAATTGGCGAACGAGCCACGGCCACGCCGCCCCGAGGATCTTTCCATGCGGGTGGTCATTCCCGCCTACATCCTCTCGGAATTAAAGGCAGGGTTCCAAATCGGGACGGTCTTGTTTTTCCCCTTTCTGGTGATTGACCTCGTGGTGGCGTCGGTAACCACTTCGGTGGGGATGATGCAATTGCCTCCAGTGGTTATATCCACGCCCCTGAAGATTCTGCTCTTCGTCATGGTCGATGGCTGGAACCTTGTGGTGGGTTCGCTCATGAAGAGTTTCTATTGAGTCGAAGATAGAAGGCAGGAGGCAGGAGACAGGAGTCGGGAGTCAGAATGCTTGCGCCGCGACAGCCAGCCCGGACCATTTTTAACTTGAGAACCCATTGGAGGGCCGCTCAGGCTGCTGTGGCTTGTCATTCTGAGTCCTGACTTCTGAGTCCCGGTTCCTCGATGGGCTGCGTATGACTTCAGATATGGTTGTGCAACTCGCGCGCGAAACCCTCCTGACGGCACTGATGCTGGCCGTGCCCATTCTGGCGGTTGCCACCGTGGTGAGTCTGCTGATCAACATCGCCCAGGTCATGACCTCCATTCAGGAGCATACGGTGGCTACGGTTCCACGCCTAGCGGTCGTGGCCCTTACCACCTTTGTCCTGCTGCCCTGGATGTTGCGCAAATTGATGGGGTTCACGGTGCAGTTGTTCGCGGATTTCCATCGCTGCCTGGGGTAAGGCCAAGGAGTTGAAGTTGCCTTGGGGAATGGAAGCAACCGTTGAGCGCATTTTGATGGTGGGCGCCCGGATTAGCGCCGTTATGGTCTTTGCACCCTTTCTGGCCAGCACAGCCATTGCGCCCCGGATCAAGGCTGGCTTTGCGGTGGCCTTGACCGCCCTCATCTATCCCGCGGTTGCGCCGGGTTTGCCTGCCCTATCCGGAGCGATGGCGTGGCGGGCGGTGGGTGGCGAATTCGTCGTGGGTCTGCTCATGGGGATTACCCTGCAATTCGTCTTTGAGGGAGTGGAGTTGGCAGGGCAGATTGCCGGTTTTCAGGTTGGGCACTCGCTGGCAAATCTGATCAACCCTTTATCGGAGGCGGAGACCCCCATCCTTGCCAATTTCTACCAGGTGGTGGCATTGCTGATCTTTCTCCACCTGAACGTCCATCACTGGATATTGCGGGGACTGGTAAAAAGCTTCCAATACTGTCCCCCGGGAATGGCGGTGGTGAATCAGGTGGTTGCTGAACAAGTCTGGCGTGCCGCCGGGGGCATGCTGATCATAGCCGTGCAGGTTGCCATCCCCACCCTGCTGGCGACGATTCTCATCGACCTGACGCTGGGTTTCCTGGGCCGGGCATCGCCCCAACTTCCCGTCCTGTTTGTGGGAATTTCAGTCAAGAGCGTGGCGGCGTACGTGGTGATGGTGGGGGCACTCCGGTTCTGGCCAAATGTGCTGGAAAAGCATTTCGCGGAAGCATTGGCAGCAAGCGAGAAGCTGATGCACCTGGCGCGCTGAGGGGGACAGTCATCAGGAATCAGTTTTCAGTATTCAGTAGTCAGTTGTCGGCTGCCAGTTGTCAGTAGTTTAGGGCATCACATGCTGAATCAACGAATGACGACTTCAAGCTGACTACGAGCGACTGAAAACCGATGGCTGAATACGGGTGACTGATGCCTGAAAGCTGAGAACTGACCGCTGATAACTGACGACTGATTACTGAGGACTAAACGTGGCGGACGAGAGTCGCACAGAACAAGCTTCACCGCGGCGGCGCCAGCGGGCGCAGCACGAGGGTAATGTCCCAAGAAGCCGTGAGCTGCCCGCCGCGCTCGCGCTGATGACCCTCGTGCTCTATATCGGGTGGTGCCCTCAAACTTGGAAAAATGATTGGCGCGAGCTCATCGAGCGCACTTTCACTTCGGCCGCGCACAGCGACATGGCAGGGGGCACCCCCATCCTCAACTGGGTGGCATGGAGGGTCTGCCTATGGGCAGCGCCGTGCCTGGCTCTGGCCTGGCTGGCCGCGCTCGCTGGCAGCTTTGCTCTGGGAGGGTTTGTAGTGGCGCCAGCGGCTCTGGCCCCACGGCCGGCACGGCTCAATCCCGCCAGCAATTTGCAAAAACTGTATTCGCTTGCCGGCCTCCAGGGGCTTTTGAAATCGTTGATCCCCTCAGCCTTCGTACTCTATATCGTCCTGGCCATCATGGTGCGGGATTGGAGCCAGATTCTGCAGATGTGCCGCATGGCTCTGCGCCCATCACTGGGCTGGATGCTCTCCCGCATCTTTGAAATCTGTTGGAAAAGCGGCCTGGTCTTCACTCTCTGGGCAGGGTTTGATGTGCTCATTTCACGCATGAATTACGAGCGCCAGATCCGCATGACGCGCCAGGAAGCGCGCGAAGACTTCAAGGAGACGGAAGGCCACCCGGCCGTCCGGGGGCGAATCCGCCGTCTACAAAGGGAGATGCGCCGCCGCCGAATGTTACGGGATGTGGCTCGCGCCACGGTGGTGGTGACCAACCCCAGCGAGTACGCCGTTGCGCTCGAGTACAAGCCCGAAACCATGGCCGCCCCCGTGGTGGTAGCGAAGGGGCGAAACCTGCTGGCGCAAAGAATCAAGCGCGAGGCGACCTGGCATGGGATTCCGGTGGTGGAGAATCCCCCGCTCGCCCAGGCCTTATATCGCGCCGCCCGCGTGGGGCAAGCCATCCCGGCGAAATTGTATACCGCGGTGGCCGAGATTCTGGCGTTCATTTATCGCACCCAGAGGCTGGCTAGATCATGAAACCTCCACCTTCGAGACCGGTTCCAACCCATGAGGGCAACGCCTTGGACTGGGCAGTCCCCCTCATTGCGGTGGCCATGGTGTTTGTGATGGTGGTCCCGCTTCCGCCCTTCGTGCTGGACCTGCTCTTGTCTGCCAGCCTCACCGCGTCGGTGCTGGTGCTGCTGGTAGCGATGTACATCACGCGCCCCGTGCAATTCTCTGTTTTTCCCTCCCTTCTCCTACTCCTGACCCTGTTCCGCCTGTCACTGGGACTGGCGAGCAGCCGGCGCATATTGTTGCACGGGAATGAGGGCGCCGCCGCCGCCGGGCATGTGATCGGAGCCTTCGGTCAGTTCGTGGTGGGCGGCAACTACATTGTGGGGTTCGTCCTCTTTGTGGCCTTGATCGCGATCCAGTACCTGGTGATCAACCATGGTGCGGTGCGCATCGCGGAGGTGACGGCCCGATTTACCCTGGATGCCCTCCCCGGAAAACAGATGGCCATTGACGCGGACCTGGGCGCGGGGTTGATTGACGAAGCTCAGGCGCGAACGCGCCGCGAACAGGTGGGCCGCGAAGCGGAGTTTTACGGGGCCATGGATGGAGCGGCACGCTTCAGCCAGCGCGATGCCCTGGCCACTGTGCTCATTACCGCCATCAACATTGTGGCCGGTTTCCTGATCGGAGTCTTCTACCACGGCGTCCAACTCAGCGAGGCCCTTAAGACCTATACCATTCTCACGGTGGGGGACGGCCTCGTCACCATGATCCCATCGCTGTTAGTTTCCGTCGCCGGAGCGATGGTCGCCACGCGCGCTTCCTCCGAATCCAACTTGGGGATCGACTTGGCGAAGCAATTGCTCCCCCGCAGCCATCCGCTCTGGATCGTCTCCGGTGTCATGGGCACGCTCGGGCTGATTCCGGGCTTGCCCAAAATTCCCTTCTTCCTCATGTCCGGTCTTCTGGCGTGGGTGGCCCGCCGCGCTCAGCGGGCGACCACAGCCAAGGAGGGGGAAGCCGTAGCCCCCGCCACCGCGCTGCCCCCGGAGAAGGCACAGGAGCAGTTGGAGACGCTGCTGCGGCTGGATGACCTGAGTCTGGAAGTGGGATACGGACTTGTGCCGCTGGTCGACCAAGCCCAGGGGGGACAGTTGCTGGCGCGCATTCGAGCCCTGCGGCGCCACCTGGCGCTGCAATTGGGCTTTATCATTCCTCCTGTTCACATTACCGACAACGTGCAACTTAATCCCCGCGAGTATGTCATCCGGTTGCGTGGAGTGGAGATTGCGCGCTGGGAAATGGCCCCGGAGAGCTTGCTTGCCATCAGTTCGGAGGCCACGGCGCAGCCCCTGGAAGGACGGGAAACCCGCGAGCCGGCCTTCAACGTGCCAGCGAAATGGATCGCGCCTCCTTTGCGCGACCGGGCTTTGGCGTCCGGTTATGCGGTGGTAGACCAGACTTCGGTTCTGGCCACCCACTTGGCGGAAGTCATCAAGCAGCACGCTCACGCGCTGCTGACCCGGCAGGAAACTAAACGACTGCTTGACTCTCTGGGGGAATCGCAACCGAAGCTGCTGGAAGAGCTTGTTCCCAAACTGCTCAGCTTGGGCGAGGTGCAGAAGATCCTCCAGCAACTCTTGCGCGAGCAGGTCTCAATTCGAGATCTGGTAACGATTCTGGAAACTCTCCTCGATACCGCAGGCATGAACAAGAACCCCGTCGTGCTGGTGGAGGCGACTCGACAGGCATTGGGCCGCGCCCTCGTTCTCCCCCTGTTAGGTGACGACGGGAAACTCACGGTTATCCAGCTTGATACCGCGGTAGAGGAACAACTCGCGCAGGTCCTGGATCCCCAGGCTGACAACCGCTCCTCCAGCGCCCTGCAACCCTCGTTATTGCGCCGTGTCCTGGAGGGAATGAAGAAACTTCTGGGGGAGCCTGTGGCGATTCCTTCGCCAATCGT
This sequence comes from Terriglobia bacterium, assembly GCA_035501695.1. GTDB lineage: Bacteria > Acidobacteriota > Terriglobia > UBA7540 > UBA7540 > Bog-366. Next base: position 2,865 of record DATJVT010000008.1, on the reverse strand, counting down.
CCTTTGCCGCAGCCCGACGCGCTTTCACCTTCGACGTCTAATGGAGCCATTCCTGCCCCGGGTGGTGGTTCTGTCACCCGCGGAGATTCCCGCGGCGGTATCCATCCAGTCGCTGGGGGTGGTGCAGTGACCGGCAAAAGATGTCGCCGGCTAGGTCCAATGTTTCGATCCGGCTTTTAGGGCCGGTCGAGGCGGGGGAGACCATTTGATGAAAGGAAGACCATCATGAATGACGCCCGGAAGGCTTATGAGTCGGTATTGCATCTCGAGGCAACGGATCAGGAGCGTATCCTCCTGGAACAACTCCCCCAGGTGCGGTACATTGCCCGCCGAATTCACGACCGGCTGCCCTCCCACATCGCGTTGGACGATCTGGTACAGGCAGGTATTGTAGGGCTGATAGAAGCACTGCACAAATACGATCCCTGCAAGAATGTGGAGCTGAAGACGTACGCAAAACACCGGATTCAGGGGGCGATTATCGACAGTCTGCGCGATCTCGACTGGAGCCCGCGTCCGCTGAGAAGAAAGGCCCGCCAACTGGAGGATGCTCACCAGCGCCTGCGCGCCCGATTTGGCCGTCCTGCCACAGAACCGGAGGTAGCCATCGAATTGGGGATCGAGCTCTCGGAATTGCAACGCTTGTTGGGTGACTTGCGAGGGCTCGACCTGGGCAGCCTGCAAGATGAATTCACCGAGTCGGGCCAGGAACGGGCGAGCCTGGCGGGGCCCCAACAGGGGCCGGACCATGAACCGTTTACGCTCTGCCTGCAGGGTGAGCTTCGTGAACTCCTTTCTCGCGCCGTGGGTGAACTTCAGCCTCGGGAGCGCCAAGTTCTTTCGCTCTATTACTTTGAGGAGCTCACCATGAAAGAAGTGGGGGCAGTCCTGGGGGTGGGGGAAGCGCGCGTATCGCAAATCCACTCTTCGGCTGTCATCCGGTTGCGGGCCAGGATGCGAACCTTGCTTCAATCTATTCCGCCGGCGGTGGATCGCCGGCCCCCCTCCGAAGCCAGTGCCTTGGAGTCGTCATGGAAAAGATTCTAACCCAAGAGGAGATTGATGCCCTGTTCCGGGCCGCCCAGGGGCGTACCGCGGATAAACCAAAGGTGCCAGCGGCGCAGCGAACTTTGGCGGCCTGCAATTTTCGCCAATCGGCACGCATCTCCAAGGAACAACTTCGCTCGGTCAGCCAGTTGCACGAGCTCTTTGCTCGCAACCTCACCCACTCGCTCGGTGCATACCTGCGACTGGCCTTCGAGGTCAATCTGGTGTCAGCAGAGCAGCTCAACTATGGCGAGTTTCTGCAACGTATCCCCGAGGTAACTTACCTTGTATCAATGACGATTCGGCCCATCGGGGTCTCCGCGGCGATCGAAATTGATATGCCCTTGGCGTTTCCCATAATCGATGTGCTCTTGGGAGGCCCAGGCCGGGGAGATGCTGCCGTGCGTGAGATAACGGAAATCGAGGAGCAGATTCTGGAGAGTGTAGTGAGAATCATCGGGAGAGAGTTGGAAAACACCTGGCTTCCGGTATTGGAGGTCCAGTTCGGTTTTGACCAGCGGCTGCGGCAGGCCGATATCTCCAGGCTCATGCCCCCGAGTGAAAAGATCCTCTCCCTTAGCTTTGAAATCCGCATGCCCGAAGCCCGTGGGATGTTGAATGTGGCCCTGCCCGCCGCTGTGTCTAATGCGCTTCTCAGGAAGCTGACCCAGCAAGCCTCCTACCGCAAACAGAGGGGTACCGCGGATAACACTTCCCAGATGCGGAGGCGACTGGACCATTGCAATTTTCCCGTCCAATTGGTCTTGCCCCACCAGCGAGTCCGGGTGTCCCAGCTTCTTGCCCTGGAAAAGGGTGATGTCTTGAAGCTGAAGCACTCCCTTGGGGAAGGCGCCCATCTTCTGGTCAGCGGCATGGTGTTGTTCAACGCGCGCCCGGTTCGGACGGCAGGACGCCGCGCCGCGCAGATCGATGGGCGCATGCGGTCCTTGGACGCGATTCAGATGGAGAACGTATGACCTCCAATACTGACCTCCGGCAGAGTCCCAAGCTGCGGGAGTACCTGCAAGCCTGGGGCGCAAGCATAGGGCGCGTCCTTCAGGAAGTAGCCGGAGCGCCGCACACCTGGCAGGAGCTCTCGCCGGCGGCCACGCAGGCCCTACTCACGTCACTGGGAGAGAACGCCATCGGCCTTCAATTTGAAGTGACCCCTCCACTGGCGGGGAAGCAGGGATTTGTGCTTTCGGGGAGAAGCGCGGTACGACTGGCACAATTATTACTGGCAGAGCCTGAAGACGGCAGTTCGGCAGTGAGTGATGAACACCGCGATGCCCTGGGCGAGCTGTTCCGTCAATTTGCGGGCTCGGCCGCAACCGGCGTTAAAGGCTTGGCAGGCGGGGAGGTGGGCTTTAAGTGGTCAGGGTTGGACCGTCTGGGCGGCTCGCCTGCGCTGCAGGTTGGCATGCAGTGGGACAGCCCGGGGCTTACCTCTCTTGCATCGGTCATCGAGATAGACTCCGGGCTGATGGCTGCATTAAGCCCCGCTCCCACGGCTCCCTCAGCGTATGAACCTGCGATGGTTCCGCCGCCCCCGCCGACGGTTTCGGAGCGAGACCGCAAGCTCGAAATCTTAATGGATGTGGAACTTGACGTGACCCTGCGCTTTGGCGAGCGGCAAATGGCGTTGCGAGACATTCTGGACTTGAGCGCCGGGTCAGTGGTGGAACTCAATCAGGACGTTCAAGACCCCGTGGAGCTTTTGGTGGGAAACAAGGTGATCGCCCGGGGAGAAGTAGTGGTCTTAGATGGGAATTACGGGTTGCGGGTCATGGAAATCATAAGTCCCCTGGAGCGCATCGA
>DATJVT010000007.1:0-11279 GCA_035501695.1 Terriglobia bacterium | reverse complement strand
ACCGGGTTGCATCGGCTCTGGCTTATTCCATTCGTTTATTGCGAACCTCACTTTATAGTACCACATCTTGGGCTGGAAGTGTGGGGTGACCGGTGTCCTGGCAGGGTGTTTACCGAGCTTACGCCCGGGCCTTGCGCCCGGGCGCGAGGGAGGTTAGATTATCGACGCCTCGCGCGGGTCTGGAGGCTGGCGCGGGGGGACAGATGCCAACACAGCCGGGGGACCGGGCATGACCTTTCTTGCACCCTTAGCGGGTTTGTTCATTATCTTGTGGGCGCTTCTGGACGCCTTTGAGCAGGTTATCCTTCCGCGGAGCGATTCCCACCCCTTTCGCATCTCCAGTTTGATCCTGCGCTTTACCTGGCCGCCCTGGAGGGCGGTGGCCCGCAGGATCAAGTGGGCGGGGCGGCGATCCCAATTCCTCAGCTACTATGGCCCTCTATCCGTCCTGGTCCTTCTCGGGGCGTGGGGAGGAGCGTTGATCACGGGTTTCGCACTCGGATGCTGGACGCGAGGAGAAGGGTCTTTTGTAGCCCGGTTCTATATCAGCGGTTCCAATTTCTTCACGCTGGGTCTTTCCCGTCCGCCCCAGAGCGGATTTGCAATGGTAGTGACGGTCTTGGAAGCCGGGATCGGACTTGCTTTCCTGGCGGCGATTATCGGATATCTGCCCGTTTACTACAGCGCTTATTCCCAGCGGGAGGCTTTTATCCCGCGATATCAGTCCCTGGCCGGCAACCCTCCCACGGGTGGCGAAGTCATACGGTGCCTTTTATCCGTTGGGGATAAGAGCCTGACGCTGGAGTTTCTATTGGCCATCCAGTCGTGGGCGGCCAACGTGCTCCAGAGTCACCGTGCCTACAAGCTGGTGGCCATGTACCGTTCGCAGAAGGGGAACAGTTCCTGGTTGGCGGTTCTTGTTTCGATCTTGGACGCCAACGCGGTGGCATTGACCCTTCTTCCCGATGGACCACTGCCGGGGGCCCAGGCGGCAATGGATGTGTCTCGCCGGGTGGCAACTGACCTGGTGGAGGCGTTTGGGCTGAAACCGGAACCCCTACGCGAGGACCGCTTGCCGCGGGAGGCATTCCTGACTCTCTATCGAGCCCTGGCTTCATCGGGGCGGCCCCTGCGCGACGATGCGGAGTTCGAGGCCATGCTGGGCAAAGTTCGTGCCACCTACGAACCTTGCGTTTGCGCCCTGGCCGATTTCCTCCTTGTCAAGATGCCACCTTGGATTATCGATCCGGCCCTAGAAGGGAAGAGCCCTGGCGAAAGAATAGCGGAAGGCACCCTCTTGCGGTCGACGGCATGACCATCTGTCGGTCAGTACACCGGCAGGAGGCGGTGAGAATCAAACCTTGCTCGCCACCGATCAACACAGAGGGCCGCGGATGGGTTCCACCTTAAGAATCGAACTTCCGTGGAGAGTCAAGCATGTCAACGACACCGATGGGTTCCGCGCCGCAGGTGAAAGAGGGATCGCGGCTTGCGAGCGGGCCCGCCCTGGTTGGATACATCGCCGCTTCCTTTTTGCTACTGCAATTGGCCGTTGCCAACCAATATGGCTACATGGGTGACGAGTTGTATCAGATGGCCTGCGGCGAGCACCTTACTTGGGGATACGTAGACCATCCGCCCTTCATTGCTTTGGTCGCTTGGCTGGTGGGGCACTTCTTGGGGACCTCCCTCTTCGCTGTGCGCCTCGTCCCGGCGGTGGCCGGATGCGCGCTCGTTTGGCTGACGGGCCGGATGGCACGGGAGTTGGGGGGAGGGCCCTTTGCCCAAGCGCTGGCCGCCCTGTGCACCGCCGGTGCCGGAATCTATCTGATCCTCTATCATCTGTTTACCATGAATGCGTTCGAGCCCCTGCTCTGGATGGGCTGCGCCTATGTGGTGATCCGCATCGTCAAAACCGGGAATCAGAAGTTGTGGCTCTGGTTTGGCCTGCTCGCGGGCATTGGACTGCAGAACAAGTACTCCATCGCCGTCTTTGCCTTTGGAGTGGTCGCGGGCCTGCTGCTGACCCGGGAACGCAAGGCTTTCGCGAGCCCCTGGATTTGGATTGCTGGCCTGATCGCCTTTCTTATCTTTCTACCCAACATGATCTGGAACATCCACTACCAATGGCCCTTCTTCCAGTTCACGCGCAACATCCGGGCCAACGGCCGCGACTTGCCATTTACTCCGCTCGGCTACCTGCGGGCTCAAGCGATCTTGATGACGCCGGTCACCCTCCCTGTGTGGCTGCTCGGCGCCTTGCATTTCCTCTTTGGGAAGGAGGGAAGGGCCTTCCGCGTTCTGGGGTGGGCATTCGTCGCCGTGCTTGCGGTTTTCATCACACTTCACGGAAAGGACTACTATGCCGCGCCGGTGTACCCGATGGTCTTTGCCGGCGGGGCTATTGCCATCGAAGGCTTGGCGGCAAGCCCACGATGGAGGTGGATCAAGCCGGTCACCGTTGCGCTCATCCTCATGGGGGCTCTTGCGCTTCTGCCTCTGTGTGTGCCCGTTCTGTCTCCTGAGAGCTTCCTGCGTTACCAAGCCGCTCTTCCCTTCAAGGTTCAACCCGATGAAAAGCTCATGCTGACCGAACCCATGCCGCATTACTACTCGTGGTGCTTTGGCTGGGAAGAGATGGTGCGGGGAGTAGCCAAGGCATATTACAGCGTGCCCGCGGCCGAGCGCCCCGACACAGCGATCTTCGCGGGTGATTTCGCCGAGGCGGGCGCGGTCGATCTCTTGGGACCGGAGTACGGATTACCCAAGGCTATCAGCGGGCATGTGAGTTATTGGTTGTGGGGACCGCGCAACTATACCGGCCAGACGATGATCGTCATAGGGAGAACTCCCGAGGGGGTACGCGGGATTTTCAAGGAAGTGACCGTGGTGGAGGAGTTGCATAATCCCTATGCCGCGCCGCATGAGAACAAACCGATTCTCCTTTGCCGTGACCCAAAGAACTTCCATTCATTGGCCGAAGTTTGGCCGAAGGTTAAGAATTGGGATTAGAACCTCCCAACTCTTACATCGTGGCACACGCACTCTTGCCTGTCCTACGCCGCCGGGGGTGGCGGTTTCAAGGTAAAAACTCATCCGGGACAGGAGACCAGGACGCCGGCTGAACGCGCGGAGGGGATGCGGCTCCGCAGTCCTGGGCCCGCGCGGGAGCTACTCAAGGCCCGGGCGCCGGTTGAGGAAACCTCACAAAGGTTCAAAGCAGGCGCGCTCGGAGTTGCACGCGTGCAACGTTACAACCTGGCCGTCCGGGCCCATGCATTTCTGCGTGTGAACGCACCAGCAAACACTCGCGCCGGAGCGCGGAACCGTGGGGTCCGGTTCCGCCTCGATGAACATCCACTTGGATCGGATCAACCGGCACTGCACCTGGGGCTCGGCAATTTGACGAACCGGCTCGGTTATCATCAGGACTCTCCTTTTATCAACGTAGGGGCGAGCGGCTCTCACCCCGGCCAAACGCCGTTCGGCCCTACGTCGCGGCACGCAGGATGGCGCGTTTCACGGCCACGCGGGCCAGTTGCACTTTGTAGGCATTCTGGGAGAGCGGTGTCGCCTTGGTGAGCGCCGCTTTGCCCGCTTCCCAGGCGACGTCCTCGTTCACGGATTTGCCCTTCAGGGCGTCCTCCGCTTCGGGAGCTGGCCAGGGGACGGGGGCGACGTGTCCAAGTACGACGCGGGCGCTCTGCACGCTGCCGCCATCCAGTTTTAGCATGACGGCCGCGGCGGCGAGAGGCCAATCCAGTGCCTCCTTCTGGCGCACCTCATAAACCGCCATCTTCACATCCCCCGGGTCCGCCACCAGCACCTCGGTAACGATTTCGCCGGGACGCAGAGCGTGTTCCGATTCGCCTTCGCGCTGGGGAGTTACGAAGAAGTCCCTCGCGCTGATCTCACGCGGACCTTGCGGGCCGCGCAACTTAACCTTGGCGTCCATCGCGATCAAGATGGGAGCCAGGCTTGACGGGCATACGAAGTAAGCCGGCCCGGAATTCCCCAGGATGGCGTGGTAACGGTTGTCCCCATCCGGAACCAGCGGTTTGCCTTGATACACCGCCAGTAATCCGAACCCGGCGCGATAGTACCAGCAGCGCGGGCGCTGGCAGAGGTCCCCGCCGACGGTTCCGGTGCTGCGGATCTGGGGGCTGGTGACACCCTCCGCGGCCTGCGCCAGGGCGGGGTAGTGGCTGCGGACCTCGGCGCTGTCCATCAATTCCTCAAAGGTAACGCCGGCCCCCAGTCGCAGGCCCGACCCACTATGAAAGGTAATCCCCTTGAGCTCGCCGATATGTTGCAAGCTGACGAGGCGTTTGGGAGTGGCGGCGCCATCTTTCATCAGGCTGATAAGGTCGGTGCCCCCGGCCAGCGCCAGGGCTTCACCCTCTCCGCCCGCGAGCAACTTGATCGCTTCCTCTGCCGATTTCGGCCGGGCATATTCGAAGGCTTGCATTAGGCTATCTCTCCTTTCGTAGGGGCGAGCAGATCTCGCCCCGGTCCGAACGCTGTTCGGCCCTACGCTTTCGCGAGTGCGGCGAGAACCTTGTCGGGAGTCAGCGGGATGGTCGGCACGCGCACGCCAATGGCATTGGCGACGGCGTTGGAAATGGCGGCGCCCGGAGAAACCACCGGAGGCTCACCCAGTCCGATCGTCCCGCGTTCGTCGTAGCCGGGACCGGTCATCATGTGGACCACCAGTTCGCCGATGTCCCCGATGCCCGCCAGCTTGTAGAACTCCATGTTGTTGTTCAACATGCGCCCCGTGATGGGGTCCATGATTTTTTCTTCGAACAACGCATAGGTGATTCCCATGATCAAGGCGCCGTAACACATGCTTTCCGCGGTTTTCAAGTCGATGACCAGGCCGCAGTCCTGCGCTGCCACCATTTTGTTGATCTTGATCAGGCCCGTTTCGGTATCCACGGAGACGTCAGCGATCTGCACGCCCCCCACGCCGCTGTCTCCCAGCTTGCACTGCCCAGGATTCTTGCCCGTGACTTGAATGGTCTTCACCTGGAGCTTGGCGCAGGCATCCTTCCAGGACAGGCGCTTGGAGGAATCGCTCTGCGCCTGGATGTAACCGTCTTTGGCCGTCAATTGATCGGCCGGCACGCCCAGGCCGGGGGCAACGGCGGCAAACAGTTGGTCGCGCGCATCCACCGCCGCCCGCCGAGTTGAGGCTGAAACCCCGCCTACCGTGGTGCTGCCCCCGGACGGTCCCGAATCCGGGAACTTGCTATCGCCGATCATCACGGTGATGCCTTCCACCGGCAGGCCCAGCGTTTCTGCCGCCACAATGGCGATCACGGTTCGCGTTCCCGTGCCCAGGTCCTGGCTTCCCAGGGCCGCTTCCACTGAGCCATCGGGGTGAATGGTGATCTGGCAATTGCTGTTGTGCCCGCGTCCACCCCAGGTGTGCATGCTCACGCCCATCCCCCGCTTGATGTGCCCGGAGGTCTTGTCTCCGCGGGGATGCCAGTTCTTTTTCCACCCGCTGAGTTCGGCGGCTATCTGAAGCTCTTCCTTGTAGACCTTCCCGCGGCCACCGGGCGATAGGTCCGCATTCATCGCGAAGAAATCGAGAGGGTCCATATTCAGTTTGGCCGCCAGGTCGTCGAGCGCGCACATGGTCAGCGCGGCGGCCTGGGGGTGATCCGGGGCGCGCCAGGCCCGGGCGGGCCCGGTGTTGGTGGCAATCGAGGTATGGCTGGAGGAACGATTAGGTATGTCCAGCACATAAGGCAGCGGCGGCATCCCGGTGCCTTGAGGGCCGCCGGTTCCCCAGGAATGGGAGTTCCACGCCACCAACGTTCCATCCTTCTTCGCCGCCACCTTGATTTGGGCATAGGCGGAGGGGCGCGCCCCGGCTGCCTCCAACTCCATGTTGCGCTCGAGCATCAGCTTCACCGGCTTGCCCGTGGCCTTGGCCACTTGCGCCGTGTGGATGCCCCACTCGTCGGGAGAGAACTTGCTTCCGAATCCCCCGCCGATGTAGTTACAGATGGTCTCAATGTTTTTGTCCGGAACGTCGATCCCTTGCTCGCGAAGCGTTTTCCCGAACTGCCCCGGCTGGCTGGAAACTCCCTGCGTTGAGGAATGGGTAAGAAGCTTCTCGCCTTGCCATTCGGCGATGTTTCCATGCGCTTCCAGGCAGCAGTGGGTTATGGTTTGAATCCCGTAGTAGCCCTCCGATATGACCACATCGGGGTCGGCGAAGGCTTGGTCCGGATCGCCCGTCTTCTTGGTTCCGGCGTCCTTGGCCCGGTCGCCCGCTTGCTTCAGGTTCTCCTCCAGCACCAGGTGAGGGAGTGGCTCGAATTCCACCTTTACCTTGCGCAGGGCGTCCTCGGCCATCTCCTCGGTCTCAGCCGTGAGAACCAGGATTTCATCGCCTACCCAGTTGACTTCCTTGCCGACGCCCAGGACCACCAGGACGTTTTTCACACCCGGCATCTTCTCCGCCTCGGAAGTGTCAATCGCGGTAATCTTGGCGTGGGCATGGGGCGAACGATAAATCTTTGCGTACAGCATTCCGGGCCGGATGATGTCATAGGTGTACTTGGCGTGGCCACTGGATTTGGCAGGACCGTCAATCCGCGTGATCCGCTTCCCGATCAGGCTGCGATCGCTGGCTTCCGGCCATTCGTATTTGCACTTAGCCATTGGCGCGTCCTCCCTTCATGTTTTTGGCCGCATCCAGCACGGCTTCACGGATGCCCGCATAGGTGCCGCAACGGCAGAGGTTCCCGCCCAGGCCTCGTTCTACCTCGTCACGCGTCGGGTCGGGATGCTTGTCCAGGAAGGCCTTGCAGGCTACCACAAAGCCCGGAGTGCAGAATCCGCACTGCTGGCCATCGTGCTCCACGAAGGCCGCCATCACGGGGTGGAGATTCTCCGGCGACCCCAGGCTCTCGATGGTTTCAATGCGGTGGCCTTCCGCCTCGATGGCGAGTACGTTGCACGCGTAAACCGGATGCCCGTCCATGATCACCGTGCAGGCCCCGCAAACGCCGCGATCACAAACCTTCTTGGCGCCGGTAATGTCCAGGTAATTGCGCAATGCGTCGAGCAGGGTTACGCGGGGCTCAAGTTTCAGGCTCTGAGCTTTGCCGTTGATCTGGAGGGTAATCGGGACGGCGCCCGGCCCCACCACACCGGAAGGATGTTCCGGGGCGGCGCTTGCGGCCTCCGGAGCGGTCAACAGGCCGGTGGAGACGGCCACGCCTGCGCCTTTCAGGAAGTCGCGCCGCGAAAATCCACTTTGCGGGGGTTCCCTCAAGTCTCTCCTCTTCCTTCGCATTTTGGGCTCCTCGAGTGAGTTAGCAGTCTGTAAGTAAAAGAATATGCCGAACCGGCATGGTCTGGCGCCGGGGCCTTATTTATGTTCCTGAGTTAGTCCTAAACCCTAAGTTCCAAATTATACCATTATTAGCTGGCGTTGTGGGGAGGGGCGGAGGCCCGATGGGGCCACCTCTGGCAAGTGAAGTGCTGATGAACTATACTTCGCCTCCTGCCGGTCCATTGTGACAGAGTCCAAACGACCCTGGGGACCTGGCGGGTGGTGCAAATGGTGGCTGCGAAGATGGAAAAATCCCAGCGCAAGGGCCTTTCTCTGGTTCGTTTGGTATCCCCCATCTTTGCCAGCGTACGATACATTTTTGAGACGGAAGTCCACGCTTACGCCTTCTCGATTGCGGCCAACACCTATCTCTCCTTCTTTCCTTTCACGCTGATCTTGCTGGCGATTTGCCGGCGGTGGCTGCATTGGGACAACGCCTACCTGATGGTCATTCAGCTTCTTCGCGTGCATCTCCCAACGGGGTCGGAATCGATCATCTATAACCTGGTGGCCGTAGTGCAGGGCCGCCCGCGGTTACAGTTGCTCTCCGTCTTTATGCTCTTCTTCACCACCTCGGGAGTATTCCTTCCCCTCGAAATCGCCCTCAATAAGGTGTGGGGATTCCACCGCAATCGCAGTTTTCTGAAGAACCAGGTGGTGTCCATGGCCCTCGCCGTGGTTTCCGGATTGCTTGCCCTGGGCTTTATTCTGGCGATCACGCCCCTGCAGTCGTTTCTAACCCTTTCGATGGGCTGGACCCTGCCCCAAGCCCTCGTCACCAAGTCGCTGGAAGCGATCCTGGAAATCGCCTCCGTGCCTCTCGTGATTTCGCTCTATTTTATGATTTACTATTTCCTGCCCAACGGAAAGGTGCCCGTGGGGCGCGTTCTCCCCGCTGCCCTCGCCACAGGGATTTTGACCGAGGTGGGAAGAGGCATATACTCCTTGACACACCCGATGGTTCGCTTCCGCGAAGTCTATGGGCCGTTTGGCGTGTCCGTCACCTTACTCTTTTGGGCGTATGCGGGCGCTCTGATCCTGCTCTTCGGAGCCCACCTTTCGGCGCACGGCTTTGTGGCGAAAGAAGAGACAGGTGCTGTGCCGGCCCCCGCCGGCTCGGAAATATCGGCCCTGGAGGACAACACTTAATGGCAGGTCGCGATTAATGGGAACCCGGAATCAAGTGCAGGCAATCATGAGCGCGCTCGCCCTGACCTTGGAAAAGGCCCGCGCCGAGTATGGGACAACGCTGCGCAAAGTGCGATGGGGCGATGGTCCCATCTATGTGTGCGGGGTAGGGAATTACAGTGCCTTGGGCTTGGCGGCAGGTCTTGCCTTTGAATCCTTCGGTGGCTGGCACGTCGTGGCGCGCCCCCCGGAGGTTTTTCTGAACTACAGCCTCTCCCTGCTCCAGTCGCGGTCCGTGCTGGTGCTGATCTCCCCACCCGGAGAATGGCCGGAAGCCCAGGAACTCGCCGCACGGGCGCATGAGCGCGGCGGCACGGTAGTAGCCATGGCGAATACGATGGACAGCCCGCTGGTTAAACTGGCGGACCACGCTTTCCTGGTCCGCGCGGAAGGCGCGGGGGATTCACCCGCGATTGCCGTATCAATGCACGCCGCTCTCCATCTCCTCGCTTTCAAGGTGACGCAGGCGCTTAAGAAACCCAAGCCGATCTGGGAGCAGGTGGACAGGGATTTTGACCTGCTACCGGGCAAACTGGAATGGGTGTTTACGCAGCTTTCGGGCGTGGTCGACTCCCTCGTGGAAGAGGCGGCACATTTGCCGCGCTTGTGCCTGGTGGGCGGAGGCTTCAACTACTATCCTGTCCGCCATGCGGCGTGGCGAATGCATTCACTGGCCAGTCCCCGGGTGGAGGAGGTGGAAGCCACGGAATTCTCGAGTGCTGCCAGCCACTTCGCCCGCCGCGGGGACGCCGCCTTCTTTGTTTCAGGGTCACATTCGAAGCTCAAGAAAACCATCCACCGCGCCGCGGCACAAGCGCGAGCCCAGGAGGTTCGTGTCCTGTCGCTGACCGACAGCAACGATCGCGAGCTGGTGGAAGGCTCGGACCTGGGGATCCTGGTCCCCCAACTGCAGGAAGCTCCTGCCTCGACCCTTGCCCTGTTTCTGCTCGAGTGGCTGGCGATGGAAACCCTGCGCACACCTCAGCAGGTCAAACCCCGGTAATCGCACAACCTCCAGCTATACAGGACGACATAGGTTCCGGCGCATTGCCCGTAGCGGCGCTCTCTGCGCGCCCGGATTGTAGCGTCGACCTCCGATCGACGGCGGCGGTCTGAGACCGCCGCTACAACCGAATGCGCAAGCATTTATGTCGCTCTGTATAGTGGCTGGGGCCGAGCCGGCGATTCCGACACCACGCCTGGCAGGATTCCCTGTTACTTTCCCAGGGCCACGTCAAGGGTGGCGTGGCAGTTGACGGCGGGATCGTTGGTAACCGATTTGGAGTTGTCGCCGCTCTTGACGGTGAACTCCATGGGAGGCTTCTTGAGTTTGTCCGGCAGCCCTTCGAAATGCGCCTTGCCGTCGCTATTGGTGCCAATTTCCAGGTCTGTGTCGTGCTTGCTCATGAACCCCGACTTGACCTTGACATGGATCTTGGCGTCATAGACCGGTTTATTGGATGCGTCCACCACGGTGAAATCCGCCGTGCAGGGACCCACGCCGGCGCTGATGCTCGGGACGTCAACGGGACTTCCGCCTGGAGTCATCGCCGCGCTTCCCAAGAAAACCGCGATTGCCAGCATGCTCCAGAAAATCGTTCCACCCGCGGCGAATAATTTGGCACATATTTCAACCCGAGGGCCCTGTGAATGCTGCATGCTCGGTCTCCTCTCCCTACCTATAAATGTCGCTGCGTTTTGCAATTTTCAGGACATAAATGCTATCCCTCGCAACGTCAAAAATCACCCGATAATCGCCGATGCGATACCTGAATTGCCCCTCCCGAACATCTACCAGCCGCTTGGCAAAAGTCAGAGGGTTTTCCCGGCCCGCGTAAAAACGCATCTTGGAAACAATGCGCTTCTGGTCCGGCTTGGATAGACTTTTCAGTTCCTCTGCGGCCCCATGGGTGTAGAAGATCTTCATGAGTAATCAGAATCCGAGGTCTTTGAACAAACGCTCTTGCGGGATGAGCTTCCTTTGTTTGACTTCTTCCCGCGCGCGACGGATGTCCTCGGCATACGCCACATACTCGAGGAAACGGCCAAATCGATTTTCCATTTCCTTCAAACGCAGGTACTCCTCCCTCGGCACTGAAACCTGATCGTCAACAATCGTATGAGCCATGCCTTGATGTTACCGGATGCAGGAGGAAAGTCAAATCGAGGCGGCATGACCAAGCCGGGCATGAAGTCTCACCGGCAGGATGGCCATGTGCGACCTGCCTCCTACTACCAGCCCACTCTGGGAGCAGGTTTGTGTATAAGTTCCCATACGCATCCAGGCGGGGTGGGCGGCCTCTGCACCGGAAGCAAGCTTCCGGTTGCAAGAAGCGGCAGCGAGCTGCCGCACTCCCAAGCGCCATTTCCCAAAACCCGTTTCCTACCGGTAGGAAATTTAGCAAATAGTTTCAGACAATGTGGCCGAATTTGGCCGAAAAAGGCCCGATTCCGCTTGACTTCGCGCCGCCCGGTCATCACGCTTATACATGTAGACTATTATACGGCAACCCCGTGGCCTACTCCCTTGTGAGACAGGCCGGCAAGATCTGTAGCGGCGGTCTCCGGCCGCCGGACGGGGGGCCGAACACGGTTGGGCAGGTCCGTACGGGCACGCCATGGCGTGCCCCTAGGTCGATCGGAGATCGACGCTCCAAGGAGGTTCGCATGTTTCAAAAGCGTTCCATGACCGATAAAAACCTGGCGGCGCATCGCGCCAACGCCCGGCTGTCGCGCG
>DATJVT010000006.1:0-6013 GCA_035501695.1 Terriglobia bacterium | reverse complement strand
AATCGTAGCCCTTCGCTTCAAGTTCGAGCGCAAGTTTTTTGTCGCCTGTGCGCACGATGCGGCCGTCCACCAGCACGTGAACGAAGTCCGGCACGATGTAATTCAACAGCCGTTGATAGTGGGTGATCACGAGCTGCGCGTTGTCCGCGCGCTTGAGCTTGTTCACGCCGTCGGCGACGATGCGGAGCGCGTCGGCGGTGAGGCGCACCGACACCACTTTGCCCGCCCAGTTGGCCGGGACGCTGTAGCGGTTGCGGTCCACATGGACTAGGCAGGTGCTGGACACACGCAGCACCTGCTCGACATGGCCGTCGAACACCGCCGTGACCGGCCGCAGCAACGGCTGCTCTTCGGCAAAGCACTCGGCCACCGTGCGGCCCGCCTCGGCGGGGTGCCGACGGCCCGCCAGCTCGCGGCAGCGCCGGGCCAGCCAGCCGTTCATCTCGGTGAAGTCCGCGAACCTCAACCTCGGCGTGAACAGCCATTCGCGGACGTTCCCCACCTGGTTCTCGACCTGGCCCTTTTCCCATCCGGACTCCGGCGTGCAGGCCACCGCCCGGACAGGTATAGCTAGACCAGCATAGATTGATTACACTAAAGCCCCCTAAATCCATCCCCGAGGTGCTGCCGATGACCTACTCGATTGACTTCCGCCGCAAGGTGCTGGCGATCAAGGAACATGAAAACCTTTCCTTCAAGGCGGCGGCGCGGCGCTTCGGGGTGGGGAAGGCCAGCGTGTCGCGCTGGAGCGGGCGGGTGGAGCCGTGCCGGAAGCGGGCCAAGCCGCCGGTGAAGATCAAGGACGAGGCTCTGCGGCGGGACGTGGAGCTTCACCCCGACGCCTACCAGCATGAGCGCGCCGCACGGCTGGGGGCGAGCCAGCAGGGGATTTGCGAGGCGCTCAAGCGGCTGAAGATCACCCTAAAAAAAAACGCTGCCGCATCCGAAGGCCGACGAGCAGGCCCGCGCCGAGTTCCGGGCGCGGCTTGAGGCGCACCGGGCGGAGGGCCGGCCCGTCGTCCACCTGGACGAGAGCGGCTTCGCGCAGGACGCGCCGCGCGCGAGCGGCTACGCCCCGCGCGGGGAGCGCTGCCCGGGGCGGCGCGACTGGCAGGCCCGGGGGCGGGTCAACGCCCTCGGCGCGCTGCTGGGCGGCCTGCTGCTGACCGTCTCGCTGATGGCCGGCTCGGTCAACGCCGGGATGTTCCACCTGTGGGTCGTCGGCGACCTGCTGCCCAAGCTGCCGCCGGGCTGCGTCGTGGTCATGGACAACGCCTCCTTCCACAAGCGGGCGGACATCCGGCGCGCCATCGAGGAGGCCGGGCACATCCTGGAGTTCCTGCCCCCCTCCTCCCCCGACCTCAACCCCATCGAGCACAAATGGGCGCGGGCCAAGGCCATCCGCAGGCGCAAGCGCCGCTCCGTCGATGAACTCTTCGCGGACAGATCCCTGTAATCAGTTTATCGTGGTTTAGCTATACCACGAAACCCAACTCGTCCGGTCAACGTGGCACTCAGATTTCGTAGATCAGTTTTTTGGTACGAAAAAGCGCCTTAATTCAGTCAAAATCGGGCCGTTTTGAGCCACTAAGGTCGATCCAAAAATAACGGTCGTTTTTTTGAGCACAGCAAAATCTCAGCGATACGGCCTTATGGCCCAAAAATGCAGGAATCGTTGTCGTACCCCAGGTATCCCATTTACCGGGATTTGAACGCCCGCGTCCTCAAGCCCGCCGTGCTTGAAGTCAATGAAATATCTGACGTTGAATGCTCAATCGAACCCATTGCGGAAGGCCGCAAGACGACAGGGCTGCGCCTGGCTTGGCGGAAGAAAGGCAGCGACGATGCCGTGAGCGGCAAGCAAGCTCAAACACAGCGGCCAGCCAGGAAATTCGCCCCCGCGCTGCGTGTTGTCGGCAAGGAAGCCATTGAGAGCGAATCCCCCAAAACCGCAAACCGCCTCAGGGCCTTGAACACCCGCGAATGCGAGCAGCTTAGAAAAACCTTCGACGGCTACGACATTTACTATTTTTATTCGGAGTTCCAGGACTGGCTGGAGAGGACCGGCGGGGAAATCCCCGGCAAACCGGCGGCGGCTTTCACCAACTGGCTGAAAAACTACTACAAGATCACAGGGCCGCTTCGGCAGTAGCCCGCATAGGATGCGCTGAGGAACAAAGCGCGCCGCTCATGTTTCCGAATTGATGCTGTTCGCCCACGCCGGCGGGGGTCGGAATTGGTTGACCATGGCTTGTAGGTGCGAATTCATTCGCACTAACCAGTTGATCATGCGAATAAATTCGCACCTACATCAAGCCTGCCAGTCGGTGCGGCAACCAATTAAACCCACCTCCCCTCAGTCGGCGGGTCGAGGCCATCGCCTAAGCAGGTTATGTGCCGGATGTCCTCTAAGTGTAGAGGAGGACTCATAGGCGGGTGGAAGGCAGGCGAACTCCAAGACAAAAACCTATAGGCCGGGCGCGAGGGGACGCACCCAGCCTACATTGACTACTCCCTAGCCTGCTGTCCTTAACGCTGTCCTTAGGGTGCCCTAAATCATACCTGCGAACCATTCAGGGTTCTGGCTTGTCCCTATCCGCTGTCTCCTTGGGTGTAATTATGCGGATTCGCATGGCCGATGTAAGGTAAATATTCCCCATTTTTATGGGTAAAATTCACGATGTGGCGGGCGCAAACCTCACTCCGCCACCCAAGGGTGCTGGCGATAGAATTGACTTGCAGGCGGCTGCGCGATGGCGTTTTGGTCGCAGGGTGTGCGCCTTTCTGGATGGGAAAAAAGATAGATTTGGTTTTGGAAGGGCGCAGGCCCGGCAGGTCGCGCTACATCGTCGCCGCGTCCCTGCGGCTTCCGGTTTCAATCGAACAGGTAGGAGCTAAGGGTGCTTCTCAGCTTGTTGGATATTTTGTTGGGGCCGCCCCGGCTGCGCCGCCCCGTCGCCAGGAGCTGCTCCACCGAGAAAGCCTCGCTGTAGGCCGTCGGCTTGCTTCTCAGTTTGTTGGACACTTTGTTGGGACCGCCCCGGCTGCGCCGCCCCGTCGCCAATAGGTACTCGAGCGACTGAGGGTCTAGCGAGTCGGCGACCCGGATGAACTTCGAGCCAAAAAAGCCTTGGCTGCCGGCAAACAATTCAGAATTTGACATGGACATAACGCAACCTCCGCAAGAAATAAAATGAAATTAGTTACCCTCCACATGAAAGGAATGCGCAAAAAGACGGGCGCTTTGGCGCGGCGCGCCCCCCCCCCGCCGGCCACTGCTTTCCTTCACTTTTTGCAGTTTCATTTTGTATGAAAAGCTTCCCATATGTAAACACGTTATTTCTTATGCATTGCATAAGCCGTATGAAATCGAAGCCTTCGCAGTAACACGGAAACAATTCTCAAGGCCACCCGCGCTCCTCCATCATCCTCTCGATGATGGGGCGAAAGATGATCTCCATGGCCAGCCCCATCAGGCCACCAGGCACCACGATGGTGTTGTAGCGCGACATGAACGAGCCCTGAACCATCGCCAGAAGGTGGGGGAAGTCCACTTTGAATTTGTGGTGGTCGTTGAAGCGGATCACCACCAGGCTCTCCTCCGCCGTCGGCACGTCGCGGGCGATGAAGGGGTTGGAGGTGTCCACCAGCGGCACGCGCTGGAAGTTGATATCGGTCTCGGAGAACTGCGGGGTGATGACCTTCACATAGTCCTCCATGCGGCGCAGGATGGTCTGCGCTACATCCTTGGGCTTGTAGCCGCGCTGCGCGGTGTCGCGGTGGATCTTCTGGATCCACTCCAGATTGAGGATGGGCACCACGCCGATGAGCAAGTCGGTGTGGCGGGCCACGTCGATGCCGTCCACCTTGACCCCGCCGTGCAGCCCCTCGTAGAACAGCAGGTCCGTCCCCGCCGGGGCACCCTCCCAGGGCGTCAACGTGCCGGGCAACAGGCCACCGTGTTTGCGCCCTTCCTCCTCGTCATGGATGTAGAAGCGCCGCCGGGTGGTGCCGGTCTCGCCGTACTGCCGGAAAGTCTCCTCCAGCTTGTCCAGCAGATTGGCCTCGGCGGAGAAATGGCTGAACGGCTTGCGCTCCGCCTCTGCCTGGGCGATCAAAGCCTGCATCTGTGCCCGCTCGTAGCGGTGGAAGCTGTCGCCCTCGATCCACAAAGGCACTATGCCCAAGCGGTGGAAGATATGCTCAAAGGCGGTCTTGACGGTGGTTGTGCCCGCTCCAGACGAACCAGTGACGGAGATGATGGGGTGTTGTTTGGACATGGGCTTTCCTCTGGCAGGGCAACAGCCCGCCTAGGATGCGCCGAGGAACGAAGCGCATCATTCGCGATGGATGCGCCCCCCAGGGCTTGATCTTGCCCTGGTTTCGCAGACACTCAGCTAAGCGACTTGTTTGAGTTCAAAGGCTTCTGGGGAGATATACCCAGTTTGGAATGCAAGCGCCTCCGATTGTAACCGACATTCCGCACCCCCCCTATCCAGAATGATCTTGCAACCCTTTTGTGGACACCAAGGTCATTAGGCAGCCTCCTGGTTCTCGAAGTCCCTGGGTGACAGGTAGTTCAAGGTCGAGTGCCGCCGGATTGGGTTGTAGTAGGCTTCGATGCACTCGAAGACATCGGCCTTGGCTTCCTCCCGTGTCTGGTAGCGGCAGCCGTTGACCTGCTCGACCTTCAAGGAGTGGAAGAAGCTTTCCATTGCCGCGTTGTCATAGCAATCGCCTTTCTTGCTCATGCTGCACAGGAAGCCCTGTGTTTCCAAGACTTCCTGGTAATCCCCGGAGGCATATTGGCTGCCCCGGTCGGAATGGACAATGAGCCCTTGCCCCGGTCGGCGGCGCCGGATGGCCATGGTGAGGGCGGCTATCACCAGATCCCTTGTCATGCGCCCCGCCATGGCCCAGCCGACCACGGCGCGGGAATACAGGTCCGGCACGACCGCAAGGCACAACCAGCCCTCCTCGGTCCAGATGTAGGTGATGTCTGCCACCCACTTCCGGTTTGCCTCCGCCGCTGTGAAGTCTTGTTCCAGCCGGTTCGGGGCCACTGGCAGGTTGTGCTTGGACTGGGTGGTGGCCTTGTATTTCCTGGCCGCCTTCGCCCTCAGGCCCAGCAGGCGCATCCGTTTTGCCACCCGCCGACGGCTCACTTGCCAGCCTTCCGCCCGCAGGTCCAAAGTCAGGCGAGGTGCCCCGTAACGGCTTTTATGGAAGTCGTAGAGCCTCTGAATGTCGGCATCCAGTCGGCGGTTTTCCCCGTCCCGGGGACTCTCCCCGCGCCGCTTCCACGCGTAATAACCGCTGCGGGCCGCCCCCAAAACGTGGCACATCGCGGACACCGAAAACTGTCCCTCGTGGCCTTGCATGAAGGCGTACCTTACCGGGACTCCCTGGCAAAGTACGCCACCGCTTTTTTTAGGGTGGCGGCCTCCTCTTCCTTCTGGGCCAAGGCTCGCTTCAGCCGGGCAATCTCCGCCGCCTGTTCGGCCTGGAGTGCCCCGGTGCCTTCTGTCAGTCGGTGGCGGGTCACCCAGTTATGCAGCAGGCTCTCCCCGATTCCCAACTCCCGTGCCACTGCGGCTACAGCTTGACCAGCCAAGACACGTTTCACCGCTTGCATTCGATATTCGGCCGTGAACTTCCGCCGTGCTTTCTTTTCGCTTGAACTCATTGAACACCTCTCCGATTTTCATCATAAATGAGGTGTCCACGTTATTGTGGCAAGATCACACATCGCCTTGGTCAGGCTTGAACACAAATGCCCCGCCAGTCTTGGTCAATGCGCACTGACCTCAGGCGTGGGTCTTGGGCATTGTGGATTTTTTCGTAATTGATGCCTGAAGATGCCGGATCGCTTTGAAAACGAATGGCCCATTTGAGGACTTTTCCCTGTATTGAGGGTGGCAGTTTGGCGAGGTTTGACAAGAAATCCTGTGCTAAGGCTACTTTGGGTTTTATCGACATTATTCTTAATCTCCTAATTGCATCGTTGCGAGCA
>DATJVT010000005.1:0-7221 GCA_035501695.1 Terriglobia bacterium | reverse complement strand
TCCATTGTTGGCAAAAGCATCCAGCTCAACCGGGTTCTGGGCACAATTGTGGGCGTTACTCCGCCGGAGTTTCAAGGATGCAAGACGGGATTGCGCACCGACCTTTGGGTATCCCTGGGTAACAGTGGAGCCAGACTGCGCGAACGAGACAATAATTGGCTCAATGTGCTGGGCCGTCTGAATCCGGGTGTAACCCGCGGGCAGGCTGAGCGGGAACTCGACCTCCAGATGCAGGGCATTGCCAGGCAGTTTCCCGACTCGCATCGCGGCCCCAACCAGATCTCGCTGGACCCGCTCTGGCGTTCACCCTTTGGAGCGAACGTCTACCTGTACAAGAGCCTGCCTATGCTCCTGGCACTGGCGGCAGCGCTACTGGTGCTGGCATGTGCAAATGTGGCCAACCTGCTACTGGTGCGCAGTGTAGCCCGCCGACGCGAGGTCGCCCTGCGCTTGTCGCTGGGGGCGAACCGCTGGCGGCTGGTCCGTCAACTCCTGGTGGAATTCCTTCTGTTGGGCCTGGCCGGTGGTGGGGTTGGATTGGCCCTCACCACCTGGACAGCGGGAACATTTGCAGCCTTCTTCCCGCCCACGGCGAATATACCTCTCGCGCTGAATCGCCACCTGGATGGGAGAGTGTTTCTGGTCACAATGGCGGTCTCCCTTCTCTCCGCCCTGGCGTTCGGGATCCTGCCCGCCGTGCGCATCTCCGCGCTGGCCCCTTTCGCGGTCTTGAAGGAAGAGGCGGGGACGACGACGGGCGGAATTGAGAAGATGCGACTGTCCAGTGCGCTGGTGGTGGCGCAAATCGCCCTTTCACTCCTGCTGCTGATTTGTGCGGGTCTGTTCACCCGCAGCCTGCAAAATGCCCGGCGGCTGGATCCCGGATTCGACCCTCACAATGTCCTGTTGGCTTCGTACGAACTGGGGCCGGCGGGTTATTCCCGAGCCGCAGGCTTGGCGTTCCACCATCAGATGCTAGCGAAGCTCGCCGTCCTGCCCGGGGTTGAGGCCGCGACCCTGGCGGATTTCTCGCCGCTGAGTTTCAGTATCCATGCGGACGTCGTCCAACCAGACGGTTACGTCCCCCAGCCCGGCGAATCGATGGAGATCGACCGCGCGGTCGTCGGGCCGGATTTCTTCGGCACCCTGCGGACTCCGCTCCTGGCCGGGCGCGAATTTACCGAACAGGACGGAGAGAAATCGCAGCTCGTGGCCATTGTCAACCAGGCGTTCTGCGACCGCTACTGGCCGGGACAGGACCCTCTGGGCAAGAGGGTCAATTACAACGGCAACTGGTTCAATGTCGTTGGTGTGGCTCGCAACGGCAAGTACCGCCGCCTGGTCTACGCCCCTGCGCCGGCGATTTTTGTGTCTCTCTTCCAGGATTACCGCAATCTGGTGACAATTCATGCGCGCGTCACGGGCGATCCCCAGGCCTATGCCGCGGCGGTGGAGAGAGCCGTTCACGACCTCAATGCAGATCTGCCGTTGTTTGGGGTCACCACGCTGGAGTCCAGCATGAGATTGGGGAGCATCTTCGAACTGGTCGCGGGAACCTTTGCGGGCGCCTTCGGCATTCTCTCCCTGGTTCTCGCGGCGGTGGGAATCTACGGAGTGATCGCCTACACCACCCGTCAGCGTACCCATGAAGTCGCCATTCGCATGGCGATGGGGGCGCAGCGATACGACGTTTTACGGCTGATACTGGCGCAAGGGTTGTTTTTGACATTTGCCGGTCTGACTGTGGGATTCGTGGCGTCCCTGGTGCTGACGCGCTATCTGAAGAGCTTGTTATTCGGAATCTCCACTACCGACGCGGCCACCTATACGGCGGTCGCGGTTTTGCTTGGTTTGATTTCAATGGCCGCCTGCTATGTCCCCGCGCGGCGGGCGACGCAGGTCAATCCCATGACGGCGTTGAAGTACGAGTAAGGCAGGTGTCAGTTGCGAGTACCCACTCGCTCGTAATGGAAGTGGGCAGGGGGCAGGTGGAAACACCAAAGGTCAGTGGGAGTCGAGGTGCATCGAAGTCCGAGTAAATGATGACTGAGAACTGAAAACTAAGGAATGATTACTGATGACTAAGGACTCATGTTATGAACAACCTGCTGCAAGACGTTAGCTATGGCCTGCGCATGTTGGCAAAGCGTCCCGGCCTCACGGCCGTGGCGGTGCTGGCGATGGCGCTGGGCATCGGCGCCAATACTTCCATCTTCACCACCGTCAACGCCATGCTGCTGCACCCGTTGCCATTTCCACATCTGGACCGGATTGTGACCATTTGGGAAACGGTTCCGGCCCAGAATGAGGACCACGCGGCGGTGGCGCCGGCGAACTTCCGTGACTGGACGGAACAGAGCCACCCGTTCCAGCAACTGGCGGCGGGCCACGGATGGGAAGTGAACCTGACCGGAGTGGCGGTGCCCGAGCGGGTGGACGGCTTCCAGGTGACGCCCGATTTCCTCCCCCTGCTGGGAATGGGGGCGAAGCTTGGGCGCCAGTTCAACGAGGGGGATTTCGCGCCCGGCCACACTTCCGTAGTGGTCGTCAGTTATGGTTTCTGGCAGCAGCGCCTGGGCGGCAACCCCCAGGTGATCGGATCCCCGGTACGCCTGAATGGCCTGGGCTACACGGTGGTCGGCGTGATGCCGGAGGACTTTGAATACCCGATGGGAGTCGAGGTGTGGGCCCCACTTGACCTGGCGGGGCCTCCCGGCGCCGACCGTACCAACCACTACCTGCAGGTGATGGGGCGTCTGAAGGCGGGAGTTTCCCTTGAGCAGGCGCAGGCGGAGCTCCAGGCGATTGCCGGGCGACTGGCGCAGCAGTTTCCCGCCACCAATGCCGCCCACAGCGTGCGACTGGTGAAGCTGGTAAACGACATGCTGGAGGGTTCGCGCCAGTTCATTCTGGTGCTCATGGGGGCCGCGGGTTTCGTATTACTGCTGGCCTGCGCCAACGTTGCCAACCTGCAATTGGTGCAAGGGAGCGCGCGCCAGAAGGAAATCGCCGTGCGCGTCGCCTTGGGAGCCGGGCGGGGGCGAATCGCCCGCCAGGTGCTGATTGAAAGCGTTCTTCAGTCGAGCATCGGCGCCCTATTGGGTTTGGTCATGGCCTATGCGGATATGGAATGGCGGAGCAGCAGCATCCCGGCGTTCGTCCTTAAGTATGTCCCGGGGGTCCGGCACATGCACATCGATGGGTCCGTTCTGGCGTTCACGGCGGCCCTCGCGGCAGGGGCCGGCATCCTGGCGGGTTTGGGATTCGCTTGGCACGCGACGCGCGTGGACCTGAACGAGACGCTGAAGGAATCCGCGCGGGGCGGCGGCGCGAGTGCGTCGTCCCATCGGTTGCGCGGGGTGCTGGTGGTTACCGAGTTTGTCCTGGCGCTGGTCCTGCTGGTGGGGGCGGGATTGATGGTGCAGGGCTTTCACCATTTGCAGGAAACCAACCTGGGATGCGACCGGACAAACGTGCTGACCTTCCAGATTGCGCTGCCGGAATCGAAATATCGCGAGGAGAGTCAAACGCGCGAGTTTTACGACAAGCTGGTGGAGCGCCTGGGGGCCCTGCCGGGGGTGGAGCGGGCGGCCGCGGTCGCTACCCTGCCCGGGCAGTTCAATTGGACCACTGCGCAATACCGGGCGGAGGGCCAGGCTCCCCCGGCTCCGGGTGAAATGCGGTCGGCGACGCAAGAGGTCGCTACCCCGGAAATCTTCCGTTTGTTGCGGATCCCTTTGATCCAGGGGCGCACTCTCGGCAGCCAGGACGGCCCCGATTCGGCCCCCGTGGTCGTGTTGAACTCGAGCTTCGCCCGGCGGCTCTGGCCGGGTGAGAACGCGCTGGGCAAGCGGATTCACTTCGGACCCGAGGGAAGCGGAGTTCCCTGGCGGACCGTGGTGGGCGTGGTAGGGGACGTCAAGCCCATGCCGTTCGACCATTCCGCCCCTCCCATGGCCTATTTTCCTCTTGACCAGTTGACGCAACGGTCCCTGTCCGTCGCCCTGCGCACGCAGCGGGATCCCATGTCGGTGGCCGCCGCGGCGCGCGCCCAGGTGCAAGCCCTGGACGGCGAACAACCCGTGTACGACGTTCGTCCTTTAGAGAAGATCCTGGACGATGAATTGAGCGGGGTGAAGGTCTCAGCGGAAATGATGATGGTGTACGCATTCATAGCCCTGGTGCTTTCCGCTTCGGGGATTTTTGCTTTGATGGCCTATTCGGTTGCGCAGCGAACGCACGAAATAGGCGTGCGGATGGCGCTGGGGGCGTGCCCTCGCGATGTGTTTCGTCTGGTGGTGGGGCGCGCATTCTTTCTCGCCCTGGTGGGGCTGGCCATTGGCGTTCCCGCCGCGGCGGCGCTGGCTCGCACGCTTTCCAGCGTCCTGTTGGGGGTTATCCAGGTGGATGTCGGAATTCTCGCGGGATTTGCGACTTTGCTGCTTTCGGTGGCCGTCGTCGCGGCCTATCTGCCAGCCCGCCGGGCAGCCAAGGTCTCTCCGCTGGATGCGCTGAGGTATGAGTAGGACAGTCGCCAGTTGTCAGTTATCAGTTGTCAGTAGTCAGCCGCACGTAGTCGAGGCGGGCGCGGAGCTGCGGGCACGGGCGAGGGCCGGATGCTTGTGCGGATCGAGGTGGACCGAAGCCAAGTTACCTGGTGACTGGGAACTGAAAACTGAGGACTGATAACTGATGACTGAAGACTGAGGACTCGTGCAATGGACAATCTGCTGCAAGACCTCAAATTCGGCCTGCGGATGCTGGCCAAGAACCCGGGCTTCACGGCGGTGGCGATCGTCACGCTGGCGCTGGGGATTGGAGCCAACACGGCCATCTTCAGCCTCATCAATTCCGCCTTACTCAAGACCTTGCCCGTCGCCGACCCGGACCGGTTGGTCACAGTGGGAAGTACGTCGGACGACGCCTTTCCCTATCCGGCCTTCAAGCAGCTTCAGGACCGCAACCAGGTATTCTCCGGTGTCGTGGCATTTCGCAGCTTCGAGGATTTCGATTTTGAAGTGGACGGCCACGCCGGCCTCGCCAAGGCCCAAGTGGTTTCCGGCAATTACTACTCCGTGCTGGGAGTGGGAGCGATCCTTGGCCGGACGATTGCGCCCGATGATGATCGCGTGGCGGGCGGCGGGCCGGTGGCCGTGATCAGCTATGATTATTGGATAAGAAGGTTCGACCGTGATCCCACGGTGGTGGGGAAGAAGATTGCGCTCAACGGATCCCCCTTCACGATCGTCGGTGTGACGCCTCCCGATTTCTCTGGCCTCGCGCCCGGCAACCCGTACGAGGTGGCCATACCCATTAACATGGTCGCCCAGGTCAGGCCGGAGTGGGCCGTGGCGGGCACCCCCTACTCGGTGCTAAGCGCTCCCTTCCGCAACTGGCTTTATCTCATGGCACGCCTGAAGCCCGGGGTTACGCAGGAGCAGGCGCTGGCCAACGCGGATCCTATCTACCGGCAATCGATGCGCGAGGCCGCGGAAGGAATGTCCGGGTTGTCGGTGGATTCAGCGCGGACCCGTGAGATCTATCGCGGCTTTCGCATGCATTTGGAGCCGGGGGGGCGGGGAACCGCCGCCCTCCGCCAACAGTTCTCCAAGCCCTTGCTCATCCTGATGGCCGTGGTGGGATTGCTGCTGCTCATTACCTGCGCCAATGTGGCCGGCCTGATGTTGGCGCGGGCCGGCGCCCGCCACCGGGAGATTGCGGTCAGGATTGCGCTGGGGGCCGGACGGTGGCGCCTGGTCCGCCAACTGATTACGGAAAGTGTATTGCTGGCCCTGGGGGGCGCCGCGCTTGGTATGTTCCTGGCTTTCTGGGCCACGGGCGTGTTGCTGGCGGCAGTGTCGCACTCGTCTTCACCGGTCTCCCTGAATGTGCAACCCGATGCCCGTGTCCTCGCCTTTACCATATTCGTTTCCCTCTGCACCGCGATTCTGTTCGGTCTGGCCCCCGCAGTCCGGGTGACGCAGCCGCGCCTGGCCGGACTTCAGGAGAGCAGCCGCGTCGTGGGCGACGCGCGGCATCGGTCCGGCTTGGGGAAGGCACTGGTGGTTTCGCAAGTCACCCTCTCGCTGGTCTTGCTGGTCGGCGCCGGTCTGTTGGTGCGGACCCTGGAAAAACTGAAGGATTTCAATCCCGGCTTTAACGCCGAGCACGTTTTGCTGGTTTCCGTGAACCCGAGCATGGTGGGTTACAAGGAAGCGCAGGCTACCGGCCTCTATCAAAGGCTGGTGGCCGGGATCGGGGCCCTCCCCGGGGTGCGCGTGGCCAGCTTCTCAGACTTCAGTCCGTTGGCGGTTCGATACAGTTATACGTTGCCCACCGTGGAGGGATACACACCCCGGCCGGGTGAGAGTACTCCGGTCATGCTCAACGTTATCGGCCCGGATTACTTCCGGGTACTTCAAACTCCGGTACTGCTGGGACGGGAATTCACGGAGGCCGACGCGGCGGGCGCTCCGCGGGTCGGCATCATCAACCAGGCGATGGCGCATTATTACTTCGGGGACGCGAATCCGATCGGCAGACGCTTCAGCGTGCCGGGTTGGCGGGGCGATTCCAGTTGGCTGGAGATCGTGGGGGTCATCCAGGATGCGAAATACCACAACCTGCGCCAGCCGGCTCCCCCACAGGCCTACATTCCGTTTCTCCAGGCTCCGGAATCAGGGTCCACGACTCTCGAGGTACGCGCCGCGATCGACCCGGCTGGCCTGGCTACGGCCGTGCGCCGCGTCATTCTGCAAGCAGACAGCCGGCTTCCCATCTTCGATGTCAAAACACTCACCGAGCAGGTGGAGGAATCCCTTGTTCAAGACCGCCTGGTTGCTTCCCTTTCCGGCCTTTTCGGGCTCCTGGCTTTGCTGCTGGCCGCGATTGGCCTGTATGGTCTCATGGCCCACACTGTAAGCCGGAGAACGAATGAAATCGGCGTCCGGATGGCTCTGGGCGCCCGGCGGGAACAGATCCTCGGAATGATGATGGGAGAAGCGCTTGCCCTCGCCATTCTTGGAGCCGCCATCGGGATTCCCATCGCCCTCGGAGCCACGCGCCTGATTCGGAGCGAACTTTATGGACTGGGCCCCGGCGATCCTCTGACGGTGTTGGGGACGACCGTCCTGATGCTGAGCGTCGCAGGATTGGCAGGTTACCTCCCCGCGCGCCGGGCCACAAAAGTCGATCCCATGGTGGCGCTGAGGTACCAATAGG
>DATJVT010000004.1:0-10662 GCA_035501695.1 Terriglobia bacterium | reverse complement strand
GTTCACGTATTGTCCAACGGGCGCATTGTGAAATCGGGAGGCAAGGAATTGGCGCTCGAACTCGAGGACAAGGGGTATGGATGGCTGGAGGAGCTTCAGCCGACAGCTAACAGCCAACAGCCGACAGTTTCTGCGAACAGTACGCTGTAGGCTGTGAGCTGTCAACTGTTAGCTAAAAAAAGGAATTTGATGCCAACCGTTAAAGAACAAGAAGGACTTTATCTCACCACTTTCACGCGCCTGGAGAGTGGCCTGAATGAGCATGCGCCGGCTTGGTTGCCGAAGTTGCGCCGCGCGGCGATGGAGAGCTTTGCCGAACTCGGTTTCCCCACCACGCACGACGAGGAGTGGATTTACACCAACGTTGCGCCGCTGGCCTCTACGCCCTTCGTGCCGGCGGGCGTGAAGCTTTCGGAAGACATTCGGAGGAGGATCGCCGGCCTGCCCCTGGCCGACCTCGGTTGCAGCCGGCTGACGTTTTTGAACGGCTGCTACGTCCCGGAACTCTCCAAACTGAAGGAAGTCCCCCAGGGACTGAAGGCGGGAAGTCTCGCTTCCGCCTGGAAGAACCACGGTCCCTTGCTGGAGCGGCGTTTGGGACGCTATGCCGACGCCAGGACCCACGCCTTTGTCGCCCTCAACACCGCATTCTTCGAAGACGGCGCATTCATTGAAGTTCCCAAGGGCGCGGTGCTTCACAAGCCGCTGCACATCCTCCAGATTTCCTGTGGGGCCGGCCGGAGCACGGTTTCCTACCCGCGCAATCTGATCCTGGCCGGCGACACGGCGCAGGCCAGCATCATCGAGACCTTTTTCAGTCTCGATGAAGACACGACCTTCACCAACACGGTCACCGAGATCGTGGCGGGTGAGGGCGCGCTGGTGGACTACTACAAAGTGCAGCAGGAAAGCGACGCAGCTTTTCATTACGCTCGCGTGCAGGTGTCGCAGGAGCGCTCCTCGACCGTCGCCACCCACTCCATCCAACTGGGCGGGGCGCTGACGCGCGAGGAAGTCCAGACCGTGCTGGACGGCGAGGGCGCGGAATC
The DNA here is from genome assembly GCA_035501695.1 of Terriglobia bacterium. Classification (GTDB taxonomy): domain Bacteria; phylum Acidobacteriota; class Terriglobia; order UBA7540; family UBA7540; genus Bog-366. The sequence continues at coordinate 9,613 of DATJVT010000004.1, read as the reverse complement.
GCTTTTGCACGGCCTCTATGTCATCAACGGCCGGCAGCACGTGGATAATCACACCACCATCGACCACGCCAAGCCGCACTGCTCCAGCCGCGAGGTCTACAAGGGCGTCCTGGAGGGCAAATCGCAAGGAGTCTTCAACGGCAAGATCATTGTCCGTCCCGACGCGCAGAAGACCGACTCCAAGCAAAGCAACAAAAACCTCCTGCTTTCCGAAGACGCCATTATTAATACCAAACCGCAACTGGAGATCTTTGCCGACGATGTGAAATGCACCCACGGCGCGACGGTCGGCCAGATCGACCCCGAGGCGGTCTTTTACCTCCGCTCCCGCGGCATCGGCGTGGAAGAAGCCAGGAAGCTGCTCACCTACGCCTTTGCCAACGACGTCATGGAGCGGATCAAGTTCCAGCCCCTGCGCGAGAAACTGGCGGAAAGGCTCTACTCGCGATTGGCCAAGCGGTGAGTTGGTAGCGCTAGCTGACGACTTAGAACTGACGACTTAAATGGAGTTATGATGGCAACCATACGCAATCTACCGCCGCCCCCGGTAATCGACCGGCCAGTGCCACCTCCGTCGTTTGACGTGCGGCGCATCCGCGAGGACTTCCCCATCCTGAAGCAGAAGATGCACGGGAAGCCGCTGGTCTATCTTGATAACGCCGCCACCAGCCAGAAACCGCAGGCGGTTATCGATGCCCTGCTTCGTTTCTACCTTCAGGATTGCGCCAATATTCATCGCGGCGTTTACCTGCTCAGCGAGCGCTCCACGCAGGCCTATGAGGACGCGCGCGTCAAGGTACAACGCTTCCTGAATGCGGCGGAAACGCGCGAGATCGTGTTTGTCCGCGGCTCCACGGAAGGTATCAACCTGGTGGCGCAGACCTACGGACGGCAGCACCTCCGCGCCGGCGACGAAATCCTGATTACCGCCATGGAGCACCACTCCAACATCGTTCCGTGGCAGATTCTCTGCGAGGACAAAGGCTGCCACCTACGCGTGGCCCCCATCAACGACCGCGGCGAATTGATCCTGGGCGAATTTGAAAAGCTCTTGAACGACCGCACGCGCCTGGTGGCGGCCGCCCACGTTTCCAACGCCCTCGGGACTATCAATCCGCTCAAGCAGATGATTGCCATGGCCCACGCGAGGCAAATTCCCGTCCTGGTAGACGGCGCGCAGGCGGCCCCGCACATGAAGATCGATGTGCGCGCCCTCGACGCCGACTTCTACGCGATCTCCGGCCACAAAATGTTCGGCCCCACCGGCATCGGCGCGCTGTATGGCAAGGCGCATCTGCTGGAGTCCATGCCTCCCTACCAGGGGGGCGGCGACATGATTCTTTCCGTCACCTTCGAAAAAACCACCTACAATCATATTCCGAACAAGTTTGAAGCGGGAACGCCCAATATTGCGGCGGTGATTGGCCTGGGCGCCGCGGTCGATTACCTGACACGGGTAGGAATGGATAATGTCGCCTCCTATGAACAAGCCCTGCTGGCCTATGCCACGGAGGCGATTGGCCAGATTCCCGGCGTTCGCCTGATCGGGACGGCGCGCGAAAAGGCCGGAGTGCTCTCCTTTGTGCTGGAGGGAATCCACCCGCACGATGTCGGGACGGTGCTCGATCAGGAAGGCATCGCCGTGCGCACCGGCCATCATTGCGCGCAACCGGTCATGCAACGCTTCGGCGTGCCCGCCACCGTGCGCGCGTCGTTGGCGTTCTACAATACCAAGCAGGAGATCAACGCCCTGGCGGCGGGAATTGAGCACGTGAAGGCGATGTTTGCATGAAGAGAATCGGAAGATCGGGTGATCGGGCGAGCAAAGAGTGCCACCTGGTGATTTGTTCACCCGATCAACCGATCTCCCGATCACCCGATTCGTTGCACCGCACGAATCCGAATAAACGGCAGAATACTTATGTCTGATCTCAGTTCCTTATATCAAGAAGTGATTCTCGACCACAGCAAGCGGCCGCGGAATTTTCACGCGATCGAGAATGCCGATCATCATGCCGACGGCTATAACCCTCTGTGCGGTGACAAGGTTACGATTTACCTGCACATGGCGGACAATCGCATTGCGGACATCAGTTTTCAGGGTTCGGGATGCGCCATCTCCACCGCCTCAGCTTCGATTTTGACGGAGACGCTGAAAGGGAAGACCCGCGCCGAAGCCGAGGCGCTCTTCGCGGCATTTCATAACCTGGTGACCGGCCGCGCTGAGAAGTCGGCTAATGCGCCGGACCTCGGCAAGCTGGCTGTTTTTTCCGGGGTCGCGGAATTCCCCGTGCGCGTCAAATGCGCTTCGCTGGCCTGGCACACGCTCCGCAGCGCGCTGCAAGGGAGTCCGGCGGTGGCGAGCACGGAATGAAGTGTCCAGTTGTCAGTCTTCAGTTGTCAGTTCTCAGTTTTCAAACAAAGCGCCGGCTGAGAACTGATAACTGAAGACCGACAACTGAAGGCTGACAACTTTCCCTCGAGGTGCCTAGATGCCTGACCAGACTTCGCTCCCGGCTTCGCCGCCCGCACTGAACGTCTCCGAGCTGGTGGCGCTGCAGGACAAGATCGTCGAAAGAATCCGCACCTGCTACGATCCCGAGATTCCGGTCAACATCTATGACCTTGGTTTGATCTACAACGTCAACGTGGAACCCACCGGCGACGTTCACGTTAAAATGACGCTGACCGCTCCCGGCTGTCCCGCAGCGGGCACGCTGCCCGGTGAAGTGGAGGACAAGATTACTGTAATCCCGGGCGTGAAGAACGTGAAAGTGGAAGTGGTGTGGGAACCGCCCTGGGACAAGAACATGATGTCGGAGGCGGCCAGACTTCAATTAGGGTTCTTCTGAAATTGTTGATATACAGAGCGACATATGAAAACTGATAGCTTCAATCGACAATCGAAAATCCCCGATGACCAGCTCTCCACTTAACCAATACCACCAATCGCAGGGCGCTACGCTGGCCGAATACCACGGCGCCGTCGTCCCGGCGCGCTTCACCGATCCCGCGGCGGAAAGCCGGGCGGTGCGCGGCGCCTCCGGGCTTTTCGACTTTTCTTTTCGCGCCAAATTCCGGATGAAAGGGCGCGACCACGCGCGCCTGCTTCAGCGCCTGGTGAGCAATGACGTCAAGAAGCTCACCCCCGGCCAGGGCGTGTACGCCACCCTCCTCAATGCGCAAGGTCATATCGTGGTCGACATGCGCTTGTACTGCGCGGAGGACTGCTTCCTGGTGGATACCGACGCTGATTTGCGCGAAAAAGCCATCGAGGGTTTTCGGCGTTACATCATCATGGACCAGGTGGAAATCGAGCCACTGGAGCTGTACCCGTTGGCTTTCCAGGGGCCGCGGGCGCGGGGGTTGCTGGAGAAAACCCTTCACGTTGACCTGCCAGCCATGCAGGAGTTCGACCACTTTGCTTCCAACTATGCGGGCTTTCCCATCCGCGTGGTTCGCGCTTCGAGCACGGGTGAGGAGGGTTACGAAGTGTGGGTGAGTCCCGCCGGGATGGAAGCGGTTTGGGGCGCCGCCTGCGGTCAGGCTCCGACCTACGACATGCTTCCCTGCGGCTCGGAAGCCCTGGAGATGCTGCGCATCGAGGCGGGCATCCCGCGCTACGGGACGGAACTGGGCGAGGACGTGATTCCGATCGAGGCCGGCCTCTGGAATGCCCTCAGCTTCGATAAGGGCTGCTATATCGGGCAGGAAATCGTGGAGCGCACCCGCAGCCGCGGCCATGTGAATTGGAAATTGGCCGGCTTAATCGTGAATGCGCCACAAGCTGTTGCGGCCGGCGAAAAGGCCGTTGTGGAGGGAAGAGACGTGGCGGAGGTCACCAGCTCCTGCGTGTCACCCACGATCGGCAAAACGATTGCTCTCGCCTACGTCCGCCGCGAGTTTTCCAAACCGGGAACCAAACTCGCCTTAAATTCCGGCGCCACGGTGGAAGTCACAGCAACCCCGTTTATTGCGACGGCAAAAGCGGTAGATTCACTTTGATTGTCGATAGCAATTGTCAATTCTCGATTCCCTCAATGGGCAATCAAAAATCGGCAATCATCAAGGGGAAAGCTGCATTGCCATCATCACGAACGACCCGGCAATAACCAGCACAGACAACAAGGAAAGCGCGTTCCAGAGGTTCTCGCTCGGGCGCGTGGCGGGCTCACCCTCGGGCACCAGGTATCCGAGCGCGAGGCCGACGCCCAAGCCTCCGAAGTGCGCGGCATTATCGGCGCTGAAGAAGATCCCGAGGACGGCAATATAGATTACCCACTTCCAGAGCTGGCTGCGGTACTCCCTCCCCAAATGTCCATGATGGAAGCTTGCGCCGATCAGGACTCCGATCAGCCCCAGCACGGCGCCGGATGCTCCGACCGAAAGTCCGTAGGGAGCCCACCCAAGGCTGACGATGAACCCCGCCACACCTGTAACCAGGTAAAACACGGTGAACTTTGCGGTGCTGAAGAGCGATTCCACTTCCGGCCCCAAGTCCACCAGGCACCACATGTTCATCCCGATATGAAGCAGGCCGGCGTGCAAGTACATGGCTGTGACCAGGCGCCACCATTGATTGTAGGGGGGAAGAATGTAGGGAGCTTTGGCGCCCAACCGCATCAAAACTTGCGTGCCGATTCCGCCCATGGACGGCGCGCCATAGAGCTGCGCTGCCGCGGAATTCTGGGTCATATACCAGGAGATGGCATAGAGCGCGAGGTTGGCGACCACCATTACGGAACTGGCCGTGGTGGGAATGGGGATGACGCCCATGATGCGGCCCGGCGTGCTGCTGCCGCCACGGGCGCGGACAGGGCCGATGGACTCACCGCAGAGCGGGCAGGTCTTGGCGTCGCGATTGATCAGGGCCCGGCAGTGCGGGCACATGCGCACCGCGCCGCCGCCCGGGCTCCCCGGTGTTTCAAAGGAGGAAGTAACAGCTTTCTTGAGCCGCTGCCATTGGAACCAGAGTTTGGGGGGTAAGGACATGGTCGTTTAAGGTGAACTTTCATTATAGAGGATTTTGCTTTGTACCGTCCCGCCTGCTTCGCTAGAATAGCTACCAAGGGTTGGAGCAGGGACATGAAATTTGAAGATGCGGGCCGCGCGCTGGATCGCGAACTGGAAAAGCTGCGAAACTATCTGGAGAATGAAATACGTCCCCAGACGCGCCAGGACATGGCGGAGTTCCTGCGGGGGGCGGCCGAACGCCTGGCGAAACTGGCAGACCGTGTGGAAAAGTCAAAGTCCTGACGCCGTGCCGAGCCACTTTAGGGAAGCAATGCCCGGAAGATTGCATCGCCTCGCCGCGCGGGTCGGCCTGGCGGCAGGCGTCCTCTTGTGCGCCACAGGCTGCCTGCATCACCACAAACCGCCTGCCCCCTCCGCGCAGACCGTGCCTCCACCGTCAGCCCCCGCCACGACTACGATCACCCCATCGCCTGCACCGCCGCGAAATCCGTCAGTTTCCCCCGTGCCCATCGTGCAGGGGGAGGAAGGCATTGCATCCTGGTATGGGCATCCCTATCACGGGCGGCACTCGGCGAGCGGCGAAATCTACAACATGTACGACATGACCGCCGCGCACCGCACGCTTCCTTTTGGCACGCAGGTGCGCGTCCACGACCTGGAGAACGGCCACGACGTGCAGGTGCGGATTAACGACCGCGGACCGTTTGTGGAAGGCCGCATCATCGATCTTTCCTACGCCGCGGCGCAGGCCATGGGCATGCCCGGCATCGCGCGGGTAAGGCTGGAAATCCTGGGACTCGGCGAGGAAACCGGGGCGGCGGTCTTTGCCGTACAAGTGGGCGCCTTTCGCGATCCGGCCAATGCCGGCCGCCTGAAAGCTCAATTGGAGGCGGCATACACGCCCGTGGTCATTCAGAGTTTCGACCGCGGCGATGGCCTCTTCTACCGGGTGCGGGTGGGGCACGAAAGCTCGGAGGCCGAGGCGCAGGCCCTCGCGCAACGGATCCGTGCTGCGAATCCCGCTGCGCCGACTTTCGTAGTCAGGGTGAATTAGACATGGATTGCCTTTTCTGCCAGATCGTCAACCGCCAGGCTCCGGCCAAGATCGTGCACGAAGACGAACTTGCCGTGGCCATCGAAGACATTCACCCCCAGGCGCCGGTACACTTGCTGGTGCTGCCGCGCAAACATCTCCTCTCCCTCAAGGAGGCGCTGCCGGATGACGAGACCCTGCTGGGTCATCTTCTTCTCGTGGCGGCGCAACTGGCCCGCGAGCGGGGGCTGGAATCGCGGGGTTACCGCACCGTGATCAACAACGGAGCCTGGGCGGGACAGTCCGTGTTCCACCTGCACGTCCACGTTCTGGGAGGCCGGGCGTTCCACTGGCCGCCGGGCTAAGGCCTTTTGAAATTTCAAATTTTGGATTTCAGATTGGCGAAGATAAGCGGGCGGCGTGAAGCCTCCGTGCACCGGGCGTTTAGTGCACCACGGCCAGAAGGTTTTCCTCATCAAGTACCACGTGTTGGGGTTTTTGGGCCACGCTGAATTTGAAGTGCCCCCCGTTGGCTCCCACCACCACTTGTCCCAGCGTGACACGCCGATCCCTCGGGTACACGGCAATCACACGCAGCGGCATCTCAAAATCCGATGGGACATTGGTCTGCGTGACGGTCCCTTCCACAACCCAGGCTCCCGCGGCGGACGAGTGCAGGGCCGTCTTCAGTGTGTAATCGGGAATCCCCGTGTCATAGACCCACTCGTCAAAGAACCAATCCAGCTTGCGATTGTGCTCCAGGTCGCTCTCTGGCGCCATGTACTTTTCCGCGTGGCGAATGAAATCCTCGGTGGAGACACACTGACCCTGGTAATGGGTTATAAAGTCGCGCAGCATGCGAAAGAACCGGGCGTCCGATCCGGTCTTGGGGTCGGTCATCATACCGCGCATCATATGCAGCACCCAGCAGGCTTTCTTGTAGACGATGTTCTCGTAACCTTCCGGGTCCAGAGAACTGGAAAGCCTCTGCCCCAGCCAGATGGGGCCGCCGGATTCCACCGTTCTTCCTTCGCTGGTCTTAGCCAGCAAATCACCCTTGTAGATGTGGAGCAGATCGCGAAACTGGCGGCTGCCGTCCTTGTTCTGCGACACAAAGAGGGCGGCCGCGTAACTGGCCAGCCCTTCCGAAAGCCACTGGTCATGATAGGTCTGCCAACCCAGCAGATTCCCCCACCATTGGTGGGCAATTTCATGCGCAATCATAACCGGCCCCAGCGGGTCGGTCCCCTTGGGGGTTGAGCCCAACTCGGACCGCTCGGTCTTGGGAAGAAAGGAGAGCGTGGATAGGTAGACAAGTTCCGGCCACCCCTGGCCGAACCTCCCGGGGATTTGCGCGATAGCCAGGCGTGGATAGGGATAGGGACCGAACAAGCCGGCATAATACTGCACGGCCTGCGAAGCGGTGTCGGCAACATTCCCAAGCAGGGCCGAAGGCGCGAGGGGCATGGGCTCAATCTGGAGCGTATTCAACGCGGTCTGGCGCGGCCCCAAAACCACCGGGGGGCCGGGTTGTTGCGCGTCGTGCCGGGATGCCAGCGCGGATTCCACTTCCCGCGTGGCATAAACTGTGACCGCTGCTTTTCCCGCGCGACGCGCCACCGAAGTGTACAGGCCGAGGTTGAAACCCGCCACGCGGAAAATGCCGTCGGACCGCCACCGGCTCTCTGCCCATTCACCCGAGATTTTTTCCTCGACGCGGTCTCCCGTCGCCACCAACACCAGCTTGCGAGGGTAGTGAAACGTCATGTCGTATTGGCCCGGAAGGCCGACGTCAATGTTGGGGTACCAGCTTCCTCGCGCCCCAACATACAGCACTCCGTTTCCCACGTCCGCGATGACGTTTCCGTGATATTTGAAAACCAAGGTAAAACGCTCGCCCGCCGGATGGGGTTGGGGCAGCACGACTTCAACGTGATCGTAAGGACGCATCTCCGGCGAATCCCCGTCCGGGGGTTGGCCCCCGATCACGGGGAGGCCCCGCCCCTGCTCGTCCTCAACCCCCGTGACGGCAAGCCAGCGGGAGAGCCCGAAGGAGATCACGCGGTCCCGCGCCGAGCGCGACTCGAGTTGGACTTCCGCCCGGCCTTCCAAACTTCGATCCGGTTGAATGCGGGTATCCAGCTTGTATGCCAACACCTTGGCAGGTGCCCACTGCCATCCGTCAGCGTTGACCGGCCTTTCCTGGGTGGGGAAAGAACACCAGACGTCAGCGAAGGTGCGGGGGCCGGCCTTGCGCAGGGAGCCCACGGTGAAGGGTTCACTCAGGCGTTCATCGTCCACGATGTCAAACACGCCCAGGTTGTCTCCCTTAACCCGGGCGAAGAAGTACGGATGGCTGCGGTCACCCAGGAAGTCTGTAAGGATGCGAGCCGAAATCTCAAGTTCCACTGCTTGCGACGCAGCGGCGGCTACTTCCCCCAAGGGACCGGGTTGCTCGGGGTCATCGGGATCGGGCTTCCGTGAGGCCGCCATCAACTCCCGGCCGGTCTGATCGGTAAAGCGCATGTAGGCGGAGTCAAACTTTTCGTCCAAAATGGGCTCTTGCGTAAACTGCGCCAGGTTTCGCTTCTCGGCGCGGTTGGGAGGCACCATCAATGCCTCACCATCTCCCCAGAAAACCGCTCCGGTGACTTCCCCCTGCACTGGCGTCATTAAGGCGATAAAGCCGCGGTTAAGATACAGGTCCAACCGCGCGCGCTTAAGGTGGGCGTTACGAATTACGTAAACCTGAGCGGGATCCACCGTGATGCTGTTGAGTTGCTTAAGAAGTTCGAGCGGTTCAGGAGGTCCTTGCGCGGTGCCGGGAGAAACTGGTAGTGCGTTCGCCAAGAACAAAAGAACGGGGAACGCGAAGTTGCCGGCCCACCGGTAAATCTGCCTTGCAGAAACCTTGGCGAACTTCATTGCACGCCTCTACCCGCCCGCATTCCGGGATGGGGATGCGAGGTGCCATCGCGCAAGCTGCTCCGAAAACACTCGTGCCGCGCGGCCGCGTGGGCCTATTATACAGGGCGGCGCACATCCCGGCGCATTTGGTTTCGGCGGGGGCCGAGCCTTCCGCCCGGGATTTCAAGGTTGTGCCGGAGGCGCATCGCACCAGATTGGGGCCGGTCCGCCGTGTTCTTCGCCGGGGGAAGAAACTCGCCCCATTTTCTGGCCGAAATCCCTTGATAAGGCCACAAATCCGCAAGTCCCCGGTTTTCGAAAGTATTTAACATTCCATGTTTTCCGGACGAACCCTGTGCGGCACCTGTTGCGCCACTCCGTGGCGTGGGCGTACGAAGCGCAGAGAATATCTCGGCCAGGGCCGAACGCTGTTCGGCACTACATCCTCCTTGTGGTTGAAGCTTGCGTTGCAGTCTGGTAGTCACGGTACTGACCGTGGCCCGGCGGGTATTTGCCGCATAAGTCAACCCATACCGCGAATGCAGCCCGAGTGAATGTTCCCGGCTGTGTGCCGACTGCTCTGGCCTCCCCCCCTCCCACTATTGTGAATCCGGGGATTTAGTTGTCAAGTAAAATAATTACTCGTCTAGTAAATATGTCCCTGAAGAGCGATATCTTGTCCGCGCTATTTCCTACCGG
>DATJVT010000003.1:0-4192 GCA_035501695.1 Terriglobia bacterium | reverse complement strand
GTATGCTTTCCTACCAATACTGTCAAACCCCGTCGGTCGGCCCGGTCATCCCGGCCGCAATCAGGCGGCGAAAGCGGTGGCCACCACAGTCCCGATGAGGTGGGCTGGCGCTGGAATCCCGGAAACGCCACACCAGGGTCTTCCGAAAGCCAGCGGCGCCGCGGTCCGCCCGGGAATCAGGTCTGGGCGCTCAGTTTTCTGACGATCTCGAGAGTGGCGTCGATTTCAGCCTCATTGTTATAGATCTGGCAGGATTGGCGGACGCCGACTTCGTCGCCCATCGACCGCACCCTGATCCGTTTCTCCTGCCACAGGGCTTGTTCCAACTTCGAAGCCGGGATGCCTTCAATACGATGAACCACGGTGGCATCGGCCAGGTCGGGATGCACGGGGGAACTGATGCGGGCGCGCGGAATCGCTTGCAGCCCGGCGCGAAGACGGTCGGCGAGAAAGCGCATCCGTTTCCGCACTTTCTCCGGACCCAGGCGGAAGTGAAAATCCAACGCCGCGTCCAAACCGGCCAGGAGCGAAATATTTCCGGTGCCGTACTGCATGAACCTGAACATGCCGTCCTGATGATCGTCCCACGCGGAACTGCACAACGTGGTCCAGATCTTATCCTGCTGGTCGCGGCGGATAAACAGCATGCCGTTGCCGGCCGGCGCCAGCAGCCACTTGTGCGGGCTGGCGAAATAGGCATCGCAACCCAACTTCTCCAGATCGATCTCGATTTGGCCGATGGCCTGGGCCCCATCAATGACCGCCAGGCAACCGTGAGCGTGGGCAAGGTCCGTCAGGCGCTTGGCGGGCATCACGACCGCCGTGGATGATATGACGTGAGGAAACGCCAGGACTCGAGTACGGGGAGTCAGGGCGTCCGCGAACAACTGAACCAAGTGGTCGGGGTCGTTGGCCGGAGTGGGGACAGCGACCTGCTTCACCACCGCGCCATCCCGCTTGGCGCGCAACTGCCAACCGCTGATCCCGCCCGGGTGCTCGTGATTGGTGAGGACCACCTCATCACCCGCCTTGAGCTCCACTCCGTTGGCGACGAAGTTCATTCCCATCGTTGCGTTCTGGGTCAGTGCAACGTCCCGGCCCTGGGCATTAACAAGTTTGCCCAGCTTCTCTCGAAGGGGCAGGGCAGGGGCGTAGCCGCTGATCCAATCGGGAGTGTTGGGGGAATAATCCCAGTGGGCAATCGTCTCCTGTAGATTTCTCATATCTTCCACCACCCGTTCCAGCACCGGGCGTGGCGTCGCGCCCAGCGTCCCTGTGTTGAAGAACGCTTCTCCCGGCTTGATATAGAACTGGTCCCTCACACGGGCCCAGAAGTCAGGGTCGTTATCATCCGGCCAGGGGGGAGCAGCAGAGGGCGCGGAGAGAGGTGCGGGCGCTCCATTCATGCCCGCTGCCGCACCCAGTACTCCGGGAACCAGCGCAGCGTTCAAGAATTTCCGTCGATTCAGCATGATACTTACCTCCGAATTATCCCCGCTATTTGTTGCCGGCCGGCGCGCCGCCGGGCGATGACTTTCTGGGTTGTGTGACCGTGTAGTCTTCTTTCGGGTCTTCCGGCGCATCCGTCAGCAAACCCAGCATCTCATACACCTTGACCACCGCGTGATCCACCATGCGTTCCCCGGCGCCCGGTTCGATCCAGGTGCTGGTGCTGGCCGCCCCGTAACCACCCTCCGTGGCGGCGCGAATGGTGGGGAAGTAACCGAAGTAACCGTTGGCATAGCCGAGGAACAGGCAATCGCCGACCGGGCAGCGGGCGCGCCAGTCCATCTGAAAATTGACGAAGGGTTCGCCCGGCATCCCCATCAGCGCGATGCGCCGGTTGATCAGAACCGTGGCGACGGGCAACTTCTGCTCGCTCTCGGTGGAGTGATAGTAGGCATTGAATCCCCATGCGTCGCTTGCAGAATTGCCCAACGCGGTGTGGCGGTATTTCTCCGCATTCCAGCGGAAGTGGAGTGGAAGCATATCCTCGGCAAAGTCGAGGCTTGGCTCCGGGACGGCTTCGGTGCGAATCTCTTTGGCAACGCGCGCCGCCTCTTTACCCAGGGTCTGGCCGGTCCAGTTGCGCCGGCCGGCCGCATCTTCTTTCAGGGGGATGACCGCATAGTAGGGATTGATGTCTCCCGGCGCGCCCTGGAGAAAGAAACAGAGCGGTTTCCCGTCCATGGCCTGTTCCACGGTCCTGGTCATCACCGCGGGATAGTCGGCGGAATATTGGGTATTGTCCGGGCCAAACACCACCGGGTGGCAGGCATAGTTCACCAGCACGGCGAGCGGGCGCCCGTCAGCCGTATCCACGCGCAGCACCGCGACGGTCGGATCGACGGGAGCGGTGGGGACCTGGGTGGGATTGTCCTCAAACCAGGTCACGGTGCCGTCCGCGTTCAGCCGGTGTCGATTGTGGCCGATGTAGGAAACCCCGTATCCGGTACCGAGGCGAGCCTCCACGGCATGCTGGTGGGCCTCGTCAACCGCCCCGGCGATTTTGTCGAGATCGGCGATCTCCCACGCCGGGATCCCGTTGCGGTAGGCATCCTGCACAACCGGAGCGGAGTGGCTGTGGGAGGCGGCGGCAAGCAGGTAGGAAATCCCGCTGGACTGGCGAACTGCGGCGCGCAACCGTTCCAGCGATGCGGGGCCGAAGCAACGGCCCAGGTCCAACGCTACCAGGGCCAGCCGCTTCTCCCCCACTTCCAGCACCAGAACGCGCGCGTACAACGGGTCGAGAGTCCCCGTGCTGTTCCGTACCTCGTACCCCCACATCGGCACTCCGGGGGGCGGGGTGATGTCCACCTTGGCCACGCCCGCCTTGAGCGTCGCCCCGGGCAGGGGTGCTGCCACCCCAAGCACCAATAATCCCAAACACACCGCAACAGTGATTCTGTGCACGTTTCCACCTCGTTGCTGAATTCCACCGGTTACGAGTACCAGAGGCGCAGGCGGGGAGTCCACGACCAGGATTATTTAGCTGGGGTCGTTCGCGCCATTCTTTCTCGCCAGCTCCTTGGCGTGAGCGCCCATGTCCACCGGAAGCAGCCCAACGCGGGCAAGCTGGTCCATATTGAAGACAAATCCGTAGTCTCCCCAATGGACGGTGCGGTAGCAGGTGAGCAACCACGTTTCGATACCAACGGCGCTGGCGCGCCGGCAGAAGGCGGAGTCCTCCGAAAGGAGAATATGCGCATCCGGGTCGATCATGCAGGCGAAGAAGTCCCAGGCGACCTTGCGCTCCGCCTTGCCCGGCTCGTTGTCGCCAAGTTCGTATTTCAGTTCCGGGTAGGCATCCCGCATGCGCTCAAAGACCGTGCGCCGGATGAGCATCAGCCCCGTGCCCGCATGGGTAACTTTCAAGGGTTCGCCATATTCCACCGGGGTATTCCCGGTGGAGACGGCAACGAGGTTGCCCCCGACCTCGGGAAGCCCCTGCGGCTCCATGCCTGCCTTCGCAGCCTCGGCGATGTTGCTCCAGTTGATATTCTTGCGGGTGTAAGCCGTGCCGATGATGTCCTTCTCCATGTCCAGCATATGCAGAATCGCATCGGGGGGAAACTCGATGTCGCAGTCGAGGAACAACATGTGGCTGTACTGCGGGTCGTGCAGGATGACGGAGGCGAAGTTGTTGCGGGCCCTCGGTATGAGGCTGTCGCCAAAGATCAGGATGCCGAAATTGATCTTGTGCTGCGCGAGCCTCTGGGTAAGCTGCATGAGACTGATGACGAACGGGGTCTTCATGACCTGCCCATAACAGGGGATCGCTACGAGGATTTTGGTTTCTTCGGGCCGGATCGCCATGGGTGCTCCTGCTTTACAGGATTTGGGTGAATATACCCCACCTTCTCGTGGGTGTGAAGGACAAAGGCGGCTGGCGCATCAGAGCCGCCAGCGGACGTGGTACGGGCGTCCCCGCCCGTGAAGGGGCCAGGGCAGAATGCCCAGCACGCAGGCTTTGCGCGCCATCCTCGGATTTCAATCTTCATGCGCAACGCGCCGGGATCTGGCCCGGCCATCCGGGCCGTGTCGCCAAGGATTTAGTAATCGTCGCGCGTCCCGCCGCGCCGGGCACTTTGACGGCCAACCCGCGGTTGTGTTGGGCCGGTAATCGTTGGTCGAGGCGGCGGAAGTGACCCCTCATCCGGCCCGCGACGGCTGGTGAGAACGCCTGTCGCGG
>DATJVT010000002.1:0-3820 GCA_035501695.1 Terriglobia bacterium | reverse complement strand
GTGCGATAAACCGGGACCACGTTGCCCCGCCCGGCCAGCTTCTTGAATTCTGCGAAATTTGGGAGTGAGTCGGACATGCTTTAAAGGGTAAAGGATAAAGGGTGAAGGGTAAAGGGTAAAGCGCTGCAACTGCCCCGCGAGGTCTACTTGATGCTCCGCCCTCTCGGAAAAACGGGAATATCTCGTTCTCCGTGGACGACTGCGACAATGTGAACGGCTGCTTGCGTGTAAGTATAGATGATAAGGTAGTCGCCAACCGGCCAGAAGAGGACAGGTAGGGATGTAGGATCTTCTCGCTTATGGCCCTGCCCGGGTTTCGTGCCAGGGCTTCAAACGCTTCGAAGAGCCCCCGACCCCGCGGTCGGCAGCATCCAAGCTCCGCTCAGCCACGTACTCCCAGAGACGATCGAGATCATCTGATGCGTCGCAGCCGAGGACATTACCGCTTATAGACGCTGGTTACGACCCTGGAGGATAATTCGAATAACAAAAATTGTCAGAGCATAGCATCAATCGTGTCGCAAACCAGTCCGGAGGGACAGCGAAGGGGGAGCCCTTCCTTTTGTCACCGTCGCCCTTCCACGTATGGTGGAAAAACTCCAGGGAGGGTCGAAGACCTTCGCAGCGCATCCGGCCAGGCCGTGTCGAACCCAAAGGGTTGCTCCCGCTTCGGGCGGGCTGGGCCCCAACATGCCCCCACCCGGCGCTTGGTTCGGCAGGACCTTTTGTCCGCGCGGCCGGCAATCCGAAAAAGGCCTTTCCTATCGGTAGGAAATCTGCCGCCAGATTGGTGACGCATTGTCCCTTTCGGCGACAAACCTGCCGGAATTTACTTATCAAGGAACCTGGGCTCTGTGCTAGCCTGAGCGTATGTGCATCCTCAGGTGGGCAGGTGGCAAGGGGAAGAATCCGGTCGGCGTTGGCGGGGTGTGTTCACTCAAGCCAGGACTAGAAGTCAGTGAAGGGGCCCCACAAAAAAATCATCCGAGCGAAGCCGCGATATGTATGAAAATAAAAGAAACTAAGACAGAATGACCGAGAGGATGTCGGACATTTGTGCCTGATCGAGCGGTCTTCGCGTGACATTTGTGCTTAGTTGAACGACAAGTGCGTGGCATTTGTGCCCAGTTGAACGGCAAACGCGGGCATTCTGCAACCGCCTTCCGCACCCCCACCGGCGGGCGCGAACCTGCTCTGCGCCAACCGGGTCCCGCTCCGGTCTCTGCCCTAGCCCCCAACCCCCAGTCCCCGATCCCTAGCCCCGCAGCCCTACCGTTCCCCCGCGTGCCCCAGCGCGGAGCGAACCGCCTGCTCCATCAGGGCGCGGGGGGCGGCGAGGCCGGTCCAGATCTCGAACTGGCGCGCGCCCTGGGCCACCAGCATTTCCAGGCCTGAGATGGTGGTCAGCCCGCGTCCGCGGGCCTCGTTCAGCAGGCGGGTGCCAAGGGGGAAGTAGACCATGTCGAAGACCACGCGCACACGCAGGCGCGCCAGGTCAATAGGGGTGTTATCCACGTGCGGGTACATGCCCACGGGGGTGGCATTGATGACGGCGTCCACTTCCAGGCTCTCGGTGCTATCCCAGGGCACCACCTGCGCCGCCACACCGCGCGCCAGGGATCGTGCCATCCCTTCGCGCCGCGCCGTGATGACCACCTCCGCGCCCTCGGCCCGGACGGCATAGGCGGCGGCGCGCGCCGCGCCGCCCGCGCCGACAATCAGGATGCGGCTGCCGGCCAGGCGCAGGCGCTTGGTAAGGACCTCTACCACGGCAGCGGCGTCGGTGTTCCATCCCAGCCAGCGGCCGCGCTGCAAGGCCACGGTATTGCACGCCCCGATGCGATGGGCCAGCGGATCCACCCAGTCGAGGGCGCCCAGGATGGCGCGTTTGAAGGGCATGGTCACCGCGAACCCTTGCAGCTTGAGCCCGCGCGCGAAGGCCAGGAAGTCGGCGAGTTTGCCGGTCTGGCAGGGCAGGAACGCCGCATTCACGTGCTTGGCCTGAAAAGCGGCATTCTGCATGGCGGGCGAAAGCGAGATGGAGGCGTGGGATCCAAGCACACCGTAGAGCCGGGTGCGGCTGTCCAGGCGTTCCACGCGATAGACGGAGTGCATGACTTCGGCGGAGACCTGCCCCGCGGCGGCGGGAGAATGATTGGGCGGGGCGGCGTAGGTGAATGCCGACCCCCACAAGAGCGAGAGAAGGCGCGAAGGGATTCCCGAGGCGCCCATGGCCAAGGCCACCAGCTTCGGCTGGCGGCGCCGATGCGCCGCCAGCAGCGCGCGCAGGGGCAGATTGTCCCGCAGGTAGCGCGCTTGCGTGGCGACCTTCACCACTTCCACGGGCAAGCGCACCAGGCGGCGGTAGACCGCCGCCAACGGGGGCGTGCGGTGATAGTCGTGGTAGGAGACGATGATCCTGGCGGGATGCAACTCCTGCAGGAGCGCGGCGCCGCCTTTCTTGACCGATTCGATTTCGATGTCCACCCACTGGCACCCGGCGCGCACCGCAGCGGAGAGTACGGCCATCTGTTCGGCCAGCGTGCCCCGCATCATGCCCCCCGCTGCGGCCGTCCGGCACGTGGCAATGATCCGGGGAGAATGCAGGCGGGCGAGCATGGGGCGGAGCTGCGATTCGAGGTGGGACGTGTCCTGCAGGTAATCGAGGCGCAGCTCGTAGCCGACGGCAGCACCCGCGACGCGTACCGCCAGAGCCTCCATCTCATTCAGGGTGGAAGCTGCCAGAGTAACGTAGATGCGCGGCGTGCTGGTTCTAGCCAAGACCGGACCCTCGGCGGGGGAAAATTCGCTTCCTCAAGCGATTGAATATAAAGGTTTTCGCGAGGAAAAGGCAAGGGAATTGCTGCGGGCTGAACCCGGCAGGAACCCGGGGACGCCCCCCAGCCGAGAAGTCAAAGCAGCTAAGAGGGTTACATCTCCGCTGGCACCCCCTCCCGCGTCTTCGACCCGGCCACGCCCGGGCGGACTCGGTCACTGCACCCGGCTCGTGGGCTCATTGGCGGTGGGAGGGGAGGGGACCATAAGGCCGAGATTCTGCATGAGCATAATGGTGCGCTGCGCGGCGCCTTTCCAAACAAGCTGGCAGCCCTCGCCCTGGCAGTTCTGAACAAAGAAGTCTCCGCCCGAGTACTCCAGGCTGCAGTTCTTGAACTTGCAGTTGACGTAAACGCCGTCATCCAAAATCAAATGCTGATTCTCGAAGACCTGGTTTTCATGCCGGTTCATCGCTCTCCTCTCGCTGCATGTCGTTGCAGGAACCCGGTCCCCCGCGCCTTTACACCGAGCGGGAAGCGCTGCACCCGGCTTGTGCTCGCGGAGGGACGTGATGAGGCTACCACCCGCCTCGCTATGATGCAAGCGGGGCGGTCGGACCCAACTGCCCCACTAAGAGGCCGCGCCGGCTGCCTTGGCAAGTGCGGGAGCGACGGGGCCTGCGGCAAGGCGGGGGCGCAGGAGCGAACTTACGCCCGCTTTGAGCCGCACCAGCGCGGCGGAGTGGAGTTGCGAAATGCGTGATTCATCCACGTTCAGGCGGTCGGCAATCTGCTTCATCGTCAACTCCTGCTCGTAATACAGGACAATGATCTTTCGCTCCCGCTCTCGCAGGTGGGAAAGCGCGCGGCCCAGGATTTCTCGCTGCTCGCGGCGGTAGCACAGGTCGAAGGGATTGGCGCCGTCATCGGCCAGGTGTGCCGGCTCCGCCGAGGGCCGCCGGGTGGTGGGGCCCGCCGAGAGAATGCGCGCGCCGGAATCGAAACCCACATTCTGAATCTCGTTCAGAGTGCGATGCCACTTCGCA
>DATJVT010000001.1:0-24014 GCA_035501695.1 Terriglobia bacterium | reverse complement strand
TTGCCGGACCATCCGCAACCCCTGGATTGATAGTTTGCTTGCCTTTTTTTGCTGATTTAAAATGACTTGGGAATGGCACCGCCCGGATTGGTGCGCGCGCCAATCACCCTTTCCTCTGAGGCCGCCGAGTGGATGTTGCATACGGACTTACCTTTCTCACTGCCGTCAAGCTCGTCGTCTACACGCTGGGATCGCTGATCCACCTCTTCCTGATGGTTTTGATTCTGGGAAACCGCCGGCTTCGCCGCTTTGAACTTCTGCTTTTCGCGTTAATGGCGGCACTTTTCATGTGGTACTCCGGCAACCTGCTGGCCCTCAACATCAGCCTGGTTTATGGGGCCGGTCCGGCGCTTCTGTCGGGGTTCTCCCGCACCGTTTCTCTTTTGGGGTTTGTTGCCTCCGTTCCTCTGCTCATTCACGTGCAGGCGGAGTATTATGCGTCCTACTTCCCCTTGCGGGTTGGCCGGCGATTGTTGATGGGCTGTTTTTACCTGCCGGCGCTGTTCTTTCCATGGATGGTGGGACGATTGTTTCGGGGCCTGGGGTGGGAACCGCTGGTGGCGCTCGGCTCGCCGGTACGTTTGCTGGTCGCTTGGGCGATGGCCTCGCTCTTTTGCGCGGCCGGCATCAATGTCGTCTTGTCGATGCGCCAGCGGGCGGAAGATGCCAGGCTGACACGCTTCCACGCGTATCTCGCGGGGTTGCAGGGGGTGTTGGCGCTGGGCTGGGGGATTGCCTTTCTCCCTCATGTGTTGCCCCCGGTGGGCGGATTGGGTGGATATCTTCCCACGGGTTTGATGCTGGCGGGAATTTTCCCGAGCGCCCTGGTGGGTTATTCGATACTTCGCTACAACTTCCTGGATCTCCGCGTGCAGCGGAACGTTGTCTATGCTGTTGCCGCCCTATTTGGTTCCTTGATCTATCTGAATTTCATGCGGCGGTTGAGTGGATGGCTGGAGGCCCACGACATTCTTCCGGCAGTCGTCACTGACGCCGTATTGATTTTCGTTCTCGTGGTGCTGGTGGAGCCCATTAAGCGTCTGGTCAGCCGGGCCTTGCACCGCCAGTTTCTCTCGGAATTCGAAACGGTCCAGAAGATGGCCACCGAAGTTGAGGAACTTGCCAAGCGGACCGGTGACGTCGATTCTCTGGCAACCCTGGTTGAGAGCCGTGCGCCAGGCGCCCTAGGACTGGAAAGCGTTCGGTTAGTGCGTGGCGCACTTCTCGAGGTCGACGCCGGGGAAACGGCACATGCCAAAGTGCATCGGGTTCCCATTGTCCGCGGTGGCGAAACCATCGCCCTCTTGGAAGCCGTGCCGGCCAGCGGAGAGGTTTCAGGCGAGCAGGTGGCCGCTCTGGAGATTCTTGCCGACCGCTTGGCGGCGGCCCTGGAGCTTTGCCGGCTTATTGCGGACAAGATCAATCTGGAACGCGAGCTTGCCGCACGGGAGCGGATGGCATTCCTCGGCGAGATGGCGGCGCGCATTGCGCACAATGTAAAAAACCCACTCAGCGGCATGAAAACCATCGTGCAGCTCATGCAGGAGGACGCCGGCCTCCCGGAGAGCTCCCGCCAGGATTGCCGCATGCTGGTGGGCGAGATCGACCGCTTGAACCGTAATATTTCTCAAATCCTCCGCTACGCCAAGCCTGCGCGCGACACGGACCACTCGGCCGACCTGGGCGCCGTGGTGAAGAGCGTCGCTGCCCTCTCGCGCGCGGAGGCGGACCGGCGCGGGGTCTCTCTCGAGACCGGGGGACCGTCGCACTTCCTTGTGGCAGGGGGCGAGGAGGCAGCCAGCGATATCGTTTCAAATCTCCTCGTCAACGCCCTGGAAGCAAGCGGGGAAGGCGGCGCCGTTCGGATTAGCCTGGCGCCGCCACAAGGGAAAGCGGAGTACATCGAACTCTCCGTGGAGGATCAAGGGCCTGGCGTTCCTCCGGACAAACAGGACAAGATCTTCCAGCCGTTTTTTACCACGAGAGCCGGTGGGACCGGTTTGGGGCTCGCCATTGTAAAACGGCGGTCGGAGGAGATTGGGGGCTCCGTGGCGTGCCAGAGTCCTGTCGATAAGGGGGCCGCAACTTCCGCTCATCCCGGCACGCGATTTGTTGTACGCTTTCGGGTGGCGGGGAACTGATAGTAATCAATTATCAGTTGTCAGTAGTCAGTTGAGGCTTCCTCTACTTACCGATGATTTGGGAATGATCACTGAGAGTTGACTACTGAAGACTGAGATCTGGCAACTAATGACTGAAAACTGAATACTGACAACTGCCTACTGACAACTGCTATGCTCCATTCACCAGAATCCAACTCGGTACACGCTTTGCCCACCATCCTGATTGTCGACGATGACAGCACGGCTCGCTATGGAATGCGTCGCGCCTTGGAAGGGCGCTACCGAATTGTAGAGGCCGAGAGTGCCGCCGCGGCGCGAAAAGTGATGGTAGGGGAGGCTCCCCACCTCATCCTGTTGGACATCGAAATGCCTGAGGAGAGCGGCTTGGATTTCCTGCGTGAGCTAAAAGCTCAACCGACCAGCCCGGCCGTCGTCATGAACACGGCCTACGGTTCTGAAAAAATCGCCGTGGAGGCGATGAAAAGCGGCGCTTACGACTACTTGTCCAAGCCTTTTGAGGTGGATGAGCTGCGCATGGTGGTGGAGCGGGCCCTTGAGC
Source organism: Terriglobia bacterium (assembly GCA_035501695.1). Taxonomy (GTDB): domain Bacteria; phylum Acidobacteriota; class Terriglobia; order UBA7540; family UBA7540; genus Bog-366. The sequence goes on along the minus strand of DATJVT010000001.1, from coordinate 21,332 downwards.
ACTTGACCCTGGCGGAAGAGAACCTTCGCCTGAAACGACAATTGATCTCGGAGGGCCAGTTCGGCGCCATGATCGGCTCCAGCCGCGTCATGCGAGAGCTTTTCGATCTGGCGAACCGGATCGCGCAGGCGGAGGTAACCGTCCTGATCCAAGGCGAAAGTGGTACCGGAAAGGAGCTGCTGGCCACAGAACTCCACCGCCGCAGCAACCGCGGGAAAGGGCCGTTCGTGGCGTTGAATTGCGCGGCGCTGCCCGAACACCTGATTGAAAGTGAACTCTTCGGATACGAAAAGGGCGCGTTTACCGGGGCCACAGCTACGAAGCGCGGCAAGTTCGAGTTGGCGCATGGCGGCGTCCTGTTCCTGGACGAAGTGGGCGACATGTCGCTCTCTACGCAAGCCAAGCTGCTGCGAGTTCTGGAGACGCGGCGGGTCGAGCGGCTGGGCGGTACGACGTCACAAGAAGTAGACGTCCGAATTATAAGTGCCACCAACAAGGATCTCGCAGCCGAGATAGCTAAGCAGGCGTTTCGGGAAGACCTCTACTACCGCTTGCGAGTTGTGCTGTTGCGGGTTCCGCCGTTGCGCGAACACCCCGAGGATTTGCCGCTCCTGGTGGAGCAGTTCTGCCGAATGCTGGGGGAAAAACACCACAGGCCGAAGCCCATGGTCTCCAAAGAAGCTATGGAACTCTTGCAGCAAGCTGCATGGAAAGGCAACGTCCGGGAACTCAAGAATGGGCTCGAAAGCGCCATCGTCATGAGCCGCGGCGATGCTCTGTTGCCGGAAGATTTTCCACCCGATTCACTGCGGGCCACAGCGGGACGGCATGAGGCTTGTGCAAACGTGGATTTTCTGGCCGTCGCTGACTATCGCGAGGCGCGGCGCCAGTTTGAGATCGCCTATATCAAGGGCAAGCTGGCGGAGCACAGCGGCAACATTACCCGCACCGCGGCCGCCATCGGCTTGCACCGCCAGAGTCTTCAGGAAAAACTGCGAGAACTGGGAATCCAAGCTGAGAAGAATTGAGCATCACTGAAGGACCTACGAGCTGAGGAAATCGAACATGCAAAGATCGTTTGGCCGGACCTTAGCCACGACTGTCCTGATAGGGGTCGCCTTTGTGGCAGCCATTGCAGCTAAGCAGAAGCCGCAGCAGGGGGCCCCGATGGATTTTCTCAAAAAGGTGAGGGATCTCGCTGACATCCGGGCTGCCGGGAGTCTTCCATTCCACTTGCGCGCAAGCATTAATGCCTCGCCGCTGAATCGGGGTGCCTTCGGCGACGCCACCTTCATTGCTTTCTCCCCCGCTAGGAGCCATCGCCTGGGACTGGTGTGAGGACGCCCAGCCCGCCAAACAGCTTTCCTCGGTGGGACCCCAATACCCAGAAGTTGCAAAACAGAATAGGCAACAGGGGTTAGTATTCGTGTATGCCGTCGTATCTGTCGATGGCACTTTGACCAATCTGGTTGTCATCAAATCGGCGGGCCGTGAGTTTGATTCGGCCACCCTTGCCGTGCTCCCCCTATGGCGTTATCAGCCTGCGACGTTTGGAGCAAAGGCGATTCCCACCGAAGAGGTGATCGGGGTGAATTACGTCCTGGGTTACTAACTTCGCGCCTGTGGAAAAGAGAAGCAGGATTCTCGGGCTGGTAACCCCCTGGGCGAGTCACCAATCATAAATCACCAATTAGAATTGCCAGGGGCCGCCGGCCCCGTTTAGATCCGTCAGCCACCGCCTGATGATGCGCAGGAGGCGCCGCTGGGACGCGCCACGGCGCTAGCCGCGGCGAAGGTGGAGAACTTCTGGTCGGTTCTCGCGGAACCGCATTTGGGACAGGCGGGTTCCGGCTGGCTCTTGCTCAGGACCAGCTTCTCGAAGACGTGCCCGCACTTGGGACAGGCATATTCAAAGATAGGCATGGCTATGAATGGTCTTTCTCGGGATTGATGGCGCAGCTTGTCTGATCGTCGTTCCCCGACGGGGAAGTGCGGTTGCCCGATCAGGTGAAACGGGAAATCCCGGGGATGCGCGGCAGAACGAAGAACCAGAAAATGAGAAATCCGAGGTAAATCAGTAATCCCTTCATGATCCTATTATACGTGCTCGGGCAGCCTGTGGCTAGAGAAACATCAGGAAAATCGCGCCCTTGGGCGTCATTTTGGCCGATACCACCCTCACAACGACGGCCACAATGATTCCCAAATCTTGAATTCGTGATGAAAGCCGATTTGTTCGGCGCGGGTGAGCTTGCGGCCGGACGCCACGTCCAGCGTCTCCTGGAAGATGTGGCGGCCGACATCCTCCGTGGTCTCGACCCTCTCCAGAATCGTCCCGGCATTGATGTCCAAATCCGCGTAAGAACGGGCAAGCTGTGGATTGGAACCGATCTTCATGACGGGTCCCAGGGCGCAGCCGATCCCGGTGCCGCGTCCCGTGGTGAAAAGCGCCACCTGGGCGCCGCTCAGGAATAGCGCCGGCGTGCAGATGTGATCGTAACCGGGCGTGTAGAGGACGTAGAGTCCCTTGCGGTCGCCTAGCCATTCGCCGTATTCCACCAGGTCCTCCACGACCGAGGTCCCGCCCTTGGCTTTCACGCCGCTCGACTTCAGATAGATATTGTAGAGCCCACCCTTGATATTTCCGGGTGACGGATTATCGCGGAAGTAGTCGCCGAACTTCCGCACGTAGGCCTCATAACGCTTGAGGGCATTGGTGAGCTTGCGCCCCACCTTTTTCGTGCGCGCGCGTTGTACAAGGTCCAGCATGGCCGCGCCCTGCAACTCGGGGATCTCCGGAAGGAAGACGGCCGCGCCGCCCTTCACGAACATGTCGGAAGCTACGCCCACGGCCGGATTGGCAGTCACGCCCGACCAGCGGTCGGACCCTCCGCATTCGGTCCCCACGATGAGCTTGGATATGGAAACCGGCTGGCGCTTGAACTGGTTGGCGTAGTGAAGCAGTTTTTCCGCAGCTTCCATGCCCCGTTGCACCGTTCTTTCGCTGCCGCCTAACTGTTGCACCGTCAGGTTCACCACGCGGCGGCTGTAGTCCGTGATCGAGTTCTGAAATATGGGCGCTGAGCACTCCACGCACGTCTTTCCGCAGCCCAGGTCGATGTAAATGGCGGCGCCCAGGTTGGGGTGGCGCAGGGTGTTGGCAAGCAACTGGTTCAGAATCGTCACAGCCTCGCCATCGGGCATGCCGCAACCCGATTCTTGGATGATGGGAACCACGCCGTCAACGTTGGGGAACTTTTCGCGGGAGTAAATCTCGCGGTGGGCGCGCAAAGCAATCTCGCGCACCTCGGTGGAAGAGCACATCCCCGAGGTCACGATGCCCACCAGGTTACGTGCTCCCACTTCGCCATCGGGACGAACGTAGCCGTCCCATGTCAGCGAGGAGAGTTGAGGATCCAGGGGCGCTCGCCGGGGATTGTCCCGATACTTCGGTATCAAGCGGGGAAGGCGCGATTGCAGGTTGGTGCTATCGATCGGCTCGCCGGCCTTGACTGAGCGGGAAGCAAGCCCAATGGGATCGCCCAATGAGATGTACGGCTGGCCGCGGCGGATGGATTTGAGGGCAAAGCTCTGGCCGCGCAGGGCCCGCCCTGAAACCGTAATGGTCTCGTCCTCATGTTTCAGCCGGATTCCCTTTTCGATAAAGTCGGCCGTAACCACGGCCACGTTGTCCTTGTCCGGACGGACGATGATGGCCAATTCCTCGAGTTTTCGCGGTTGCGTAGTTTGGGTCAAGCTAACTCTCCTCGCTGCGAATCAAGCGCTGACGCTCGCCAACTCCGGCACGCGCACCTTTGATCCATAGAACGCGTAATAGGTAATAAAAATGTAGCACACCATCACCACAAGCATTGCGATGGCCATGCTGTGGGTGGCCTGGAAGATCAGGCCCATCGCCGGAGGCGCGCACGCGCCTCCAATAATCGACATGATGATAATGGAGCCGCCCACCTTGGTGTGTGGTCCCAGTTCCTTGATGCCCAGGGCAAAAATGGTGGGGAACATGCACGACATGAAGAAACTGGTCAGGAACAAAGCACCCACGCCCATCCATCCCGGATAAACAACCGCCAGGACCACGAGGGCGGTGTTGATGACGCCGTAAATTCCCATGAGCCGGGTGGCGGGAACGTACTTCATCAAATAAGTGGCCGTGAACCTTCCCGCGCCAAATGCGACGAGCGTCCCGGTTAGAAAATAGCCGGCGACTTTTTCCGGCTGGTGGGTGTAGTCCTGAATGTATTGAATGTAATAGCTCCAGGTTCCCACCTGTGCTCCCACGTAAAGAAACTGGGCAATGACTCCCTGAACGAAATGGGGATAATGGATAAGGTCGCTGGCCTTGCCGTGTGACCGGTTGCCGCTGGACTCGGCTTCCTCGGCGACTTTGGGGAACTTGGTCCTCAGGATGAGAAGGGCCCACAGAAATATCACGGTGCCCAGGACCAGGTAAGGAGTGACCACGCGCAAAGTCTCGCCGCGCAGATAGGCATCGTACGTGCCTGCAGCTTTGTAGGCTGCCACCTGCTGTTTGCTCAGTTCCACCCCAGAAAAAATGAAGATGGTCCCCACCAGGACCCCGCTTACGGCGCCCACGGGGTTAAAGGCCTGGGAGAAGTTCAGCCGCCGCTCTGAGGTTCGAGGGTCGCCCAGGAGGGCAATGAAAGAGTTCGCGCCGGTTTCCAGAAACGACGCTCCGCTGGCAATGACGAACAACGCGAAGAGAAAGAATCCATACTGGCGATTCAGCGCCGCCGGCCAGAAGAGAAACGTCCCGGCGCTATAGAGGAAGAGGCCGATGACGAGCCCGGTCTTGTACCCGAATCTCCGCATCACCAGAGCGGCGGGGATGGCCAGGAGAAAGTAACCCATATAAAAGGCGGACTGGATCAGGCCGGCCTTGAATCGCGTAATCTCAAACGACTTCATGAACTGCTTGATGAGAATGTCGTTCATGTTGCTGGGAATACCCCAGAACAGGAAAAGGGCTGTTACCAGATAGAAAGGCACCATATTCCCAGCCGAGAACAGGGGAGGGTGCTGGTCCGAGTTTGTGTTCACGTCCCGTACGGGCATGAGTAAGGCTCCAAATTTAGGTTTCAAGATCCTGAATGTCGAGCGTACCCGCCTGCTTCAGGCGGTCGAATATTCCGGCCGTTTCCCGGATTCCCTCCTCCAAGGGCGTGCGGTGCAAACCGGGCAAATCGTGCTGAAGTGCGCTATCATCGAAGTCATAGGAGACCGGAAGCGATTTGCCTTCAGACTTGATCAGCGTCCGCGACTGCGGGAGTATCTTCTCCAGGATCGCCAGGAAATCCTGCACCTGAATCACCTCGCCGCGCAGTGTGTATAGTTTGGCACCGGTCAGGCCTGCTTCCGCGCTGCGGATGAAAATGCGGGCGGTGTCGCGAACGTATTGCATATCCATCCCGCCCGTATAGCGAATGTTATAAGGGCGTCCGATTACCGCGGCCTTGATGGCCTTGGTGGGACCGGAGGTCATGCCCCGGTCGCGGCCAACGCCATAGACCGTCCCGGGGCGAATTCCCACGCTGGAGAGGCCTTCCGTCAGAAAATAGACTCGCGCGTTGCCCTCGTTGCACTGCTTGTATACACCATAGTGCGTCCCCGGCAGGAGGGGAGCGCCTTCCGGGATCGTTCCCGTGCCATAGGTCTCCTCCGGGCCGAAGACCGCTGCGGAACTGGCGTAGACGATGCTCTTCACCATGTCGCGGCGCCGCCGGGCCACTTCAAAGACGTTGAGCGTCCCCACCACGTTGATCATCGCGCCCCGCAAGGGGTCCGCGGCGCAGAAGGGTACCTGGATTCCCGCCAAGTGGAGTACGTGCGTGATGCCGTGATCCGCGATGGCGGCTTCCACATCTTTGAATTGCGTGATGTCACCTTGCAGGAATTGAATGGACCCGAGTTGCTCGGGCGTCAAGAGAGCGGCGAGGCGAGCCGACTGGGTGTCAATGTCAAAGATGTAGGGACGGTCGCCGCGGTCCACCAACTCCTTTACGATCCATGCGCCGATGAACCCTTTGGCGCCGGTTACGAGAAACCGGGAGCTGTCATGTGGATGGTGAGTGCCTTGGTTAAGTTGCGCCATGATTTGAAATTATCTTGGTTGGGCAGGGCGAGTCAACTATGAGGTGGAAAAGGACGCCCACAAAATTTCTCTCCCGATCCTGGGATTCCAGGTGACCTTAGGCGCTCATAGGCTCCCATAGACGCGGAAAGGCGCGGGTACGGCCTGGAGTGAGACTGACAAAATGTCTCTATCCACATGTTATAGCGGTGGATGCGGTCCCAAACGGGCTTGACCGGACGCCGAATGGCGATTACCCGCGGGGGGTAGGAGGCAGTTCGACTGGCCATACTCCCTCTGCGGTTTTTACTCACTGGCCTGCCTCCGGCCGCGCGGGCCGAATCAGCGCCAGGACGCTGAGCGTGGCCAGCAGGGGGACCGTCCCCGCCAGGAAGAAAGCCGGGTAATAGGAAAACTTATCCACTAGCCAGCCCACCAGAAGGGTAAAGAGGACGCCCGCCAGGCCGGCTCCCAGCCCGCTCACACCCGTAACCGTGGCCACGACGTCCTGCGGGAACAAATCGGAGGGGAAGGTCAGGCCCATGGTGGACCAACTGGCGTAGCCCCACACCGCAAAGCTGATCAGAAACAGCGCCCAGTACGGGTTATGGGTGGTGGCGGCGGGGATGCCGGTGAGAATGGGCAGGGAACTGACCACGCAAACCCACTTGCGCGCCCGCACCACGGGCATGCCGCGCTTGATCAGGAAAGCCGAGGCAAATCCCCCGGTGAAGTTGCCGATATCCGCCGCAATAAAGGGAAGCCACGCGAAGGCCGCAATCTGCTTAAGGCTGAAGCCCCGCGCATCGCTGAGGTACTGGGGCAGCCAGAAAACGTAGAACCACCAGATGGGGTCGGTCAGCGCGCGGCCCAGGACGATTCCCCAGACATTGGATTGACTTAGCAAGCTCAGCCAGCGGCCCGCGCCTTTCCGGGCCGAAACCGTGGCCGTATCGCGTCCTGCTTCGATCAGCGCGCGCTCCTCGGGAGTAACCCGCGGGTGGCGGTCGAGGGGATGATAGACCGCCAGCCAGACAACGAGCCAGATGAAACCCAGGAGTCCCGATAATACAAAGGCGTAGCGCCAGCCGAGGAGGATGGCCACCCACGGCACAGTCAAGGCTGCGATCGCTCCACCCACGCTCGAACCGCTGTCGAAAATGGCGACCGCCACGCCGCGCTCTTTCGCCGGGAACCACTCCGCGACGGTCTTGCTGGCCCCCGGCCAGTTGCAGCCCTCGCCGATGCCGAGAAGAAAGCGGAACAACCCGAAGGAAGCGACAGAGTTGGCAAACCCCGTCAGCATGCTGACCAGAGACCACCAGATGACGGCCAGGGCGAGACCCAGGCGGGTGCCAATGATGTCCAGCAGGACGCCGCCGATCAGCCACATGCCCGCGTAGGAGATCTGAAATGCCGAGAAGACGCGGGAAAGGTCCGTGTGGCTAAGGTGAAGTTCCTGGGTGATGACGGGGGCCAGCACCGAAAAGGTCTGCCGGCTGATGTAGTTGATGACCGTGGAGCCGAACAGCGTCCAGACGATCCACCAGCGAATACGCTTCGATGCCATAGATTTGAAACCGCCGCCTTTGCCTTCGCGGCGTGGGCTCATGCATAAAGTCCACGGCACCATATCACACGTGCTGAACCCTTGTCAGCGCCTATTGAAGCATTGAACCTTCCCAAGAAGGGCCGGGACACAGAGCCTCTCATCTCCGAGCCGGAACTGCCGAAAAAATTGCAGGCAGCGCTGCGCAGTCTTTGGACTGCGGGAGCTCGCGCCCGCTTTCTGGCCGCCAGCTTGCTGGTGAAGTGCAAAGCGAGAGCAAGCTCTCGCACTCCAAAAGCGGAGGCAAACCCCCCGCACTCCAAAGTGGCGACCATCAAGGGGCCGGCTGGCAGAGCCGGTTGTCAAGCTCGGCGGCTGTTCTGGTGGGATTTCCTCAGGCGCGCATCCCGGATTCGGTGCGCCGATCGTCACCCGAGAGTGCGAAGAAGGAGTTGCGGACTAACGATCAACCGGCCTCGTGCTCCGGCACGGGCCGGTGGAACCAGCTTCCGAGATTACGTTTAAGGAAAGTAGCGGTAAACCTCCCGCCGGTGGAGCACCCGTACGAAGACAATTGCATGTTCTTCTTCCGCCATGCCGACCCGATAATCACCTATTCGGGCGCGATAAAATGCGCCAGCACCCCGCAACCTCTTAAGATTGGGTACTTCGGCCAGCGTCTGAGCGGATTCAACATCCGCAATCAGTGCTTTGAATCTCTTGCGGATGGATTTATTGTCCAAGGCGCGGAGGTCTTTGGCAAAGCTCGCTTTGAAGCGAACCTTGAATGGCTGCCCTCAAGCGCGGAAAGTACTTCACGACGGCTGACGTCCTCCGTGCGCTGCCCCGCCTCGATAGCGCGAGCCAGGGCCACATCCTCGAGAGTCTCCTCGATGATGTCGTGCAGTAGGTCCTTACGTTCTTCCAGTACTTCGAGGAAGGCGGTCTTGAAGAGCGCTTTCAACTTCGCCTCGTCCTGTAACAGTTCGGCCATCGTGCCTCCCTTTCCTGCGTGGGAACCTTGCGCGCCACCTGGGGTCGCGAAACGAACACTCCTATCATAGACAAAGTCTATATCATTCACAGCACAGTGGGCGCGCTGGTGCAGAGCCGGTTCCCAAGCTCTGCGGCTGTTCCGGTGAGATTCCCTCCGGCGCGCATCGGGGAAATAACTCCTCTGATATCGCTCAGCCCCCACCAAGTTGAAAAGATACTCTGGCGCCATGCCTTCCGTTTGCTTTGGCCACAGTGCTTCATATAAAGTATGCGGCGATGTTGAGCGTCATGTTCACTCCGAGTTTTTATCCATCTGTCATGGAGATACCATGCGACCCGCAAGGATAGCATTCATAACTCTGTTTGGCTGGCTTGCCTGCTCCTCCCCGGTGATGGCCCAGAGCGTACGCGTTTGGCAGGGCGATCTCGAGATTCCCACCTATCTGCTGGGCGTGGAGGACCCGAACCCTCCATTTCCACTGCAAGACGGCCCGCGTATCTATCCTTACGCCCTGCTGGATGACTTAACCGACCGCCGCGAAGCCAAGACCTACCATGCCGTGTATCTGGAGAACGAGTTCCTGAAGGCCATTGTCCTGCCCGAACTGGGCGGCCACCTCTATTCCCTCTATGACAAAGTCAATAAGCATGAAGTCTTCTACCGTAACAATGTCGTGAAATACGGCCTGGTTTCGTTGCGGGGGGCGTGGATTTCAGGCGGGGAAGAATTCAATTTCCCCAACGGGCACACGGTGGTGACGGTCTCACCGGTGGCCTTTACGACCGTGCAGAACCCTGATGGCAGCGCCACGGTGGTGGTGGGCGACGTCGATCTGGTCACGGAGATGCACTGGGAGGTGGCGTTGACGCTTCGCCCCGGCCGGGCTCGCCTGGAGCAGCACGTGACACTCTTCAATGACACGGGCCTCATCAACCCTTACTGGTACTGGGCGAACACCGCGGTTCCCGCCACCGACGATATGCGATACATCTACCCCATGCGGGAAGCCAACCCCCATTCGCACGACGAAATCTGGTCATTCCCGGTCCACGACGGCGTGGACTATAGCTGGTACAAGGATATCTACCATGCCACCTCGCTCTTCGCGCGGCAGGTTCATCGCAACTTCTTCGGGGCCTATTACGTGGATTCGGATCGAGGCGTCGTGCATGTCGCCGACTATCGGGAAGTGGTGGGAAAGAAGACCTGGACCTGGGGTAAGGGCGACGACGGCTTGATTTGGACCGATCTCCTGACCGATCACGATGGGCCTTACAACGAGATCCAGGCCGGGCGATTCGAAACCCAGCTCAACTTTGAATTCATGCCACCGCACCGGGTGGATTCCTTCACCGAGTGGTGGTATCCCCTGCAAGGCATGGAGGGTGGATTCGTGGAGGCCACGCCCAACCTTGCCCTGAATGTGAACTACGCCCCGGCCAACGCGGGAAAGTCACCCCAGGCGGAGGTGGTGCTCCTGGCGAACGAGTTGGCGCAAGCGGTACGTGTGCGCGTGAAGCTGGGGGCGGAGGTTCTTAAGGATGCCGTCCCCGTATCGCTCGAACCGATGAAGCCCGTGAAGTTATCCCTTCCGGTACCGGATCTCGAAGCGGCCAAAGCCAGGATTGAGGTAACCGTGAGCGACGCGAATGACCGCGTGCTGTTGCACTGGTCGGCGGCCGATCCCATCGATGGCAACCCGGACTTTGTTCCGGCCGCGGGAGTTCAACCACCGCCTCGCAAGCCGCTTGAGGCGATGAGCGTGGAGGAACTCTTCCTGTCCGGCGAGGAAGCGGAAAAAGAGGGTCGCGAACAAACGGCGCAGTCAACCTACGCGGAAGTCCTGAAGCGGGATCCGGGCTATATCCCCGCATTACTCAAGATGACTTGGCGTGAAGTGCGAGCCGGCAATTTCCAAGCGGCGGATAGTCATGTCGCTGCCGCCTTGGCGCGGGATAACCGCAAGCCCGAGACGCTTTATGCCGCTGGAGTGGTGGCGCGTGCCTCGCGCCGATGGTCGCGAGCGCAGGATATGTTCTGGGCGGACCTTCGCTTTGGTGGTGCTCCCGCCCCCGCCTATGCCCAACTGGGAGAGATCGCGCTGACCCGGCACGACTATAGCCAGGCGGTGGTGCTGTTCTATCAATCGCTCAGTCATAACCCGGCGGATGCCATGGCGGCGGCTGAACTGGCCGTGGCCTTGCGCCGGGGCGGTCAAACGGGCGATGCGGAAAAAGAAATTGCTCAGGTTCTGGAAAGCATGCCCTTGCTGCCCTATGCCCGGGCGGAACGATGGATTCTCAGCACCGCTAAGGGAAAGGCGGGTCAGGGAATCCCGGCGGGCGCGGCAGAAGATTGGGCCAAACCCTACGCCCCTTCGTCCGAGACTTTCCTCCAGGTGGCCGCGTGGTACCGAGGCCTGGGCGATTTGGAGGACTCCGATGCGGTGCTTCATTTCGCCCTGAAGGCCCTGCCGGCTCAAACCGCCAGCCCCCTGGTCTATTACTACCTCGCGGACAATGCTCGCGACGAAGGGAACAGCACACAAGCGGACGAATTCGCGCAGCAAGGTGAGGCGGCCCCGTATGCCAAGGTATTTCCCAATCGCCTGGCTGACGCGGAAGCAATTGACGAGCAGTTGCGCGCCCGTCCCCTGGATGCGCACGCACTATATTTCATGGGGAACTTTCTGTTCGCGCACGGCCGCTACGAAGAGGGAGCGCGCATGTGGGAACAGGCATTCGGTCAGGGATTCAACTATTCTGTGCTGATGCGGAACCTCGGCCTCTACGCCTGGAAGCAGAAAAACGACCTCCCCGATGCCGCCCAGTTCTACGAGAAAGCGGTGAAACTGGCCCCGGACGATTACCGGCTTTACACCGATCTGGATGAGATCTATACGCGCATGGGAGGCACGGGGAACCGCGAAAAGCTCTTCGCGGACGCGCCCGAGTCAGTCCGCGAACGCGATACCGTATTGCTTCGCCGTTCGCTCTTGCTGACTCAGCAGGGACAGTACGATCAATCCCTGGCGCTGCTCATGAAGCACACGTTCAAGCCGTGGGAAGGCGGGGTGCGCGTCCGCCAGATGTACGTGCTGGCGAATCTCCAAAGAGGGCTGCGGGATTTGGATGCCAATCAGCCAGCGCAGGCGGAGACAGCCTTCCGCCAGGCCCTCCTGTACCCCCATAATCTCGGTTCCGGAAAACCCGCGAAGCCGCACGATGAGGAAATCCTGTTCTGGTTGGGGGAGGCGTTGAAGGCCCAGGGTAAGGCCGATGCTGCTCGCGATGCCTGGATGCAGGCCGCGGAAGAGGGCAGGGAAGCGGCGGAGGAAGGGCGGGAACCCCCGACGCTGCCCGGCTTGTACCGCGGGCTGGCCCTGCGGCGCCTCGGACAAGTGGAAGCGTCAACAAAGGCTTTGGATGCGCTGACGCAGGTGAAAGTGGGGGACCGGCATTCCGCCGCCGAATTCTATGCCGCGGGCCTGCTGGATCTATCCGACCATCACGGTTCCCAAGCCTCCGCCAAGTTTCGTGCCGCGCTCGACGCCGACCCTGAATTCTGGCAGGCGCGAGTGATGCTCGACCGGGCGGGAAATTAAGAACTGTTGGGGTGATAGAATCACGGCTTTGCCGGAGGAATCATATCTCAGAAGGGATCAAGAATGCGTTTGCGAATCGCGCTACTGTTCATCGTCCTGTCAACCGCCCTTGCGCCTCAGGCGTGGCCGCAGGCAAAACCGGCGGAAGAATTCAATGTCCGCGAGCACTACACGAAGTACGAGTACCGCATCCCCATGCGGGACGGAGTCCACTTGTTCACGGCGGTATACGTCCCCAAGGACGCGTCGGTGGCGTACCCCTTCCTGGTCAATCGCACCCCTTACAGCGTGGCTCCTTACGGAGAGGATCATTACCCGTCCCGTGTGGGGCCCTCGGAGGCTTTTGCGCGGTCCGGTTACATTTTCGTGGATCAGGACGTGCGCGGGCGCTACATGTCGGAAGGGAAGTTCGTCGAGATGCGTCCGCACATCGACGAGAAGCACAGCAAGCAGGACGTGGACGATAGCAGCGACTTCTACGACACCATCGAATGGCTGCTCCACAATGTGCCCAATAACAACGGCAAGGTTGGGATCTGGGGGATTTCCTACCCCGGTTTTTTCACTTCCGCCAGCATTATTGATTCGCATCCCGCGTTGAAGGCTGCTTCGCCGCAAGCTCCCATGACCGATCTCTTCATGGGGGACGACGCCTACCACGGCGGGGCCTTCATGCTGAACGCCAACTTCGGCTTTTACGTCTTCTTTAAGCCCCTGGAGAACCCGACCCTGCCTCCCAATCTCCCGCCTTTTGAATATGGGACGCCCAGCGGCTACGATTTTTTCCTCAAGCTGGGGCCGCTCGCGAACATCACCGCGCGCTATTTTCATGACCAGGGTTTCCTCTGGAACGACCAGGTGGGCCATACGACGTACGACGATTACTGGAAGCCCCGCAACCTCGCCCCCCACCTGAAGAACATTCACTGCGCGGTGCTGACGGTGGGCGGATGGTTCGACGCCGAAGACCTTTCCGGCCCCTTCAAGGTCTTTCGTTCCATCGAGCAGAACGATCCTGGAATCTACAATGGGCTGGTGGAGGGACCGTGGGTCCACGGCGGCTGGTCCCGCTTTGAAGGCGATCACCTGGGCAGCGCCAGCTTTGCGGCCAAAACGGCGGAATACTTCCGGGACAACATCCAGTTCCCCTTCTTTGAAAAACACCTGAAAGGGAAGGGAACGGAAGAGCTGCCCAAAGCTTATGCATTTGAAACCGGTACCAACGTCTGGCGCAAATACCCCAGTTGGCCGCCACCCAACGCCAAGTCCCGCGTTCTCTACTTCCAGGAGCACGGAGGCTTGTCGTTTGTGGCCCCGGAATCCCAGCAGGAAGCCTTCGATGAGTACGTAAGCGATCCCGCCCGGCCCGTGCCGTACATCGATTACGCCGCGACGCACGTGCCGCAGGAATACATGGTGAGCGATCAACGTTTCGCGTCCACTCGTCCCGATGTGCTGGTTTACCAGACCCCGCCGCTGGAGCAGGATGTGACGATTGCCGGCCCGATTTCCCCGCACCTGTTCGTTTCCACTACCGGCACGGATTCCGATTTTGTGGTGAAGATCATCGACGTCTACCCGCCCGATTATCCCCAGCCGGAAACCAAGACGGAGTCCGGCACTCCTCCCCGGCAGACGGACATCCCCCCGCCGCGCATTGTTCTGGCAGGCTATCAGCAATTGTTGCGCGGATGGCCCATGCGGGCGAAGTTCCGCAACAGCTTTGAGAAGCCGGAGCCCATGGTTCCCGGCCAGGTTGAAGGAGTGAACTTTACGGCGCCGGACATCAACCACACCTTCCGCCGCAACCACCGCATCATGATTCAGGTGCAGAGTACGTGGTTCCCCCTGATCGACCGCAACCCCCAGACGTTCGTGAATATCCCCGACGCCAAACCCGAGGATTTCAAGAAGGCGACACAGCGGGTTTATCGCGGAAAGGGAAATGCGTCGGGGGTGACGGTGCAGGTGCTTGAGTAGGAGCCCGCTCAGTGCCAAGTCGGCGACGGGTGGCCCTCGATCTTATTGACGGCCTCCTGGGCGATGTATTTGACGCGCAGGTGTTGGACCTTTTCCAGGGCCGGGATGGCGCTCCGAGCGCCGGGGCCGATGTCCGCAAGCGCGTAGCAGATGTTCCGCATCACTTGAACGTCGTCGCCGGAGATCTCCGATCCGTTGGAAGCTTCGAGTTCCGCGATCAGGGCCGGCACGGCGGAATCGGCGGTTGTGCCCATGCTGCCCAGGGCGGAGGCGGCGGTCATGCGAACGGAAGGTGCCGGGTCCTGGAGCGCCGCGCAGAGGTCTGGAATAGCCGGGGCGGCTCTTCTCCCCATTTCGCGTAAGGCCAGGGCAGCATAACCCCTTACTTGTGGGTCCGGGTCTTTGAGGAGCCTGGCCACTTGCGGCGCGGCGGGTGCTGCTGGAGGGCCTATCTCGGAGAGCGCCAGGGCAGCCGCGCCTCGCACATCCGAATCCGAATCAGGGAGGAAACCCGCCAACTTCTCTACGGCCGGTGCAGCGTCTGCTCCAAATGCTCCCACGGAGCGAATAACGGCAGCTTGATCGCCGCCCGTCGTCTTTCGCAGCAGGCCAACGTAGTGGTCCAGCGCCTGGCCGCGATAAACGGCCGCCGTAGTCGGCGCCGCTGGTGTGGCGCCCGTCGTACTTCCAGCGGGCAGTTCCACCGGCTGGTCCTTGACCTCGGAAAGGACGACGTCATCGACGCCCAGGTTGTACCCGCTTGAGAGCGGATCTTTCCCCACGCAAGTAAAGGTGATGATATGGCGGCCCTTGGTCAGGTTGTGCCAGCCGAGTCGGCGGTCAACGGCCACGTAGGTTTCCGGCTGGTAGTTGTGCAGCACCTCGGCTTCCGGCGGCAGGACGTCCAGCGGCCCCCAGGTGAGGGTGGTGGAGTTGGTGAGCTTCCCGTCAAGGGTCGCGACGTAATCGCCGTAGTCGGGCGACTGGGCTACTTGTGCGATGACCTCGTAGCGGCCGTCGCGCGGCACGTCGACGGGAATGTTCACTTTTGCCCCCTTGTCGCGCGCTTTGAAAAACAGCAGGTCTTTTGACCAGAAGACCTCCTTCTGCACGGAGACTTCGCCCTTTTCCACGGTTACATCCTTGATGGAGTTTTCCACTTCGATTTGCTCAGCATCGCCGAGCGGCAAACGGGCGTAACCATACGGCGGTTCCGGCAAGTCTTCATTCACTCCCTTCTGGTACCACAACGCCACGCTGGAGAAGTAATCAGGCCGCTCCTCGAACCCCGAGCGCGCCTTGCCGCCGGCATTGTAGGTCCATCCGGCGTGCTCGATTTCCACGCGCAGGGACTTGGTGAAGGGCACGGGATCGGGCACATGCCAGCGGTAGCCTGTCAGGCGGGCCCCCACTCCTTCGCCCTCCGCCACTGGAATGCCCGTCCAGGGACCGTCCGATACGCGCAGCCCCCAGGCATCGTTGAAGTAGTCCTCCGAACCTGTGCCCTCGATGTGGGGGGCTCTTTCACCGTCCACATAGAACATGTCGTCGCCCTCGCCGAACCAGCCGACCTGGGTCTGGATAATGTTCAGTACGGTGCCTGCGTAGTGACCCGTTCCGCGAATGTCAAGTATGGTGTAGTTCTTTCCGGCGGGAGGCGGGTTTGCCTGCCGGTAATAGGCGTGCAAATAGCCGATGTCTTCGGGCAGCGACTCGTGCTTCTGCCAATCCACGTGATAGTAGAGGCTGGTCATGCGGCGCATGCCCTCATTGGTGAGGGTAATCTTTATGGATTTCCGGAAGGGCATGGGCCAATAGCTGTTGCGAGCCCGGCCGTAGGAGGCGTTGCGAATCATCAATGAGTTGAGATCGCGTTCGTAACCATGTCCGACGCCGAAGAAGTCGCCCAGCGCCGCATCCACACTGGGGGTCTTGTGGCCGTCGTAGTAAACGCGCAGCCGTGCCAGCCGCGGCCAGCCGTATTCATTGTCGGCTACCGTCACCCAGATGTGGGTGACGATGCCCGGCCCTTGCAGGTCTGCCAGGACAATGGTTTCGCCCGCAATGGGGTGCTTGCAATCGTCGTTGCTGTCCTTGTAGAGGTTGTTGCTGGAAGAGCGGTAGGCGGAGAAGCTTTTGAGGCGGGGAAATCCCAGCGGGTCGAGCGGGCTCGTGGCGGCGTCTTGGGCCGCCGAGGGGAAGGGAATAAGCAAAAGCAGAGCTATAAGGATATGACGCATCGCGCGCCTCCACTGTAATCAGCCTCCAGCCAAGCCGGAGGCTTTGCGGTGGCTAGCCGCTCAAAGTGGAATGTCCGCCGCCGGGAAGAAACCCCTCACCCTATCACCTCTTCTCTCCTCTTCCCTCTCCCCGGGGGGAGGGAAGAGGGGGAGGGGAGTCGGGGTGGGGGTTTTTGTCTGGATTATGAAGACCCGGTGAACACTCACTTATGTGTGAAGCCGCTCATGAGGTGCTTCTCCAGATCAAAGATCAGGAGAAGCACCCCGCGAACCCTAAGATCGGCAGGATGGTGTAATTCACCACGCCCGCGGTGCGGAGGGCGTCTCATTCTTGCCTATACCCAGCACAAATCAGGATGATTCGTGGGGCCGTCGACGTGCCCGACCAGCTTCTTTTCCAGCATGGAGCGTGAGACGGAGAGTTCCGCGCGCAGGCGCGCCATTTCCGCGTCACTGAAGGGCGTGAAAGTCCGGCCCAGTGCCACGTTGTGCTCCAGCATTTCCACCTGGGGCATGCCAGAGACGGCGGTGGTTACCGGCAGGCTCAGGGCGAATCGCATCAGGGAAACCGGGTCGGTGGTGCCGGGCTCGGTGCCGATCAGGTGCTCCTGGCCGAAGACCTTCATGGCGATCACGCCCAGGTTTTTCTTATTGGCAGCAACGAGGGCGGTGGTTTCAAAGCCGCCGTTGCCGGAGGGATTCAGAGCCATCTGCACACAGTCGAGCGGATGCCGCTCGATGGCCTGCGCCATCACGGAACCGTCAGTGTGGCTGGTCATGCCGATAAAGCGGGCCATCTTTTGTTCTTTGGCTTCCAACAGTCCCTTCAAGGCGCCGTCGGGAGCTTCAATCTTGGCCAAGTCCTCAGGCTTGCCGAGACTGTGGATGTGAAGCAGGTCAACGTGGTCGGTCTGCAGCCGTTTCAGGCAGCCGTCGAGCCGCTCCCTGAAAGCATCGCGCGTGCGGTCCGGAATCTTGGTCGCCAGCCACACTTCTTTACGGCGCGTGGCCATGACTTTGCCGACCCGTGTTTCGCTTAAGCCGTCGCCGTAAGCGTAAGCCGAGTCGAGGTAGTCGATGCCCAGGTCGATGGCGTGGTTCAGTACTTGCAGCGCCTTGTCCTCATCCTTGTACATCAGGAAGCGGCTGCCGCAACCAAAAGCGAGAATGGAAACCTTGGCGCCAGTCTGGCCGAGAGTGCGGTGCGGTAAGGTTCCTTCGGCGGCGGATGCCAGGTTCGCAAGCCAGGTCAGATTGGCGCCCGCTGCGCCTCCCACGGCCAGGCTTCCCAGGAACTTGCGTCGCGAAAAGTCTTGGCTCATGACAACTCCTCTCAGTAGGTACTGGGGTCTGGGGATTGGGTTCTGGCGAGCGCGATTGCGCACCGTCCAGCCCCTGACCCGAAATACCGTTGTTCCTCGAATCCAGTCCTTGGGTTCTTAGCAGTCTCACTCAGCATTGCCCGGACATTACTGGGCATTAGCCGGCCGAAGCACGGCCCCCGGCTGGCAGCCGGCGTCATCGGAAGCAAGGCGGACGTCCGCAAAATCGCCGGTTTCGTCAAACGACCCCAGACCGACTTGGCCGCAGTTGAAGGTGCGGTCGATCACCTTGAATCGCGGCTCCGTCTCCGCGTCCGCAAAAACCTCGATGGTTCCGGAGTGGATGTCGCGCTGTACCCGAACCTTGTGCCAGCTCTGGTCCGGCAGCACCGGTGCGGCTTCAGTGCCGGCAATACGGCGGCGCGGCCCTCCATCTACAATGAATATTCCATTGTGTACTTCCACCTTGGCGCCCGAGTCCACGGAAAGGTGCGTGTAGTAGAAGTGCAGGTCGTCCACGTAATTAAAGACCATCAGCAGGGAGCGGCCCTCACGGCGGAGTTGGGCCTGAAAAGTGAAACTGCCCACATTGATCCCCTTGAGGCGGGCGAATTGCACGGGCCGGCGCGGCACCAGCGGCTCGCGGTTCCGCAGCATGTGGAGGAAGTGCAGCGGGCCTTCCGATTTGATGACCCAGTCTTCCGGGTAGGGGAATTGCCAGCGGTCGAGCAGTCCGGAGGAAAAGTCCTCCGCCAGTTCGATATGGCGAACCACGGGGTTGGCGCCGCCGGGGATTGCCGGTAACCCCAGAAACGTGGTGCCGAGCAGGATAATCAGCAGAGCTACCCGGCCGTCTAGTTTCCGCATAGAAGCCCCTGGACGCCGACGCGTCCGAAGGGAAGATTACAGAACTTTGCGGGCCAAAGCCAGTGGTTTTTAGGTACTGTCCTGGTTTGGGCCGTAGCGCCGGCTTCCAGCCGGCACAGGAGCCGCCAAGATGGCGGCGTTACGCCCACACTAGGACAGTACCGGTTTTTGGAGTACCGCGGCTTCTTGCGGCGTTGCCGGGCATCGCAGCGGAATTGCTGGTTGACCCGCTATCCGAGAAGTGCTAATCAAGACGGCCACGGGTTTGACTGGACAAACACGGATCAGAGATCGGTTGGGATCTGGGTCGGGCCGTGTCCATCCGTGGCAAGCACCTTCTTGGCGGGAGTAGTGGCTATGTCTTCGCGTGCCGTCCGTTCTCTGGTCGTGGCAGGAATGATCTTCTCCTTCGCCCTGGCGGCGAGAAACCTGGCGGGGCAGGGATCCGCTCCCTGGCCCCCGGACGCTTCGCAGCACAAACTCTACATGATCGGGAATGCCCATATTGACATCCCCTGGCTCTGGCCCTGGCCCGAAGCCATGACGGTGGGGCTAAGCACTTTCCGCGCAGCCCTGGACCGCATGAACGAATATCCCGATTTCAAGTTCACCGCCAGCTCCGCCATCCTGTACGAATGGGCGGCCTCCGCCGACCCCGCTATGCTGGCGGAAATACGCAAGCGCGTCGCGGAGGGGCGCTGGGACGTGGTGGGCGGTTGGATGGTCGAACCTGACGTCAACGTCCCCAACGGCGAGTCTCTGATCCGCCAGGGACTCTATGGCCAGCGCATCTTCCAACAGTCGGTGGGCCGCCGGGCCCGGATCGGTTACAACCCAGACTCCTTCGGCCACACGGGCACGCTGCCCCAGATTCTGAAACTTCAGGGACTGCATGGTTACGTGTTCATGCGGCCCGCCGCGCATGAGAAGCCGTTGCCCGCCGATGTTTTCTGGTGGCAGGGGGCGGACGGAACGCGCATCCTCACTTATCGCATTCCCTGGAGCTATGGATTTACGGCGGAGGTTCAGGAGCGGATGCACGATTACGTCACGCAACTGCATGAGCCTACCAATAACATGATGCTCTTTTATGGCGCCGGGGACCATGGGGGAGGGCCCGCCAAGGAAACCATCAATTTGATTTTGGATGCACGTAAGCAGCCGGGCGCGCCCCAGATTCTTTTCAGCACGCCTGACCAGTATTTCGACGATGTAGCGCCGGGCTTTCGCCCGGCACATGCCGGCCTCAAGGCCGGCGCTACTTCCCCCGAGTATCCCGTAGTGGACGACGATCTGCAGCATCACTCCGTGGGCTGCTACACCGCGGTCTCAGCGATTAAGAAAGACAACCGCACAACGGAAATGGCGCTGGCGACCGGTGAGAAGATGGCTGCGTTGGCCAACGTGCTGGCAGGTTTCCCCTATCCCAAGGCCGATTTCGCAACAGCGTGGAAGAAAGTCCTTCTGATGCAATTCCACGATAGTATGGCGGGCACCGCGATTCCCGAGCAGTATGTCGTTTCACACAACGCCTACGGGTTTGCCAAGGAGGTGGCAGATCAAGCCATTTATCGCGCCGCGGCGAAGATCGCCTGGCAGGTCCCCGCCACTGACCCTGCTTCCGAATACCTGGTGGTTTTCAACCCCCATGCCTGGCCGGCCGAATTGAAGGTCCAATACGATTTGGGCTGGGGATTTAACAATGAAGACGACAGGTCGAGCAATTCCCGCCTGGAGGACGAAAAAGGCAATGCGGTCCCGCACCAGTGGGTAGCGGGGCAGAGCGTGGCGGGGAATCGCAAGGGCTTGGTATTTCAGGCGACAATTCCGCCCTTCGGTTACCGGCAATTCCGGTTGCGCAAGGCGCAAGCTTCCGCCCCGCCTGTCTCCTCCGTGCACGCTACTGAAAGAAGGCTGGAGAATGAGCACCTGCGAGTAACCATCGGCGACGACGGGACCCTCTCCCTCTATGACAAGGATGCCGGGGAAGAGGTATTTCGCGGGGACGCAGGCGCACGCGGAGTGGTCATCGACGATCCCAGCGATACGTGGAGCCACGATGTGGTGTCTTACACCAAAGAGATCGGTGCCTTCGGCGGCGCCAGCTTCCGCGTCCTGGAGAACGGTCCGGTGCGCGCCACGTTGCGGGTGCGGACGGCCTATGGCACTTCCTCGATGACCACGGACTGGGTGCTTTACGCGGGCGCGCGCAGCCTGGATGCCAACGTATCGCTGGACTGGCACGAGCGCCAGAAGATCCTGAAGTTCTCCTTCCCCGTGGACGTGGAGAACCCCGTGCCCACTTATGAAATCGCCTATGGATTCAAGGTACGCCAGGCGAACGGCCACGAGGACCCGGGGCAGAGATGGGTGGACGTTTCCGGGGCGAGAAACGGCAAAACCTATGGGCTTACGGTGCTGAACGACGCCAAGTATGGATACAGCGTGCAGGATAACGACCTGCGGATTTCAATTGTACGGGGCGCCGCTTACGCGCAGCATCAACCGCGCAGGATTGAGCCCAACGGCGAGTATATCTGGCAGGACCAGGGCATCCAGACATTTCGGATGGAACTGGTTCCCCACTCCGGCACCTGGCAGGACGCCGCCGCAGTGCGCAGGGCGGAAGAACTGACGTCTCCCCTGACGGTTATTTACCAG